>DASYQE010000069.1:0-16401 GCA_036005805.1 Candidatus Polarisedimenticolia bacterium | reverse complement strand
AAGAAGAAGGAGAAGAAGAACGTGCCGTTCGCCATCGCGCACGTCCACGCCTCGTTCAACAACACGGTGATCACCATCACCGATCAGGGCGGGGGAGTTCTTTCCTGGTCCTCGGCCGGCTGCGTCGGCTTCAAGGGATCCCGCAAGGGGACGCCGTTCGCCGCCCAGTTGGCGGCGCAGGCCGCCGGCAACGCGGCCCGCGAGCACGGCGTCAAGCAGCTCGAGGTGCGCGTCAAGGGGCCGGGCGCCGGGCGCGAGTCTTCGGTGCGCGCGCTGCAGTCGATCGGGCTCGAAGTGAAGACCATCAAGGACATGACGCCGATTCCGCACAACGGCTGCCGCTCTCCGAAGCGGCGCCGGGTCTAGGAGAAGAACAGTGGCGCGACAGCGAGGCACGGTCTGCCGGCTCTGCCGGCGAGAAGGGATGAAGCTGTTCCTGAAGGGGAGCCGCTGCTACACCGAGAAGTGCGCGGTGGAGAAGCGCAACTTCCCGCCGGGCCAGCATGGCAAGCGGCGCGTCAAGCTGCAGGGCTACGGCGTGCAGCTGCGCGAGAAGCAGAAGGTCAAGCGCGTGTACGGCGTGCTCGAGAAGCAGTTCCGCCTGACCTTCCAGGAGGCGGCGCGCAAGAAGGGGGTCACCGGCGAGATGCTCCTGCAGGGGCTGGAGCGCCGCCTCGACAACATCATCTACCGGCTCGGGTTCGCGTCGTCGCGCGCCCAGGCCCGGCAGATGGTGGCCCACGGGCACGTCAAGGTGGACGGGAAGAAGGTGGACATCCCATCGTACGAGGTGAAGCCGGGCCAGACCCTGACGATGAAGGACAAGATGTCGAAGAACGTCCACGTGCAGGCGGCGCTGCAGCTGGCGCGCGGCCGCGGCGTGGCGCCGTGGCTGCAGCAGGCCGAGGGGGCGGTGTCGGGGAGCATGGCGAACCTGCCGCGCCGCGAGGAGATCACGCTGCCCATCCAGGAGCAGCTCATCGTCGAGCTCTACAGCAAGTAATGATTGAGTCGCCGCCGGGCGGCATGGAATCCCGGCAGGAGGATCGTCGAATGCTTTGGAAAGGTTTCCAGAGGCCGAAGCGCCTCGAGGTCGATCACGAGACGTTGACGCCCACCTACGGGCGGTTCTGGGCCCAGCCGTTCGAGCGGGGCTTCGGGACCACCGTCGGCAACGCGCTGCGGCGCGTGCTGCTCTCCTCGGTCGAGGGGGCGGCGATCACCGCGATCAAGGTCGACGGCGTGCTGCACGAGTTCACGGCCATCCCGGGGGTGGTCGAGGACACCATCGACCTGGTGCTGAACCTCAAGCAGATCCCGATCAAGCTGAACGTCGATCACCCGGAGACGATCTACCTGCGCGGCGAGGGGGCGATGGAGCTGAAGGCCGCTCACATCGAGACCAACCCCAACGTCGAGATCCTCGATCCCGAGGTGCACATCGCCAGCCTGATGGACGAGGCGCACCTCAACATGGAGCTGCGCGTGAAGCCGGGCCGCGGCTACGTGCCGGCCGATCGCAACTTCGACCACGACCTGACCATCGGGTACATCCCGATCGACTCGGTCCACTCGCCGGTGCGCAAGGTCAACTACACGGTCGAGGACGCGCGCCTCGGCCAGACCACCGACTACGACCGCCTGACCATCGAGATCTGGACCAACGGCGCCGTGTCACCGCAGAACGCCCTCGGCCTCGGCAGCAAGCTGCTCAAGGACCACCTGTCGATCTTCGTGAACTTCGAGGAGGTTCCCGAGCTCGACATCGAGAAAGTGGACCGGGATCGCGACCGGGTGCGGGAAAACCTTCAAAGGTCGATCGACGAGCTGGAGCTGTCGGTGCGCTCGTACAACTGCCTCAAGAACGCCGACATCAAGACGATCGCCGACCTCGTGCAGAAGAGCGAGGCGGAGATGCTCAAGACCAAGAACTTCGGGCGCAAGTCGCTCAACGAAATCAAGGAACTGCTGGCCGAGATGGGTCTGACGCTGGGGATGAAGATCGACAACCTGGCCGGCCCGCAGGCGGAGTAGCAGGGGAGGAGAGGATGCGTCACGGGGTACGTCTCAAGAAGCTGGGCCGCACGTCGAGCCACAGGCTCGCCCTGCTGCGCAGCCTGTCCACCTCGCTGTTCAAGCACGAGCGCATCCGCACGACCGTGCCGAAGGCGCGCGAGCTGCGGTCGTTCGCCGAGCGGCTCATCACGCTCGCCCGCAAGGATGATCTGCACGCGCGGCGCCAGGTGATCCGCCAGATCGCCGACAAGGACGTGGTCAAGAAGCTCTTCTCGACCCTCGGGCCGCGCTTCGCGACCCGTCCGGGCGGCTACACTCGCACCATGAAGCTGGGGCCGCGGCAGGGGGATGGCGCCGAGATGGCGTTCATCGAGCTGGTCGGCTCGGAGGGGCTGTTCAAGAAACAGCGCGAGGAGCGCCAGGCCAAGAAGGACCGGCGCGCCGAGTCGCTGCGCAAGAAGGCCGAAGAGGCCACCCCGCCCGAAGAGAAGGAAGGGGAAGGCTCTTCCGGCGCGGCCGCGGGCTAGCGCCCGCGCATCGCCGCGAGCCGGCCGACGAGGTCGGTCGTGGCGTGCCGCTTCGGGTCTCCCGCGACCTTCACGACACCGCCATAGGCGCGCACGATCGCTCCCTCGGGGACCGTGCCGGGAGTGTAGTCCGTCCCCTTGCAGTGAACCTCCGGGCGCAGGCGGCGCAGGACACCGCCGACCGTCCTGCCCCCGAAGATCAGCACCAGGTCGACGCCGCGCACGCCGGCGACGAGGCGGGCGCGGTCCCGCGCCGGCACCAGCGGCCTCCCCGGGCCGCGCAGGGCGCGCGCCGAGCCGTCGCCGTTGACCGCCACGACGAGGAGATCCCCGAAGCGCCGCGCGCCGCGCAGATAGCGCAGGTGCCCGACGTGCAGGAGGTCGAACAGGCCATTCGCCAGGACGATGCGACGGCCGCGCCTGCGGGGACGCAGCCACCGGGCCGCCGCCGCGGGACGCAGGATGGGAGCCGGCGCCGCTGCGCCTTCGCCGGCGCGCCGGCGTGGACGAGGCCTCACCGACCCTCGAGCCGCGCGTCCAGCTGCGCGTCGCGGCGCACCGCCTGGCGCAGCTCGTCGGGAGATACGGTGGCGGTGCCGCGCTTCATGACGACGATGCCGCCCGCGTAGTTGGCGAGCAGCGCCGCCTCCACCGCCTCCGCCCCGGCCAGGATCGCAAGCGCCAGGGTTGCGATGACCGTATCGCCGGCGCCGGTGACGTCCGCCACCTCGTCCGTGCCGTACACCGCCAGGCGGGCCCTCGCCCCCGACCGCCCCGCCACCGCCATCCCCAGGCTTCCCAGCGTGACGACGACCGTCTCGGCGTCGAGGCGCGCGCGAATCGCCTCGGCGGCCGCGTGCAGCCGCTCGGGGTCGCCGCCGATGGGGCCGCCGAGCGCCGTCTCCGCCTCCTGCAGGTTCGGCGTCGCGGCGGCCACGCCGTGGAAGCGTCGCAGCTGCGTCCGCGAATCGACGAAGACCGGCCGCTGCGCCTCGCGGGCGGCGGCCAGCAGCGGCTCGATGCTGTCGTCGTGGAACAGACCGAGGGAGTAGTCGGAGAACACCACGCCGCGCGCCGGACCCGCCGCCGCGCTCAGGCGGGCCACCAGGTCGGCCGCGGCCGCTTTCGCGCCGCCTCCCGAATCGAGCCGCACGATCTGCTGCTGCACGGAGTGGGCGCTGCCGGCGAGGATGCGGCGCTTCTCCGGCGTGCGATAGCCCGGGTCGCGCACGATGCCGGCGGTGCTGCAGCCGAGGCGGGCCAGCGCGTCGACCAGGGCCTCCCCGGCGGCGTCGGCGCCGACGCGGCCGACGATGTCGGTTCTGGCGCCGAGCGCCGCGAGGTTGGCGCCGACGTTGGCCCCGCCGCCCGGCAGGCGGTCGGTGCGGACCTGATCGAGGATGAGGACCGGCGCCTCGCGGGAGATCCGCCCGATGCGGCCGTGCTCGAAGACGTCGAGGACCAGATCGGCGACGAGGAGCACCGGTGTGGTCGCCATCCGATCGACGATCCCGACCAGCCGCTCCCGCACGCCGCCCGCGTCTCCGGCCTGACCGCCTCCCTTCTTCATCGCCCCTCCTGGTCGCGCCCCACGATGTAGCGCACCGCGTCGAGCAGATCCCCGGCCGTGTGGTCGGGCCGGTGGCGGTATTCGTCCTGGTGATGTTCCACGAGACCGCGGCCGTAGCCGGTGAGCACCTGCACCACGCGCACCCCGGCCGCCGCCGCGGCCTCGATGTCGGGGAAGCCGTCGCCGATCATCCAGGACCGGGACAGGTCGATGTCGTGCTCGGCGGCGGCGCGCCGCATCATCCCGGGACGCGGCTTGCGGCAGTCGCAGTCGGCCCGCCACGGCGGCGCGCCCTCGCGCGGGTGGTGCGGGCAGTAGTAGAACCCGTCGATGCGCGCCCCGGAGGCCTCGGCGCGCTCGCGCAGCTGCTCGTGCACCTCCCGCACCAGCGCATCGGTGAACAGGCCGCGCGCCACCCCCGACTGGTTGGTCGTGATGATCACCAGGTAGCCGTGCTCGTTGGCGAGGCGGATCGCCTCGAGGCTGCGCGGCAGCAGCCGGCTGCGGGACAGGTGGTTCATGTAGCCCATCTCCTCGCAGACGGTCCCGTCGCGATCCATGAAGATGGCCCGCCGGCTCACGAGCGTACCCCGGACGCGTGACGCGAGCCGCAACGCCTTCCGCACACCACGCGGTTCATCCGTGCACCGGGAGCGAGACCGGCGCCGCCTCGGCAGGCCGGGGGCGGGTGCGCCAGCGATCGTGCATCCACAGCCACATGTCCGGGCGCAGGCGAATCTCCGCCTCGAGCAGCGCGGTCGAGCGGCGCATGAGGTCGCGCACATCCTCTTCGATCGAGCCGTGCCGCCGCGGCTCGAGCGCCGGACGGTAGGAGATCTGCAGCCGTCCGTCCGGGAGGAACCACGAGAAGACCGGCACGATGGGCGCGCCGCTGCGGAGCGCCAGGGTGGCGAGCGCCGGCGTGCTCGAGGCGGCGCGGCCGAAGAAGTCGATGAACAGGCCGCCCTCGCCGCGGACGTTCTGATCGATGAGGATGGCGATCGCCTCGCCCCGGGCCAGCGCCTTGAGGATGGGCCGCGCCGCGTGCCGCTTCGACAGGATGCGGTTGCCGCCCTGGCCCCTCAGGCGCGCGATGAAGCGGTCGTAGAGCGGGTTCTCGAGCGGGCTGACCACCATCGTCATCGGCAGGCCGAGACGATGCTGCAGGAAGGCGATGAGCTCCCAGTGGCCGAAATGCCCCGAGAACACCAGCACGCCCCTGCCCTGCGCCGCGGCCGCCTTCAGGTGCTCGACCCCTTCGTAGACGGCGACCGCCTCGGTCGGGCGGCGCAGATGCTCCGGGAAGTGGGTGGCGTCGGCGACGATGCGGCCGAGGTGGGCGAAGCACGCGCGCGCGACCCGCTCCCGCTCCTCGGGTCCGACACCGGGGCCGAGGGCGGCCTCGAGATTGCGCCGGGCGATGCCCCGGTGCCGCGGCGAGACCGTGAAGAACAGGCGCCCGAGGGCGGCGCCGGCGCCCCGCGCGGCGCGCAGCGGCATCAGGGCGAGAAGGGCGAAGACCGATCGCCCCACGGCGTAGCCGAGCCACTGGCCAAGGGTTGCGCGTCCTTCGCCCCTCATGCGTGCGCCGGCTGCCGGGTTGCGGCGGGGGAGCGTCGCAGGCGCTCCTCGACGAAGCGGGCGAGATCGGCTTCCCGCGGGAAGCTGGCCTCGATCGCCAGCGCCACGAGCGGCCGTCCCGTCAAGGCCACCGCCGGCGCGTCCGGGGCGGTGAAGGCGGCGAGGAGACGCACGAGATCCTTCTCGGTCGTCACGATCATCGCGGCCCCTGAGGCGAGGGCGTCGCGTTCGATCGTCCGCCTTTCCATCGCGCTGAAGCGATGGTGATCGGGGAAGCGCCGCGTGCCGACCACGCGAGCCCCGAGACGACCGAGATCCGCCTCGAAGCGATCGGGGCGCGCGATCCCCGAGAGGGCGAAGACCGCCTGCCCGCGCAGCGCCTCCAGAGGCAGCGAGGGCTCGTCGGGCCGGACCAGGCGGCTCGGGACGATGCGGGCGTGGAAGATCGGCGCGTTCGGATGGTGGCGCTCCAGGGCGGCGCGGAGAGCCGGCGGGCAGGCGCCGTCGCCGCGCGTCACGACAAGAGCATCGGCCCGGCGCATCCCCGAGATCGGTTCGCGCAGCGGGCCGAAGGGGAGGATTCTACCATTGCCGAAAGGAGCCTCGCCGTCCACCAGGAGCAGGTCGACATCGCGCGCCGTCGCGCGGTGCTGGAAGGCGTCATCGAGCAGGACCACGCGGGGGATGGGCCTTTCGGGAAGCAGTCCGAACGCCACCCGCCGATCCGCCGCGACCGCGACCACCGCCCGTGGGTGCGCCTGCGCCAGCAGCACCGGCTCGTCCCCGGCGGCCTCGGGGCCGGCGAGCAGACGAGCGCCGTCCGACACCAGGACGGGAGCGCGGCCTGCCCGGCCGTAGCCGCGGCTGACGATGCCGACGGCGAAGCCGCGGCCCAGGAGCGCCCCTGCGAGCGACGAGGTCACGGGGGTCTTCCCCGTGCCGCCGACCGTCAGGTTGCCGATCGACACGACCGGCCAGGCGAGGCTCGCCGAAGGCAGGAGGCCGCGATCGTAGAGCCCGTTGCGCAGCCGGATCGCGCCGCGGTAGAGCAGGGCGGGGAGCGCGAGCGCCGCGTCCGCGAGCGGGGAGCGGCGAAAAGGATCCGGCCGAACGGCCTCGGAGGGGCTCACCCGCGCCCGGCCCGCGGAGCCTGCGTCCTGAGCGCTCCGGCAACCAGCGTGATGGTGCGCTCCAGCGCACCGCGATTCCGCTTCACGGCTTCTCGCGCCCGCGCGCCGGCGGCCGAGCGGGCGGCGGGATCGCGCGCCAGCCGCAGCACCTCGGCGGCAAGGGTCCTTCCGTCCATCACCTGGAAGCCTCCACCCGACGCGAGGAGCGCGTTGGCCGCGAAGCGCACCGTGTCCACGTGCGGGCCGAACAGGACCGGCACGCCGGCGGCCGCCGGCTCGAGCAGGTTCTGACCGCCGCGGGTCACCAGGCTCCCCCCGACGAACGCCACAGTGGCGCAGGCATAGATCGCCGGGAGCACCCCCATGCGGTCCACCACCACGACGTCATACTCCGGTTCCGCCGGCGACGCCGTGCCGCCCGCATCCTCGAAAGAGCTCCAGAGACGCACGCGCCACCCGGGCCGCTCGAGCAGGCGGCGCGCCGGCGCCACGTCCTCCGGGTGACGCGGCGCGATGACCAGGAGGGCGCCCGGGACCGCGGCCCGCAGGGCCGCGAAAGCGTCCGCCACCGGCGCCGCTTCGCCGCGGGCCGTGCTCCCGGCGACGAACACGGTCGCGTCGGCGCGCAGGCCGAGCCTGCGGCGCACCGGGTCGCCGGCCGCTTCGGGCACCGGCAGATCGAACTTGATGTTGCCCGTGGTTTGCACGCGCTCCGCCGGCACACCGAGCGTCACGAAACGCGCCGCATCCTCCTGGGACTGCGCCGCCACGAGCTGCATCGCGGCCAGACCCGGGGCGAACAGGGAGCGCGCGCGCCGCTGACGCGAGAACCCGCGCGGGGACAGCCGGCCGTTGACGACGAGCACAGCGACACCGCGGGCCGGCGCGAGGCGCAGGAGATTCGGCCACAACTCCGTTTCGACGAGCACGAGCGCGCGCGGCCGCGCCGCGTCGAGGAAGCGGCCGATCGGCCCGGGCAGATCGAGCGGGGGAGCGCTGACGGCGTCGGCCGCTCCGGGCGACTTTTCGCGGCGCCAGCGCTCCGCGAGCGCGCGCCCCGTGGCGGTGGTGGTCGTCAGAAGGATCGGATGGGGCAGCCGCGCGCGCAGCGCGGCGATGACCGCGTGAGCCAGGCGGACCTCGCCGAACGACACGGCGTGCACCCACAGGGCGCCGGGAGGAAGGGTGGAGAGCTGCGGCGCGCGCCCGAGCCGCTCGCGCCAGGGAGAGGCGGGCCGGCCGTGAAGCGCTGCCATGACGATCTGGTAAGGGATCGACGCGACCCAGGCCAGCCGAAGGGCCGCCCCGTAGAGGGCGTGCATCGCGGCGCGAGTCTATGGGATCGACCGGGGAGCGTCAACGGACCGACACCGGGGGCGCAGCCGGAGAGAGGGGAGCGCGGCCACCGCGACCGGCCCATTGGCGCCCCGCGATCCTCCTTCCTATATTGGTTGGGATGAGCCGTCCCGTCGTCCTCATCATCGACAACGCCTCCCTCACGCGCGTGATGCACAAGGAGGCGATCGAGGGCTCCTGCCCGAAAGAAATCGAAGTGCTCACCACCGCCTCGGCCGAGGAGGCGCTCGGCACGCTCTACGCGCTGCGCGACCAGGGACGGACGATCGAGATGGTCATCGTGTCGCAGGGTCTGCCCGGCATCGCCGGCAACCGGCTGCTGGAGATCGTCTCGACGCAGTTCCCGGCCGTGTGCCGCATTCTCCTCAGCGACAAGCCGTCCCTCGATGAGGCGATCTACGCCTTCAACAACTCCGGCGTCGATCGCTATATCCCGCTGCCGTGGGAGAAGGAAGACATCAAGTTCACCATCACCTCGCTCCTGCGCCAGCGCGAGATGAACCGTCTCAACGAGCGTCTGCTCTCCGATCTCCAGATGAGGAACCAGGAGCTCGTGGTGGCCTTCCGCAACCTCGACGAGGCGAAGAAGGAGAACGAGCGGTCGTACATCCAGACCGTGCAGTCGCTGGCCATCGCCCTCGAGGCGAAGGACCGCTACACGGCCGGCCACTCGCAGCGCGTGGCGCGCTTCGCCTCCCTCATCGCCCGGTCGATGGGGCTGGGGCGCGAGGACCTGGAGGTCGTCCACCAGGTGGCCCTGCTGCACGACATCGGCAAGATCGGCATGCTCGACGCGATCCTGAACAAGCCGGCCAACCTGACGCCCGAGGAGCGCGAGCTGGTCAAGTCGCACCCGGTGGTCGGGGCGCAGATCCTCGCTCCGGTGAAGACCTTCGAGCGCCACGTCGCCGGCATCCGCTACCACCACGAGATGTTCGACGGCAGCGGCTACCCGGACAAGCTGAAGGGGGAGGAGATCCCGCAGCCGGCGCGCATCGTGTCCCTCGCCGACGCCTTCGACGCCATGACCTCGACGCGCCCGTACCGCATCGGCCTGCCGCTGGCCTTCGCCATGCAGGAGATGATCAAGATGCGCGGCCGCCAGTTCTGTCCGCTCGCCGTGGACGCCTTCGTCCGCGTCCTGCAGCAGACCGGCGTCGGCGACGTGCAGGGGCTCGTCAACACCGCCCCGGGCACGGGAACCGGCCCGAACCCGGCGGTGACGGCCGCGCCGGCCGCGAGCGCCCCCGCGCCCACCGTCGGTGCCCCGGCATCGGCCGCCGCTCCGGAAACCGGCACGGGGGGCGAGGGCGCCGCGGAACGCCCCGACGACACGCATCGCAAGGCCGCCTGAGCGTCTTCCGTCCGTCAGACCCCGCCACAGCCCGGCGTTGCGCTCTTCGAACAGGTCCTTGACTTCCCGGGTGTGTCGCGGTAGCCTTCGGGAGTCCATATATCAAAGTTATATATGAACCGTATACACACGAAGAACGCGAGGTCGGCCGGATCCGGGTCCGGTCCGCAGGCCGGGAAGCGCCGGGTGCGTACCTTCACCGCCACGCGGGACGACCTGACGATGCTCGAGACGGTGGCCCGGTATCACGGCTTCTCGAAGAGCGCGACCATCACGAGCCTGGTGCGCCGCGAGTTCTGGCGCCTCTTCCCGGCGGGGATCCGCGGCATCCGGCCCGAGCGCGGGGCGCGGGTGATCGGGAGGGGCCATGCCGGCTGAAGCGGCACGCGCCGAGAGTTTCATCCCGGAGATCTGGAGGCCGGCCGATCCGGCCGTCACCGCGGCGCTGATCCGCGAGGTGAAGACGCTGGCGCGCGAGCGGGACGCCGTCCTGCTGGCGCACAACTACCAGCTCCCGGAAGTCCAGGAGGCGGCCGACTACGTCGGCGACTCGCTCGGGTTGTCCCTGCAGGCGCAGAAGACGAGCGCTTCGACCATCGTGTTCTGCGGCGTGCATTTCATGGCCGAATCCGCCCGGATCCTGAACCCGGACAAAACGGTCCTGCTGCCGAATCTCGCCGCCGGCTGCGCCCTGGCCGATTCGATCAGTCCCGAGTCGCTGCTCGAATGGAAGGCGCGCTATCCCGGCCACGCGGTGGTCACCTACATCAACAGCAGCGCCGAGGTGAAGGCGCTGTCGGACATCTGCTGCACCTCGGCGAACGCCGTGTCGGTGGTGCGGAGCCTCCCCGAGCGGGACATCCTGTTCACCCCGGATCGCAACCTCGGCCGCTGGGTGGCGAAGCAGGTGCCGGGGAAAAACGTCGTCGTCTACGACGGCGCCTGCCCGACGCACGAGGTGCTCCGCTCCGCCAGCGTCGACCTGGTGAGGCGCAACCGCCCCGAGGCGGTCGTCATCGCCCACCCGGAATGCCGCGAGGATGTTCTCGCCATCGCCGACGAGATCTGCTCCACCTCGGGGATGATCGATGCGGTGGGCCGGCACCCCGAAGCGGACACCTTCATCGTCGCCACCGAGTGGGCCCTCATCCACCAGCTGCAGAAGCGCTACCCGGGCAAGGAATTCGTCTCCGCGGACGGGTGCATCGGCTGCCGCCTGCACTGCCCGTACATGAAGATGATCGACCTGCCGGCGGTGCGTCGCGCGCTCCTCGAGAACGTGTTCCCGATCGAGGTGGACGCCGACGATGCGGCGGGAGCCCGCCGGGCCCTCGAGCGCATGATGGCGGTCCCGCGCGACCGCTAGTCCGTCGCCTCCGGGCGTCCGGCGATGGCGCTGGCTGGACGCGTTGACGCCCCGTGTGACACCGGCCTAGAATCCCCGGCGCCTGTCGGGATTTGTTGACGAGGCCTGCCGGAGTGAAAACAGCCATCAACCCGAACCCGACTTCCCCCGCGGCCGGCCGAACGCCCTCCGTTCCTCCGCCTGCGCGGGAGATCTCCGCCGTGCCGCGGCCCGAGGAGATCGAGCGCCCGCGCGGGCGTATCGTCTACACGTTCCTGCTCGTCCTGCTGCTGGCGGGACTTCTCCCCCTCGCCATCGTCGCGCAGAAGCTCATCGCCATCAGCCGCGAGTCGCTCATCACCTCGCAGCAGGAGGTGCAGCTGCAGATGGCCTCGTCGATCGCGCGCCAGATCGAGGCCTCGCTCCAGGCCCGGGTCGCCGAGCTGGCGCGGCTGGCGGAGGGAACGTCGGTGGCGCGCGGCGAGCTGCACGCCCCGGATGCCGCGACCGCGGCGCTGCAGCGCTACCTCGGGAACGGGCTCGTCCTTTTGCGCCTCACGTCGCCCGAGGCGGCCCCGATCGAGGCGCGCGAGGCCGGTCTCCAGCTGCCGGCGGCGGCGCAGGCGGCGATCACCGGGCTGAGCGCCGCGGACGGCCAGCCGGCGCTCGGTGACACGATCCATGTCCCGGGGAGCGGCGGGGCCCGTGCGCTCCTGCCGATCGCGGTGCCGGCGGGGGCCCCGGGGAGCGGCCGCGCCCTGACGGGCCTCGTGGACCTGTCGGTCCTGTGGGCGCCGGTGGCCTCCACCGGCCGATCGGGCTACACCGTCTACCTGCTCGATCGCGACGCGAACCTGCTGGCCTCGATGGACGAGACCGGGACGCTGCAGCGCGACGACCTGCGCTCGTACGGTGTCGTGCAGGAGTTCCAGCAGAGCGGCGGGCGCTCCGCCATCACCACGGAATTCCGAACGGTGCGCGAGGGCAAGGAGGTGGACTATCTCGCCTCGGTGGACGGGACCTCGCAGGGGTGGGGGATCTTCGTCCAGCTCGAGAAACGCAAGGCTTACGCCGCGGTCGAGCAGATGGTGCGCACCACCGTCATCTGGGCCGGGCTGGCCGCGGGCCTCGCGCTCGTGCTCGCGTACGCGCTCGCCGCCACCGTCACGCGCCCCATCCATGCGCTGGCGGCCGGCACCGAGGCGTTCGCGCACGGCGCCTTCGATCACCGCGTCGCCGTCTCCAGCCGCAACGAGCTGGGCGCCCTGGCGGCCACCTTCAACGGCATGGCGCGCCAGATGCAGGAGTACATCCAGCGCCTCAAGGGCGCGGCGCAGGTCAACAACGAGCTGTTCATGGGGACCATCCGGGCGCTCGCCGACGCCATCGACGAGAAGGACCCCTACACGCGCGGGCACTCCGAGCGCGTCAACCACTACGCGGTGCTCCTCGCCAAGCAGCTCGGGCTGGAGAAGAAGGAGATCCGCCAGGTCCACATCGCTTCGCTGTTCCACGACATCGGCAAGATCGGCATCGAGGACAAGATCCTGCGCAAGCCGGCGATGCTCACCGACGAGGAGTACACCGTCATGAAGCAGCACCCCGAAAAAGGGGCGCAGATCCTCGCGAAGATCAAGGCGATGCACGACATCATCCCGGGGATGCGCTTCCACCACGAGCGCTGGGACGGCACCGGCTACCCGCTCGGCCTGAAGGGGGAGCAGATCCCCGTGGCGGCGCGCATCGTGGCGGTGGCGGACGCCTTCGACGCCATGACCACCAACCGGCCGTACCAGAAGGCGATGCCGTTCGACAAAGCGATCGAGCGCCTGCTCGAACTGTCGGAACGGGTCTACGATCGCAAGGTGGTCATCGCCTTCGCCGAGGCGTTCCGCGCCGGTCAGTTCAAGCAGCCGCGCGCCGCCGACGTCGAAGAGCAGTGAGACGGTCGCGGCGCCGCATGACCGCGCGGAGGACTCCATGAGCATGGGCGACAGCGACGACGTTTCGACCCTCACCAGGCGCGACATCAAGAAAGCGGTCAAGGAGGCGGTGGACGAGCTCCTGGGCCTCGGAGAGACCCGCATGGCGGGGCGGTTCGAGGGCGGGACGCTCGTCATCAAACCGGGCAAAACCGACACGCAGGAGAAGACCATCCCGGTGGATGCCCTGTTCCACAAGATCACCATGGTGCGGGACCGGCTGCGGGTCCTCGAGCAGCGCATCAACGCGCACGCCAAGCTGTCCAGCGAGGACAAGGTGGAGTTGCAGCAGTACGTGACGCGCTGCTACGGTTCTTTGACCTCGTTCAACGTGCTCTTCCGCGATCGCGAGGACTGGTTCGTCGGCTCCTCGCGCGGCGACGACTAGAGCGCCGGGGCGGTCCGATGCTTCCGACGCGGCGGCAGAAGGCGGTCCTGGAGGCGATCGAGGCGCACCTGTCCGAGACCGGCCAGGCGCCGACCCTCGTGGAAATCGCCCGGCGGTGCGGCCTGTCTTCGGTCGCGACGGTGCACCGGCATCTCGCGCTCCTCCAGGACAGGGGCCTCCTCAAGCGCCGCCGCAGCCGCCGGCGCGGCATCGAGCTGCGCCCCGCCGCGCGCTCCAGCCCCGCCGTGACGGTGCCGCTCCTCGGCACGATCACGCCGGAGCGGCCGATCGAAGCGATCGCCTCGGCGGCGACCGTGTCGCTGCCGCGCGAGCTGGTGCGCCGCCCCTCCGAGACCTTCGTCCTGCAGGTGAAGGGAGACGCGCTGCGCGACGATCAGATCCTCGACGGCGATCTCCTGATTGCCGAACGGCGCGAGCAGCGCCGCGACGGCGAGCCGTGCGTGGCGGTGCAGGCGGGCGGGGGAGCCGTGCTGAAGAGCGGCGCGCGGGCGCGCGAGTCCGAACGGGTGCTCGGTGTCCTCACCGGACTGCTGCGCCGTTACGACTAGAGGGCTCCGCGCCTATTTGACCGACCGCCGACCGCATGTTAGCCTTCGCACCTTTTCCATTGCGCTTCGTACATCACGACTGCGCTTTTCCACCCGTCACTGCGAGGGGAGGTCAGAACATGAAATGGACCCGCGCCGTGCTCGTACCCGTGGCCCTGGTCGTCGTGGCGATGACCATGGCCGTTGCTTCGTCTCCAGCGTTCGCGCAGGACACCACCACGACGACCACCGCGCCTTCGACGTATCACTCCGCCGGCAACGCTCCCGGAATCCGCTGGGACGGCTGGGGTCCGCGCGTCGGCGTCAGCTTCAACCCCGATCAGTTCTGGGGCGGCGTGCACTTCAATCTCGGCTATTTCGCGCGCGACGTGCGTTTCCGGCCGAGCGTCTGGATGGGATTCGGGGATGACGTCACGCTCATCACCGGCATGGCGGAGGTCCACTACATCTTCTCGAAGGTGCAGGTCTGGAAGCCCTACGTCGGCGGTGGCCTGGGACTCACGTGGGTCAATGCCGACGAAGACAGCGAGTGGGACGACAAGCTGAGCGACACCGAGATCGCCTTCCAGGCCGTCGGCGGCGTCGAGACGAAGCTGCACTCCGGCGCCCTCCTCGGCTTCGAAGGGCGCATCGGCATCGCCGATGCCGATCCGGACCTCATGCTGGGCGTGACGTGGAGCTTCAAGTAAAGCCGGCGACTCCGGCCCAAAGTCCCGGAGCGTGATCGGCCGGCTGTACCTGCGCGCCGTTCACGCCGGCATCTCCTTCCTGGAGGCGCTCGGCGCCCGCGGCACCCGCTGGGAGTGGAAGAAGCGAATCTGGCTGCAGGCCGCCGAAGACAAGGTCTCCCAATGGGAGAACGTCGGCCGCGGCGCCCGCACGACCCTCCGCATGTGCCGTTCGTGCCGCACCCTCGTCGAGGGAGGGGCGTCGGCCTGTCCGGCCTGCGGCGCCTCGATGAGCGGGGTGCCGCGCGGCGGCGTGGTACGGGGCGTCAGCCTGCTGTTCCCGGGGAAGCCCTCCGTCAGCGTCATCCTCCTCAGCGCCAACGCCCTTCTGCTGCTCGCGACGGTCGCGGCGGACGGGACCGGTCTCGGGGCCCTCTGGTCGCCGCGCGGGCAGACCTTGTGGCTCCTGGGCGGGAAATGGGGAGAGTCGATCTTCGGGGCAGGGGAGTGGTGGCGGCTGGTGACCGCCAACTACCTGCACGGCGGCATCCTGCACCTGGTCTTCAACAGCATGGCGCTCGCGACGCTCGGTCCGCTCATCGAGCAGGCCTTCGGAGCGCGCCGGCTGTTCGTGATCTACACGCTGACCGGCATCTGCGGCTTCGGGCTGAGCGCCTGGATCCGCCCCGGGTCCCTCAGCATCGGCGCCTCGGGGGCGATCTACGGTCTCCTGGGATTCGCCGTGGTCTATGGACGCTTCCGCGCCGGCGCCGGCGCGCGCGCACTCGCCGATCAGCTCACGCAGTGGCTGCTCTACGGGCTGATGATGTTCCTCATCCCCGGCATCGACAGCATCGCGCACGTCGGCGGCCTCATCCCCGGGGCCCTGCTCGGCCTGGTCATGGACCCGGGGGCGCCGCGCACGCGGGCCCGCTCGGTGCTGCTCTGGCTGTTGTTCTTCGCCTGTCTCGGCCTGACGGCGTGGAGCTTCGCCGCGATGCTGCGCACCTACCCCGCGCGCGCCGAGGAGCTGAGGCTGAACGCCTAGATCAAGAGGATGGTGCCGCGGGACGGAGTTGAACCGCCGACGCAGGGATTTTCAGTCCCTCGCTCTACCGACTGAGCTACCGCGGCACGCTCGGGTGGGGCTGTGAAGGGGCGGCATCGTAGCAACCCCTTTCCGGGACTGTCAAGAATGACGGGACTTGCTCAGGCGCGAGCGGTCGGCGCCGGTTTTCCGGGGCGCCCCGGCGGGACCGGAGAACCCTTTCCGGTTTCAACCGCCTTTGGTGCCGGCTCGACCGCTTTCGTCGCGCCCTCGGCTTTCGCCGTGCCGTCCGTCTTGGCTCCCGGAGCGCCTGGCGCCACCGTGGCCCCCTTCGCGGCGTCGCCGTCGGCCTTCTTCTCCTTGATGAGGCCGAGCTGGCGGCGCAGCTTCTGGTCGAGCTCCAGGCGGAGGTCGGAGTTCGCCTCGAGGAACTGCCGCACGTTCTCGCGCCCCTGTCCGAGCCGCGTCTCGCCGTAGGAGAACCAGGCGCCGCTCTTGTCGATGAGCCGGTGGGTGATGGCGAGGTCGATGAGGTCGCCGGTGCGCGAGATGCCGGTGCCGAAGAGGATGTCGAACTCGGCGATCTTGAAGGGCGGCGCCATCTTGTTCTTGACCACCTTCACGCGCGTGCGGCTGCCGATGTCCTGATCCCCTTCCTTGATCTGGCCGATGCGGCGGATGTCGAGGCGCACCGAGGCGTAGAACTTCAAAGCGCGTCCGCCGGTGGTGGTCTCGGGGTTGCCGAACATCACGCCGATCTTCTCGCGGATCTGGTTGATGAAGATGAGGCAGGTGCGCGAGCGGGCGACGACGCCGGTCAGCTTCCGCAGGGCCTGCGACATCAGGCGCGCCTGCAGACCGACGTGC
>DASYQE010000068.1:0-2848 GCA_036005805.1 Candidatus Polarisedimenticolia bacterium | reverse complement strand
TCGCGCGTCCCGGTGACCTCCACCACGAGCATCGAGCGGCTGGTGAGGCGTCCTTCGCGGACGAGCTGCGCCAGGCGCTGCGGAGACGGGGTGGGCGGCAGCATCGCCAGCAGCAGATCGCGCGGCGCCACCTCGACGCCGCCGCGCACCTCGATCTTGCGCTCGTCCATCAGGCGCAGGCGCTCCACCATGAAGCGCCATGCGTCGATGTCGGGCTCGCCGATCTTGTAGTCGCAGTGCCTGACCTGTCTCCCGAGATGCAGCGGGATGGTCACCGGCTCTTCGTGCGCGTGCAGGTACAGCTTCCCCTTCACTCCGAGCGGCTCCGGGAAGTCGTAGATCTCCTCGCCGCTGAAGATCGGCACGCGCTTCGGCGCCCCGTCCTCCCAGACGTACGGCTCGGTGGCGCAGTCGATGGCGTAGACCGACGGGATCCAGAGCGGGACGTAGCCCTCCCCTTCCGTCAGGGCGAAGTCCTTGATGGCGATGCGCTCGATGTCGTCGAGACGGTGCGCGGCCTCGCTCGCCATGATGTTGGTCAGCCCGGGGGCGCTGCCGGCGTTGACCAGCGCGATGCGGCCGGAGCGCTCCCACGCGTCCGCCTCCTGCCGCTGCTCGTACGGCAGGCCGTCGATCTCGTAGAGCGCCACCGACGACAGGTCGAGATAGTTGCGCCCCGCGACGAGCGCCGCGTGCATCGCCTGCGGGATGAACTGCGGCGGCGCCACGTTGACGACCAGGTCGAACGCTCCGTCGCGCATGAGCGCCGCGGTCTCCTCGACGCGCGTGACGTCGGCGTGCGCCGTCGACACCCTGGCGCTCCCGACGCTCCGGGCGGTCTCCTCGGCGCGCTGGCGATCGAGGTCGGCGAGGACGATGCGCTCGATGTCCGGCTCCCGCGACAGGAGCGTCGCCACGACGTTCCCCTGCGCGCCCGCGCCGAGCACCAGCACCCGGAACCGTCCGCTCACAGGAGCGCCTCGACGCTGTCGCGGAACGCCTCGGTGTGGCGGTCGATGTCCGCAACGCTCGTGCCGGGGGCGACGAGCGCCATGTTGTGGAAAGGCGTGATGAGGAAGCCGCGGTTCAGCGCCGCGAGGTGCATGTAGCGGTCGAGGTCGGGATCCACCGACGCGGCCGCCTCACCGCCGTTCTTCGGCGGCGTCGGACGGAACCAGTACTCGGCGCGGCAGCCGAGCGTGACGACGTGCCACGGCAGGCGCCGCTCGCGGAGGACCGACTCGACGCCCTCGGCCCAGCGCGACGCCAGGCGGGTCGTCTCGTCGAAGCGCTCCGGCGTGAGAACCGAGGCGAGGGTCGCCCGCATCGCGGCGATCGAGAGAGCGTTCCCGGCGAGGGTGCCGCCGATGCCGCCGGCGTCCGACTCGTCGTCCTTGATGCGCGGCCGGATCCCCTCCGCCACTTCGGCCGACAGGCCATACACGGCCCCGGGGACGCCTCCCGCGATCGCCTTGCCGAGCGTCAGCATGTCGGGATCGAGGCCCCAGGCTCTCGTGCACCCGCCGGGACCCGCCGACAGCGTGTGCGTCTCGTCGAGGATGAGCAGCGTGCCGGTGCGCCGGGTCAGCTCCCGCAACGCGGCGTGGAAGCCGGGCTCGGGGAGGATGATGCCGATGTTGGTCATCGCCGGCTCGGCGAGAACACACGCGACGTCCCGGGCGGCGAGGGCCGCTTCGAGCGCCGGCACATCGTTGAACTCGACGACCCGCGTCGTCACCGCCGGATCGACGGGCGGCCCGATGTTTCCGGGCCGCGCCACGCCGCGACCCTGTTCGTCGAGGATGATGAAGGCCTCGTCCACCGTGCCGTGGTAGGACCAGTTGAAGACCAGGATCTTCGAGCGCGAGGTCAGGTGCCGGGCGATGCGGATCGCGAAACGGTTGGCGTCGGTGGCGCTCACCGCGTACTGCCACGAGGGCAGGCCGAATCGCCGCTGCAGCTCCTCGGCCACGATCATCGCCTCCTCCACCGGCAGCATGAAGGTGGCGCCGCGCCGCATCCGGTCGGCGACGGCGTCGGCCACGGCGCGCGGCGCGTGCCCGGTCATCGCTCCGGTGTCGCCGAGGCAGAAATCGACGTAGTCGTGCCCGTCCACGTCGCGGAACCGTCCCCCCGAGCCCTCCTCCACGACGACCGGGAACCCGCCGGGCCAGCGCACCATCCAGTGCATCGGCACGCCGGCGAGGAGCGAGCGCCGCGCGCGGTCGTACAGGGCGCGCGAGCGGGGGTGGGTCTCGACGAAGCGCGCCGTCTCGCGCTGGAGCGCCTGCCGCAGGCGGTCGCGATCGGGCCAGGAAGATGCGCTCATGAACGCCTTCTATCACGGCGGCACGTGCTATTCTCGCCGGGGTCTCGACATGAAACGCGCGTTGCTTGGTGTGGTCTCCGCGGTTCTGCTGATCGCCGCCGTCGGCTGCGGCGGGCGCGACGAGTCCGCCGGAACCTCGGCTCCGCATCCGCGCCCCTCTTCGTCGCTCGACGACGCCGCGCTCGGGAACGGCTTCTACTGTTCTTCGGACATCATCTCCGAAGGTCCGGTGCGCCTCGCGGGCGGTTCCTGGAGCGCCGAGGACGCGGAGGGCAAGCAGACGCTCGAGCTCGGGCCACCCCGGGCGCGCGGCGATCTCGACGGCGACGGGCGCGAGGACGCCGCGGTCATCCTGCTCGGGTCAGGGGGCGGAAGCGGTGTCTTCGTCGATCTGGCCGTCGTCCTCGATCGCAACGGCGTCCCGGTGCACGCCGCCTCGGCCCCGCTCGGCGATCGCGTGCAGGTGCACGAGATCCGCATCGAAGGGACCGACATCCTGGTCGACGTGACGCAGCAGGG
>DASYQE010000067.1:0-18462 GCA_036005805.1 Candidatus Polarisedimenticolia bacterium | reverse complement strand
AACCAGCCGGCGGCGCTGCTCGAGCTGGAGTCGGCGGCGAAGCCGGACGCGAGTGCGCTGTTCGATTTCACTCTCGGGAATTTCTACTTCCAGCAGGACAACGCCGAGAAGGCGGCCGCCGCGTACAAGATGGCGACCACCAAGTTCCCGTCGTTCAGGCGCGCCTTCAAGAATCTCGGGCTGACGTCGGTCCGCCTGCAGCGCCACGACGACGCCATCAAGGCCCTCAGCCGCCTGGTCGAGCTGGGGGGCGGTGACGGCCTGTCGTACGGCCTGCTCGGCTACTCGCTGAGCGCCACCGGGCAGTTCGTCTCGGCCGAGTCGGCGTACCGCAACGCCGTCCTCTTGCAGCCGGACGCGCTCGACTGGAAGCTCGGGCTCACGCAGGCCGTCCTCAAGCAGCGCAAGTTCGGCGAGGCGGTCGGCCTGTGCGACGAGCTTTTGGCCAAGTATCCCGACCGGGCGGATTTCTGGCTGCTGCAGGCGAACGCCTGGCTCGGCCAGGACCAGCCGATGAAGGCGGCGGAGAACTTCGAGATCGTCGCCCGCATGGGGAAGGCGACGTTCCAGACCTACTACACGCTCGGCGACATCTACACCAACGCGGGTCTGTACGACCTCGCCGCCAACGCCTACAAGCAGGCGATCGTCGCCAAGCCCGACCAGGAGCTGGACCGCCCGCTGCGCTCGGTGGAAGTCCTGGCCCAGCGCGACGCGGTCCCGCAGGCCCGCGCGCTGCTCGCGCAGGTGCGCGAGTCATCAGCGGACGGGATGGACGACGTCGGCAAGAAGCGCGTGCTGCGGCTGGATGCGCGCCTCGCGATGAGCGAAGGGGGCGCCGACGGTGCGACCGACGGCAGCGCCGAGGCGGCGGCCGTCAAGTCGCTCGAAGAGATCGTCGCGCTCGATCCGCTCGACGGCGAAGCGCTGATGCTCCTCGGCCAGCACTACACCAAGGCCAAGGAGATCGACCGCGCTATCTTCTATTACGAACGCGCCTCAAGCCTCGAGCCCTTCGAGGCCGACGCCAAGGTCCGCCAGGCCCAGCTCCTCGTCACCCAGAACAAGTACCGCGAAGCCGTCCCCCTCCTCAAGCGCGCCCAGGAACTCAAGCCCCGCGACGAGGTCGCCCGGTACCTCGACCAGGTCGAACGCATCAGCCGCAGTCACTGAACCAACGACATACGCGTTGAGGCCGAACGGTCTTAGCTCCTGATGTAGCCTTGGCCGGTGGACCGGCATCCCGCTTCCGATCCCGGTGGCCCTGCCGAGGCGGCGCCTGGTGTCTCCGGTGGGTGGGGAAGGTGGCTCCCCGGCCTGCGGCATCTCCGCGGCTACAGGCGCGAGTGGGTCCGGGCGGACGTCTTCGCGGGGCTCGTGCTCGCCACCATGCTGCTGCCGGTCGGGGTGGCCTACGCCGAGGCCTCCGGGGTCCCGGGGATTCACGGGCTCTACGCGACCATCGTCCCGCTCCTCGTCTATGCGCTGTTCGGGCCGAGCCGGATCCTCGTGCTGGGGCCGGACTCGGCGCTCGCGCCGGTCATTCTCACCGTCATCGCGCCTCTCTCCGCCGGAGACCCGGCGCGCGCCGTGGGACTGGCGGGCGGGATGGCGATCGTGGCCGGGGTCGCCTGTGTGTGCGCGGGGCTGCTGCGGCTCGGGTTTGTCACCGAACTCCTCTCCAAGCCGATCCGGTACGGGTATATGAACGGCATCGCGCTGACGGTGCTCTTGAGCCAGGTGCCGCGGCTCCTCGGGTTCTCCGTCAAGGCGGACGGGGTGCTGCGGCAGACGGCGCAGATCGTCGGCGGTGTTGTGGCGGGGCGCACGAACGCCGTGACATTCGCCCTCGGCGTCGGGGCTCTCTTGACGATCCTTCTCCTGAAGCGATTCCTCCGCGTGCCGGGGCTCTTCATCGCGGTGGTCGCCGCCACCGTCATCGTGAAGGTGTGGGACCTGGCGGAGCGCGCCGGCGTGGCGGTCCTCGGGCCGCTGCCGCGCGGGCTGCCGCATCCGGTGTTCCCGATTCTCAACCCCGCGGACACCGCGAGTGTCGTCTCCGGCGGGCTGGCCGTGGCGCTCATCGCCTTCGCCGACACGAGCGTGCTGTCGCGCGCCTACGCGGCGCGGCTGGGGGAGCGCACCGACCCGAACCGGGAGATGACCGGGCTGGGGATGGCCAACCTGGCGGCCGGCCTGTTCCAGGGATTCCCGATCAGCAGCTCCGCGTCGCGCACCCCGGTCGCGGAGGCGGCGGGGGCGAAGACGCAGCTCACCGGCGTCGTCGGGGCGCTCGTCATCGCGCTGCTCCTGGTCGCGGGCCCCGACCTGCTCGCAACACTCCCGCAGACGGCCCTGGCGGCGGTCGTCATCGCGTCGGCGATCGGACTGTTCGAGTTCAAAGACCTCCGCCGCATCCACCGCATCCAGGCGTGGGAGTTCTGGCTGTCGATGGCGTGCTTCGCCGGCGTGGTCCTTCTCGGGGCGCTGCCGGGCATCGCGCTCGCCATCGGCATCGCGGTCATCGAGTTCCTCTGGGACGGCTGGCGCCCGCACTCCGCCGTTCTCGGCCGCGTCGATCACCTCAAGGGCTATCACGACATCACCCGCTACCCGGAGGCGCAGCGCGTCCCCGGCCTGGTGCTCTTGCGCTGGGACGCGCCGCTGTTCTTCGCCAACGCCGAGTTCTTCCGCGACCGGGCGCTCGCGGCAGTTGCGGCCGCGCCGACGCCGACGCGCTGGCTCATCGTCGCGTCCGAGCCGATCACGAGCATCGACGTCACCTCCGCCGACATCCTCGCCGAGCTGGATGAGACGCTGCGCGGGCGCGGCGTCCGCCTCGGCTTCGCCGAGATGAAGGACCCGGTGAAGGACAAGCTGCGCCGCTTCGGGATCTGCGACCGCTTCGAGGACGTCCTCTTCGCGACCGTCGGCGCCGCGGTCAGCGGCTACCTGAAGGTCAACCACGTCGACTGGGTCGACTGGGAGGATCGCAAGTGAGGCGGGCGCTGCGCACTGGTTAAGGGCTTGGCGTGATCGCCTCGAGCAGCGCGCGCAGCTCCCCTTCGAGGAAGGGTCCGGTGGCGGTCAGTCGCACCATCCCCGTGGCGTCGCAGGCCACGACGTAGGCGGAGGCGGAGTCCCGGGCACCCAGTCGCCCGCGCCAGGCGTCGTTGCCGGTGTAGGCCAGAAGCGTCCGTCGCTGGCGGTCGATCGCGAGGTGCTTTCTCATGCCGCGCTCCATCATGCCGCGGAGAAAACCGGGCACGTCCTCGAGCATCCGCACGTCATAGCAGGCGAGGGGCTCCCTTCCGGGCTGCTTCGAGGCGGCGACGCACGCGTCCACCCACTCCGACGTCAGCCCGTCCGCGTCACGGCTGAAGCTGAACACGAGGATGGCCGGATGTTCCACCGCATCCGCCGGCAGCGCCAGGCTCTCCCCCAGAAGCGTCGTGGTCTGCAGGACCGGGAGCGGCGTGCCCGGCACGAGGACGGAATCCGCCGGCGCTTGCTCCGGTCCGCCGAGCGCGGCGAGCGCGATGAAGAGCCAGGTCAGCATGACGTCAACGGCCCAAAAGGACGCCGAGGTCGATCTGGTAGATGTCGCCGAGGCCATTGCGCGAGATGTCGGGACGCTGGCCCCTCGGGATCCCAGGATCCCGGCGCGCGCTGGCGAAGAAGAAATACCTTCCGTCGGGCGACAGGTACGGCGCGATGTCGAGCCCGGGCCGGTTGATCGCCGGCCCGAGGTTTCTCGGCGGCGTCCAGGAATCCCCGTTCCGGTTGGTGATGTAGAGGTCGCCACCGCCGACCGTGTCGGGGCGGCCGTCCGCCATGAAGACCAGGAAGCTCTCGTCGGGGGCGATGCACGGCTCGTACTCGTCGGCCTCGGTGTTGACGGCCGGGCCGAGGTTCTCGGCCGGGCCGTACCCCGAGGCGGTGCGGCGGGAACGGTACAGGTCGGTTTTGCCCAGGCCTCCGGGGCGATCGGAGCCGAAGTAGAGCGTGCCGTTCGCGGCCGGGCGGGGGAGCCACTCGTTCCCGTCGCTGTTGACCGGAGGGCCGAGGTGACGCGGCTCGCTCCAGCCCCCCTTGGAACGGCTCATCACCCAGATGTCCATGTCCTCTTTCGGCTTTCCGTCGACGGGGCGGTCGGAGATGAAGAAGAGCTGCCTGCCGTCCGCCGTGACGTACGGGTCGGCGTCCCGGTCCTTGCCGGAGAACGGCGCCATCTCCGGGGTCGTCCACCGGCCGTCGCTCCAGCGCGAGACGTAGATCTTCCAGTCGGTGAACTGCGGCGTGCTCCGCACGAAATAGAGGGTCTTCCCGTCCGGCGTGAAGGCGGGGTGCGTCTCGAAGGCGCCGGTCGAGACGACGCCGTCGGCGAACAGCTCCGGCTCCTTCAACGGGCCCTCGACCCGGTAGGGAGCCCGCGTCGCGGCGAAGAGCACCGCCGTCGCGCCCAGGACGAAGGCTGCCGTGGCGAGCGTTCGCGCCCTCATGAGGCGGAACCATAGCAGACGAGCGGCGCCGGCCGCGACGGTCAGGCTTCGATGTTGTGGCGCTGCAGCTTGGTGTAGAGCTGCGAGCGGGTGATGCCGAGCAGGCGCGCGGCGCGCGAGCGGTTGTTCCCGGACTCGTGCAGCGCGCGCAGGATCATGTCGCGCTCGACGTCCTTCAGCTTGATGTCGCCGGTCGGAAAGCCTTCCGTCGCCGTGAGCATCGGGCGGCCGGCGGCGCCGTCTTTCCGGCCGTTGCCGCGGCCGTTCGAGCGGCCGACGCTGAAGGGCAGGTGCTCGAGGGTGATCAGCCCCCCGTCGCACAGGATGGTCGCGCGCTCCAGGGCGTTGCGCAGCTCGCGGACGTTGCCGGGCCAGTGGTACGACTGCAGGGCGACGTGGGCCTCGCGCGAGATGCCGGCGGCCTTGCGGCCGATGAGCGCGCCGATCTCGTCGAGGAACGCCTCGGCCATCGGCAGGATGTCCTGCTGGCGCTCGCGCAGGGCGGGCAGGCCGATCTCGAAGACCCGCAGGCGGTAGAACAGGTCCTCGCGGAAGGTGCCGTTGGCGACCATCCCCTCGAGGTCCTTGTTGGTCGCGGCGATGATGCGCACGTCGGCGCGCAGCGTGCGCGTGCCGCCCAGGCGCTGGAACTCGCGCTCCTGGAGCACGCGCAGGAGCTTGGCCTGCACGGCGGGGGTCATCTCGGCGACTTCGTCGAGGAACAGGACACCGCCGGCGGCCTGCTCGATGCGGCCCGGACGGGACGTCATCGCGCCGGTGAAAGCGCCCCGCTCGTGGCCGAACAGCTCGCTCTCGAGCAGCGTGTCCGGCAGCGCCGCGCAGTTCAGCGCCGCGAACGGGCCGCCGCTGCGCGGCGAGCCGCGGTGGATGAAGCGGGCCACGACTTCCTTGCCGGTCCCGGACTCGCCGGTGAGCAGCACGGTCGTCTCGGTCTGGGCGACCTTGGCGGCCTGGCTGAGCACGGCTTTCCACGGCTTCGCCTCGCCGAGGACGCGGCGGTAGCCGAGGGTCGTCTCCAGCTGGTCGCGCAGCACCTGGACGCGCTCCTCGAGGCGGTTGGCGCGCTCGCTCGCCTGGGCGGCGCGGCGCTCTTCGCCCGCGAGCCGCTGGTGCGACAGCGCCAGGGCGACGTGGTCGGCGAGGCGGCGGCCGACGATGACGTCCTCCTCGGAGTATTGCCCCGGCGTGCGCGACACGATGATGAGCCACGAGGTGCCGGTGTCGAGGTGCATGGGGATGCCGAGGAACGAGCGCATGCCGATCTGGTGCGCCGCGTCGCGGGCGCCGCACTTCGTGGGCTGCGCGTCGGTGTCGGGGATGAGCACGTGGTCGGGGAGGTTCGTGCAGTCGCCCGGGGCGCCGGCGCTGAAGCGGTCCGGCATGCCGGGGATCGGCTCGCCGCTCATCGCCTCGACGATCATCTCGCGATCGCTGGCACCGCGCGACGTCAGGATGAGCCGGTCGTGCGGCAGCACTTCGCGGGCGATCTCCGAGACGCGGTCGAAAATACCGCGCAGGTCGAGCGTGCCGGCGATCGCCGGCAAGAGCGAGTCGATGGCGTCGAGCCGGCGGCGGCGCGCCGCTTCGAGGCTCCACAGGCGCTCGTGCTCGAGCGACAGGCTGAGGATGTCGGCGATGGCCGACAGGAAACGCTCGTGCCGGTCGTCGAAGGTCGCCGTCTGAGGCGACAGCAGCCACACCTCGCCCGCGATGCGCTTGCCGCTGACCAGCGGCACCGACAGCATCGACCGGACGCCCTTCTCGAGAATCTCCTTGTCCATCGGGAAGGCGGGGTCGAGCCCCTGGAGCGCATCGTCCATCCGGAACGGCTCGAGGTCGTCCGGTCGCATGTTCGGGGAGAAGTCCTCGAAGCGGACGTCCTCGTCGTCCTCTTCGCACTTGTGGCGCTCGGCCATCTCGCCCGCGATGGCGTAGAGGCGCAGCGTGTCGGGGCCGACGATGCGGCAGACGCCCATGGTGTCGAACGGGATGATCTCGCGCGCCACGTCGGCGACCTGCGAGAAGACGTCCTTCAGCTCGAGCGTGCCCGACACGATGCGGGCGATGCGGCTGAGCACCGAGGGGAACGGGTCGAATTCCGGGGTCGCGGGGCCGCCGGTCGGCGACCCGGGCACGACGGCCAGGCCGTGTCGCGCCTTCTCTTTCATCGGTAACGGATACTTTAGCACTGGTCCATCCTCCCACTCGATATCCGATGACATGTTTTTTCTCTTCCGTGGAACCTCACCCGTCCAAACGCCGCTTCTGGCGCGGCCTTGCGCGGGTGTGTCAATCCCGTGACGCCTCTGGCCCGGCCTGAGCCATGGTCCAGCCGGTGTCCTCGAGCTGCCAGCCGCCGCCGAGGGCGCGGTACAGATCCACGAGCACCGACAGGCGCTCGAGGCGGACCTGGGCGAGGGTGTTCTCGGCCGGGAAGAGCTGCCGCTGCGCCTGCAGGACGTCGAGGTAGTCGGCGAGGCCCGAGCGGTAGCGCGAGTTGGCCAGGTCCACGGCCTCGCGGTAGGAGTCGACCGCCTGAGCCTGCTGTTCTTCGACATGGGCCAGGCGCTCGTAGGCCACGAGCGCCGTGGACACCTCGGCAAAGGCGTTGGTGACGCTGCGCTCGTAATCCACCTTGGCCTGCTCGAAGCGGGCGACGGCGGCGCGGTTCTCGTTCTTCAGGCGGCGGCCCTGGAAGATCGGCGTGAACAGTCCGCCGCCGATCGACCACTGCTTGCCGCCTTTGAAGAGCTGGCTCACCTGGGGCGCGACGCCGCCGAACACCCCGGTGAGGCTCAGCCGCGGGAAATAGTTCGCCACCGTGACCCCGACGTCGGCGTTGGCGGCGATCAGCTCCTGCTCGGCCTGGCGCAGGTCGGGGCGGCGCTGCAGGAGGTCGGACGGCAGGCCGGCCGGGATCGCCGGCGGCAGGATCTGCGCGTCGAGGGCGGCGCCGCGCGGGATGGCCTCGGGCTCGTGGCCCAGCAGCAGCGCGATGCGGTTCTCCTGCGCCGCGATGCGGCGCTCGAGGTCGGGGATGATCGCCTCGGTCGATCGCAGCGGCGCCTGCGCGCTGGCGGTCTCGAGCGCCGATGCGAGGCCGGCCTCGTAGCGGCTGCTGAACAGGTCGTGCGTCTCCTTGAAAGCCTGCTGCGTGCGCCTGGCGATCTCCAGCTCGGTGTCGAGGGTGCGCAGCTCGAAGTAGGCGTTGGCGACGTCGGAGGTCAGCGACAGCAGCACGCCGCGGCGCGCCTCTTCGGTCGAGAGGTAGCGCGCCAGCGCGGCCTCGTTCAGCCGCCGGATGCGCCCCCAGAGGTCAGCTTCCCACGAGAAGCCGACGTTGACGCTCGTCAGGTCGAGCGTGCCGGGAAACGTGGAGACGAACTCCGAGACGCGGCCGCGATTCCACTGCGCCCCGCCGGAGATCTCCGGGAAGTACTCCGCCCTGGCAATGCCCGCCTCGGCGCGCGCCTCCTCGACGCGCCACGCCGCGCGGCGGATGTCGTAGCCGTTCTTCAGCGCCTCGTTGATCAGGCCCTGGAGCGTGCCGTCCTGCATGACCTCCCACCAGCGCAGGTCGGCGAGCGACGCCGCCTGCTCGGCCTGGACCGGTTCGCCGCGGAACTCGGCCGGGTTGGCGACCGGAGGGCGCTGGTAGTTGGGGCCGACGGCGCAGCCGGTCATGAGTACGAAAGCGAATCCGGCCAGAATCCCCAGAATCGAGAAAACGACGGTTTCGGCCGCTTCCCGGGGTGAATTGATGCGCATCATTATCAGTACCCTCCTGCCACGGCCGGCTCGAGGCGCCGGAGTTCGGCCTCGACCGGGCTTTCCTGGTGCTGCGCGGCGATGAGCGAGTAGAAGACCGGCACCACGAACAGCGTGAAGAGCGTCCCGATCAGCATGCCGCTGACCAGCACGATGCCGATGCTGTTGCGGGCCATGGCGCCCGGGCCGGTGACGAACACCAGCGGCAGGTGGCCGAAGACGGTCGCGGCCGAGGTCATCAGCACGGGCCGCAGCCGCGTCAGGGACGCCTCGCGCAGCGCCGCCAGCTTCGCCATGCCGCCTTCCTGCAGGGTGTTGGCGAACTGCACGATGAGGATGCCGTTCTTGGCGATCAGGCCGACGAGCGTGATGAGCCCCACCTGCGAATAGATATTGATGGTGGTGAAATCGAGGAACGAGAACACCAGCGCGCCGGCGATCGCCAGCGGCACGGAGCCGAGCAGCACGATCAACGGGTCGCGGAACGAGCGGAACTGCGCCGCCAGCACCAGGTAGATGAGGATGACGGCGAAGCCGAGGGTCACCGTCAGCGCCCCGCCTTCGCGGCGGATCTGGCGCGACTCGCCGGCATAGTCCAATGCCACTTGAGGTCCGGTCGTGTGGGTCGCCGCGTCCTCGAGCACGCGCAGCCCCTCTTCCTTGGTGATGCCGGGGCGCACGCCTCCGAAGACGCGCACCGAGTTGCGCTGCGCGAAGCGGGTGAGCACGCGCGGCGCCGTGCTCGACTCGATCTTCGTGAAGGTCGAGACCGGCACGAGCGTGCCGGACGGCGTCTTGATCTTCAGATCGAGCAGCGGACCGACGGTGGCGCGCCCCTCTTCACCGATCTGCGGGATGACCTTGTACGAGCGGTCGTAGAAATTGAAGCGGTTGACGTAGGCGCCGCCGAGGAGCGTCCCCAGCTCGCGGCCGACGCCGGCGAGGTCGAGCCCGATGTCGGCCACCTGCTCGCGGTCGATGACGACGCGCGCCTCGGGCAGGTCGATCTTGAGGTCGGTGTCCACGTACAGGAACTTGCCGCTCTGCCAGCCGGCGCCGACGACGCTGCCCACCGTCTCCATGAGCTGCTCGGGCGGCGCGTCGGACTGCAGCACCAGCTCGACGTCGTACTGGCCGGGCGTCGGCAGCGGCGGGTCGAGGCGCGGGAAGACGCGCAGCCCGGGAATCTGCGACACCTTGCCGAACACCTCGCCGTACATCTGCTCGGTCGAGCGGTGGCGGGTCTTCCAGTCCTTCGCCACGATGCCGCCGAAGCCGCCCCATGACGAGACGAGCGACCACGAGAACTCGGTCTCCGGCATCGTGAGGATCGACTCGACCACCTTCTTCGACTCGCGGTTGACCGCCTCGAGCGAGGCGTCGGGGGAGGCCTGGTAGAAGAGGCTGATGTGCGACTGGTCCTCGACCGGCGACAGCTCCTTGCGCGAGAACATGTAGAGGGGCACGGCCGCCAGCATGATGAGGAGCGACGCGGCGACGATCGCCCAGCGCATGCCGAGCGCCATGTCGAGAGCGTGTCCGTAGGCGCGCTGCACCGTCTCGAACGTCCGGTTCACCAGCGCCGTCAGCCGCCCTTCCTGACCGTGCTCGTGGATGAGGTAGGCGCTCATCACCGGCGACAGCGTCACCGCGACGAGCCCGGAGACCACGACCGCCGCCGCCAGCGTGATGGCGAACTCGAGGAAGAGCGACCCGGTCAGCCCGCCCTGGAACCCGATCGGCGCGTAGACCGCCGCCAGGGTGATGGTCATGGCGATGATCGGCCCGACCAGCTCGCGGGCGCTGATGAGGGCCGCCTGGAGGCGGGTCTTGCCGGCGCGCACGTGCCGCTCGACGTTTTCGACCACGACGATGGCGTCGTCCACGACGAGACCCACCGATAGCACGATGGCCAGGATGGTGAGCAGGTTCAGGCTGAAGCCGAACGCCAGCATGAAGATGCCGGCGCCGATGAGCGACACCGGCATGGCCACCAGCGGCACGATGGCCGTGCGGATGGATCCCAGGAACAGGAACACCGCCAGGCCGACGATGAGCATGGTCTCGATGAGGGTCTTGCTGATCTCCCCGAGGGCATTGCGCATGAACATCGTGCCGTCCCACACCAGCCGCATCTCGATGTCCTTGGGAAGCGTCGGGCGGATCTCGTCCATCTTCGCGCGCACCGCCTTCGCCACGTCGATCTCATTGGCGCCGACGAGCGGCCAGACGCCGAGGTAGACGCCCTCCCACGTGTTGTACTTGGCGATGAGATCGGCCTCCTCGGCCCCCAGCTCGACCCGCGCCACGTCGCGCAGCCGCACGATGGCGCCGCCGCGGTCGGCGACGATGAGGTTGGCGAACTCGTCCACCGAGCGCAGGTCGGTGTTGGCGAGCAGGTTCACCTGCACCTGGTCGCTCTTGGTCTGGCCGACGGCGGCGAGGTAGTTGTTGCGCCGTAGCGCCGCGTTGACGTCGCCGGGGGAGAGGTTCAGCGCCGCCAGCTTGTCCGGGTCGATCCAGATGCGCATGGCGATCTGCCGGCCGCCCTCCTGGTTGGTGATGCGCTGCACGCCCGGGATGGTGGCGAGCGCCGGCTGCACGTTGCGCAGCAGGTAGTCGGTGATCTCCGGGACGGTCCGGGTCTTCGAGTTGAACGACAGGTAGAAGGTGCCATACGGCCGGTCGGCCCTTTGAATCTCGACCGCCGGCGGCTCGGCTTCCTGGGGCAGCTCCGACCTCACTTGTTGGAGCCGCGCGGTGACCTCAGCCAGAGCCGCGGTGCTGCTGTGGTTGAGCTTGAGGTGCACCGTGACGGTGCTGACGCCGGCGCGGCTCGACGATTCGACGTGGTCCACGCCGCCGATCGCCGAGACGGCCCGCTCGATCGGCGTGGTCAGGAAGCCGCGGACCGTCTCGGCGCTCGCGCCGTAATAAACGGTGGTGATCACCACCGAGGAAGATTCGATCTTCGGGTACTGCTGCACCGGCAGGGCCGCGAGCGCCCGCCAGCCCACGAGCACGAGCACCAGGTTGACGACGCCCGCGAGGACCGGGTGCTTGATGAAGATGTCGGTGAACGAGCGCATGGCTTCCCTCTCTCCTCTTACTTGCCCGCGGCGCCGGAGTGGGCCGCCGACGCCTGCTGCGATGTGCCGGTCTGCGAGTCGATCGCGCCCGGCGCCGCCGTGGGTGCGGGGGGAATGGCGGCGCCGGGCGTGCCTGATGGCGCGATGGCGACGAGAACCGCCTCGCGCAGCTTGAAGGAGCCCGATGCGGCGACCTGCTCGCCCGCCTCGAGGCCCTGTTCGATGACGATGCTGCCGCCGACGACCGGACCGCTCTGCACCGGGCGCGCATAGGCGCGAGGCTTGCCGTCCTTGTCGGCGGTGATGACGTAGACGTGGTCGCCTTCAGGACCTTTGCGCAGCGCGTTCACCGGGACGGCGACCGCCAGCTGGGGCGGCCCGACGGGGACCCGCACGCGCACCGAGGCGCCGGGGGAAGGCGCCCGGTCCGCCTCGATGCGCGCCCGCACTGCGGCATTGCGGGTCGTCGGATCGACCCGTGCGTCGATCGCGACGATGCGGGCAGGGATCGGCTCGGCGGCGCCGGCGGCGAGGACTTCGACCGTCCCACCCGCGCGCAGGCCGTCGGCGACCTGCTGGGCCACCGCGAAGTCCACGTGCGCCGCCTCATCGATTCCCTGCAAGGTCGTCAGGACGGTTCCTTCCTCCAGGTACTGGCCGGGATGGACGTCGGCGATGCCGACCCGCGCGCGGAACGGCGCGCGCAGCGTCTTCTTCTCGATGATGGCTTGGGTGCGGGCCATCTGCGCCCGCGCCACGTCGCGCTCGGAGCGCGCCCGGTCCAGCTCGGACGCCGAGATGGCGTTCGACGCGCTGGCACGCTCGGTGCGCTCCAAAAGGGATTCGGCCAGCGACTCCTGCGCGGCCAGCGCCTGCAGCTCGGCCTGCTCGACCGAGACGTCGAGCCCGACGAGCACCTTGCCGGCCTCGACGATCGAGCCGGGGACGAGCCCGACCTCGCGCACCGTCCCGGCCAGTTCGTTGCGCAGCGTGATCGAGCGCAGCGCCAGGACCGTACCGATGGCGACGGTCGAGGGCTGGTGCTCGATCGGCTGTGCCTCGGCGACGGCGATCGACTCCATCGGCTCGGGCTGGTGCGCGAAGCCGGCGTCGGACGCCTCGATCGAATTCACCTTCCAGAACGCAAGGCCGCCGCCGATTCCGGCGACGACGGCCAGCAAGGCCAGACCCATCAGACGACGCTTCATGGAACTGCTCCTCCCGTTGGACTGCTGGTCGTTCGACCGGTTCTCTGTCGTTGTCATGCGGACCCCCCACTCCAAGACCCGTGCCACGTCGTTTCCGGTCCCCGCGCCTGCCGGGAAAGCCGCTCCGGGATTGGCTTTGCCTCGAATCGGCTCCCCGCCGGCCGGTCCGGGGCCTCGGTCGGCCCGTTGTCGATTTCCAGACACCTGTCGATTTCCATCGGCATGGCTCGGAGTCTCGGTCATGGCTCGAGCGGCACTGGGGGCGCCGCGAGGCACGCCCTGAAACACGAAGGCCGCGGCTCGGTCGGTCGAGCCGCGGCCTCGATGCCGGATCGTTCGAGTCAGCCCGAAGCGACGCCGGCCTGAATTGCGATCAGACTCAGAGCTGGATCATCCCTCCGTCCACCACCAGCTCCGTCCCGACGATGTACGCCGACTCGGGAGACGACAGGTAGAGCACCGCGGAGGCGACCTCGTCCGGCGTGCCGAAACGCTTCAGCGGGACCCGCGACGTGATGTGCTCCTTGAGCTGGCGGGTCTCCTGCTCCGGCAGCCCCATGCGGTCGAGGATCGGGGTCGTGATGGGACCGGGGCTGACGACGTTCACCCGCACGCCGCGCGCCAGGAGATCGGCCGACAGCGTCTTCGCCAGGTTGACCACCGCCGCCTTCGAGGCGCCGTACACGCTCGACCCCGGCATCCCGAGGTGGGCGTTGATCGAGGCGTTCAGGACCACCGCCGCCCCCTTCGTGAACAGGGGCGCGGCCTTCTGGACGGTGAAGAAGAGCCCCTTGAGGTTGGTCGCCATCGTTTCGTCGAAGAACGCTTCGGTCACCTCCTCGAACGGGACGAACTTGCCGATGCCGGCATTCACGAACAGCGCGTCGATGCGGCCGAAGCGCTCGCGGATGCGGCCCATCGCCGACTCGATCTCGGAAACGCGCCCCATGTCGGCCTTGATGACCAGGGCATCCGGGCCGAGCGCCTTCTGCGCCGTCTTCAGGGTCTCGTCGCTGCGCCCGGTGATCGCGACCTTCGCCCCTTCCCGCACGAACGCCTTCGCCGCGGCCAGCCCGATGCCGCTGTTGCCGCCGGTCACCACCGCCACCTTGTCCTTGAATCTCTCGCTCATTCGCATCACCTCCATGTCGTGGATCGACATCGATGCAAATTCACACTACAAGACCTGTGCCACGTCGGCGAGGTGGTCGCATGGAGGCGGAACCCGCTGAAACCGGAACGCTTGCACGTCGCGGCACGCCCCGCTCGTTCGAGCGCGCAGGTGCGGAGATTTGCGCAGGCCGCGTGATTCCGGGCAACAGCAGGCGCGGAGAAAGGAGCGGAGCGCCACGCTCCGTGAGGCCGGGCATCCCTGCGCGTCTGTCTTAAGATGACTGCTCCATGCGCGCGCGGAGCATCGTCATCGCCCTGGGATTCGGACTCTCCGTTGCACCGATTGCGGCGGCAGAGCCGACTCCGACCCTGGACGACGTCATGACGTACCTGCATTTCGACACCTCGGAGCGCGCCCGTGTCCTCAAGGGAGAGGTCGTGGGCAAGGAGTTCCGCGAGCGCGACGAGAAAGAGATCTCGATCGCGGTGGTCCTGCGGGTCGCAACGCCGCTGGCGAAGCTGGCCGAGGACATCCGCAAGGGAAGGCTGCTGCAGGCCGACGAGGAGGTCCTCGATTTCCGCGCCTCCGCTCCGGGGACTCCTCTCGACGAGACCTTCCGCGCCGCCGGCTACACCTCCGGGGAAGGGGAGGAGATCCGCCGTCTCCTCGCGGCGAAATCCGGGGCGGAGTTCAACCTGAGCGCCGAGGAGCTGGAGCGGCTGCGCACGGCGCGGACGCGCTTCCCCGGCGGCGACTGCGACAAGAAGGCGGAGGCCTGCGCCGGCGAGGTGTCCGGCCTCTACCGCGCCATGCTCCAGGAGCGGACGGCGCGCTACAAGAGAGACGGGCTCGACGGCATCGCTCCCTACGATCGCGGCTCGGGAAAGACGGTCCACCCGGGAGACGAGCTGCGTCGCGCCGCCGAGGACGCCGAGCTCATCCGGCGGGCCTTTCCGGCCTTCTACCGCGCCTTCACCGGCTTTCCCAGGGAGCAGAGCGACCGGTACGAGAGCCAGTTCCTGTGGATCAAGCGGCGCGTGCAGGGCCGGCCCGCCTTCGCGCTGGCCCATCGTCTCTTCGACGTGCGCCCGGACCGCGGGATCGTCGCCGAGCGTCAGTTCTACGTGGGGACGTCCTACAATTCGCTGCAGACCTTCATCGGTCTGCTCCCCGACGGGGATCACACCGTTCTCATGTACACCAACCGCACCTTCTCGGACCAGGTCGCCGGTGCTGGGTCGCACCTCAAGCACTCGGTCGGTCGCTCGAAGATGATGAGCGCGGTGACCGCGATCTTCGAGACGCTCCGCGCACCTGGTCCGAAGTGAGCCCGACGCTCGCGCTCCTCGCGCAGCATGGTTACCTGATCCTGTTTGCCTGGATCGGCGCCGAGCAGCTCGGGGCGCCGATCCCGGGGATCCCGTTGCTGCTGGCGACCGGCGCCCTGGCTGGAACCGGACAGCTGCGGCTCGCCACCGTCGTGCTCGTCGCCACCGCGGCCTCGGTCCTGGGGGACTTCGTCTGGTACGTCCTCGGCCGGAAGAAAGGAGTCCGGGTGCTCCAGTTCCTCTGCCGCATCTCGCTCGAGCCCGACACCTGCGTGCGCAAGACCGAGCAGATCGTCGAACGCCACGGGGCCCGCTCGCTGATCTTCGCGAAGTTCGTTCCCGGCCTGGCGACGGTGGCTCCGCCTCTGGCCGGGGTCTCCGGCATGCGCTCGTCGGTGTTCCTGGCGGCGGCTGCCGCGGCCGGAATCCTCTACACCGGGGCCTACGCCCTCCTCGGATACGTCTTCAGCGCGCAGCTGGAGAAGCTCGTGGAGCACGCCCTCCTGCTCGGCCGTGGTGTGATGAGCATCATCGTCGGTTGTCTCGCCGTCTACGTTCTGTTCAAGTACGCCCAGAGGTGGCGTGTCCTGCGCAAGCTCCGGGTCGCGCGCATCACGCCGGAGGAGCTCAGTGCGAGGATCGACGGCGGCGAGGAGGTCTTCATCGTGGACCTGCGGCACCCCGCGGACCTCGCGAGAGAGCCCCGGCAGATCCCCGGCGCGCTCCACCTGTCGCCCGATGACATCGAGGCGCGGCACGCGGAGGTCCCGCGCGATCGGGAGATCGTGTTGTACTGCACCTGACCCAACGAGGCCACGAGCGCCCGGGCGGCGCTCCTCCTGCAACGCCACGGCATCATCCGCGTTCGTCCGCTCCTCGGCGGGCTGGAGCGCTGGCGCGAGCTGGGCTACCCCGTGCAGGATGGCGTCCCGATGGAATCCACGCCGGCCGAAACCGGCCCGTCATCGCCGGCGTCAGCCGCCGGGCTGGCTGCGCCCAGCGGTACCCGAACGGCAGATTGATCCAGTCCAGTCGCTGCGGCAGACGGCGGTGGCGGGCCGTCGTGCGGGCATCAGGGGCGCAGCTCGGCCCAGGCGAGGCTCAGGTTCATGCCGACGTCGGGGGTATTGTCGAAGTTCTTGATGTTCTCGGTGACCGCCAGACCGTAGATGAGGCGGCCACGGCGGCTGCGCACGCCCAGGCTCGCCTGGTACTTGTCGGCCTTGAGCAGGTCGATGGTGGTGTCCTGCACCGTGCTGCGGCTGGCGTAGACCTGGACGATGAAGTTGGCGTGCGACGTGAGGCTGGTCTCGTACGCGGCGGTGACGGTCGGGACGATGCGGCGGTTCAGCGGGATGCCGAAGACCTGGCCGTCGGTGCTGACGAAGGAGGCGTTGAAGTAGACGGCGCGGTGGTCGAACTTTCCCTGCAGCGCCGCCTGCAGGCCGTAGTCGTTGGTGCCGGTCGAGAGCGCCTCGCGCTCGCCCCGCCACGCGACCTTCACCTCGCCGCTCAGGACCAGGGTCCAGCGCCGGCCGTCCAGCGGGAACGCCTGGCGCATCCCGAGGACCGGATCGCCGAGGCCGAACTCGACAGGTGATGTGAGCGACGACGACTGCGCGCCGTCGATGGACATGACGGTCTGGAACCGGCCGCGCGACACGTACTGGCGGCCGGCGTTCTCGATGTTCATCGAGTCGTGGAACCCTTCGATGCTCGCATCCATGAAGCCGCCGGTGAAGTCGTAGGCGGAGAGGGTCACGTAGATCGACGTGCGGCGCAGCACGCGGTAATGGAAGGTCGCCTCGAGCAGGTCGAACTCGCCGTCGACGTAGTAGGCGTCCTGCCCCATTGCCTGGATGGCGGCCACGTCGGCGGCGGAGAGGGGAGCGCCCCGATGGCCCGCGCCGTCGGTCCCGGCACCCGCGCGGTGCCGCAGGTACTCATGGACGTTGTCGCTCATCACGAAGGTGTTGCTGAACGACAGGCCGGCCTCGATCGCCCACGAGCCCGGACCGGCGTCCACCGCGTGCGCCGGCAGCATGTCCAGCCGCAGGAGATTGAACGGCGTCATGTCGCGGATGCGCAACGGCCCGAGCAGGCCGGTCTCGTCCGGCCCCGCGGTCTCGCTGTCCGCGCGGGCCGCGGCGATCGCCAGGAGCAGCGCGGCGATGACGGCGAAAGTCCATCGACGAAGTCGCATCTCGCCGGGACCCGTAAGTCACGATGCGTGCCAGCCGCCTCGCGAGGCCCGAAGGCGACGGCAAGCGGCTGAAAGCGCTTGCTCTTGCGCGTGACCGGCCGACGATTCTCCGCATCACAGGGACGAAACGATCGCTGCACGGATCCGCACACCTGCTCGGATTGCGACAGCAGAATCGGATGCGAGGGCCGTGCATCAAATGCTTCGTCTGAGCGGTTCCGGTCTCACGCGCGCGCTTCCATCTTCTTTTCGCGCGCGAGAGCTCTGGCACGAATCGTGGAATCACGCCGCCGCGCCGCGGCTCGATGGTCGGGCCGACGGGACGACCAGGTGGAAGTGACGAAAGGGGAGCGGAGATGAGAGCGATGAACGGAGAGTCAGGGGAGGTGCTGGTCGGCCGGGACAACTGCGCTTCGGTGGTCGAGCTGCAGGTCTGGGATCGTGACGAGGAGAAGTCGCGCATCGCGCGGCTCACCGGAGACGAAGCGCGCCGGCTCGCGGCGCAGCTTCTCTTTCAAGCCGCGCGCCTCGACCGGGCCCGGCTGCGGCTCGCGGCCGAGGCGACCCGGCACCTGCGCGCCATCGCCTGATCCGCCGCGGCCGCGCTTTCGAATTCGCTTGACCCGCTGCCGGTACGTGACGGTCTACGGCGAAGAGGATCTGATCACGTGTCCAGGCTTTTCCCTCATCCGCGTCCAGCGGGTGGGCAAGGCCCTTGTGCCCCCGCCCCCTTGCGAACCCGTGGCCTGCACGCCCTAGGCGAAAACGTCGCGGGCGGCTGCTGGGTGGCACCCTGAATACGAAGGCCGCGGCTCGACTTGCGAGCCGCGGCCTCGATGCTGAAATCGCGCCCGACGTCAGATCTGGATCATCCCTCTATCCACCACGAGCTCCGTCCCGACGATGAAGGACGACTCGGGAGCCGTCAGGTAGAGGACGGCCGAGGCGATCTCCTCCGGCAGGCCGAAGCGCTTCAGCGGCACCCTTGATGTGATGTGCTCCCTGAGCTGCCGGCCTTCGATCTCGGGCAGCTGGTCGCGCCCGGCGGACAGTGAAGGTGCCAGTCCATCGGAAAGTCCGGGTCCAGGTGGCAGTCCGCTTCGTCGAACCAGCTGAAGTGAGAAGGTCGGCGCCGGCTACGGTGCCGTGACGATGGTCGCGGTCTTGATCGTGTCGAGCTTGGGGTACTTCGCCAGGTAGGCGTTCCCTTCTTTCTGGATCTTGTCCTG
>DASYQE010000066.1:0-83145 GCA_036005805.1 Candidatus Polarisedimenticolia bacterium | reverse complement strand
GGCGCTGAAGCGCTCGCGATAACGGCTGGGTGGAATGCCGAGCACCCGCTGGAAGGTGCGGCGCAGCACCTCGGGGGAGCCGAGGCCGCTTTTGGCGCAGACCGTCTTGAGGTCGGCCGGGCCGTCCTCGAGCAGCCGGCGGGCCGTCTCGACGCGGGTTTTGGCGATGAAGCGGGCCGGGGTGGCGCCGACCTCGCGGGTGAAGACGCGGGCGAAGTTGCGCGGGCTCATGGCCACGCGCCGCGCCAGCGCCGGCACCGACAGGTCGGCCTCCGGGTGCTCGAGGATGTAGGCCTGCAGGTCGCGGATCGGCTCCTTGCCCGCCATCTGCACCTGGAGCTGCGCGCTGAACTGCGACTGGCCGCCGGGACGGCGCAGGAACATGACCAGCTCGCGCGCCACCTGCAGGGCGACGTCGCGGCCGTGGTCCTCCTCGACGAGGGCCAGCGCCAGGTCCATCCCGGCGGTGACGCCGGCGGAGGTGGCGATGGAGCCCTCGCGCACGAACAGGGCGTCGGGTTCCACCTCGATCTCCGGGTACTTTTCGCCGAGGCGGCCGCAGTACCCCCAGTGCGTCGTGGCGCGCCGGCCCTTGAGAAGTCCCGCCTCGGCCAGCACGAAGGCACCGGTGCAGATGGAGGCGATGCGGCGCACCTTCCCCGTCTGCCCCCGCACCCAGCGCAGCAGCGCCCGGTTCTGCAAGGCCGCCGTGGTGCCGATGCCGCCGGCGACCATCAGGGTGTCGAGGCCGCCGCGCACCGAGGCGAACCCGCGCGCGGCGTACAGGCGCAGCCCCGATGACACGCGGAAGGGCCCCGGCTTCAGCCCGAGGATCTCGACCGAGTAGGCGTCGGGACCCTTGCGCCCGTGGTCCCGGAGCCACCGGCTGGTGCGCGAGAAGACCTCGAGCGGCCCGACGACGTCGAGGATCTGCGCGTCCGGGTAGGCGAGCATGGCGACCGCGCGGGTCGCGGCGTGGGCGCGTGGGGACGAGGTCGGCATGGCGGGAAGTGTGCCGCGCCCGGGCGTTGGTGACAATGCCAACGTTCCCACCTTTTCGGCCAGAGGGGCGATCGGTGTTCCCGGTCCGGGTCGCGTCCAGCCGCTCGGACGGGGGCCTTTTCGGTGTAAGGTACGCTGTCCTCTCCCGCATCTCACCATGAACCGAGGAGACTGCATGAACCGAGCGACACGCTGGACCGGAAGCTTTACGCGAGGCGGAGCGGCCCTCGCTGTGGCCTTGATGGTGGGCTGCCTGGGCGCCTGCGGCGCGGCCCCGAAGCCGGCGGAGCCCAAGACCGAGGACGAGAAGACCCTCTACGCCCTCGGCCTGTCGCTCGGCAACAACATCGCCTCCTTCAAGCTCACCGGCCCCGAGCTGGAGATGGTCAAGCAGGGGATCGCCGACGCCGCCACCGGCGGCAGCCCGAAGGTGGATCTCAACACCTACGGCCCGAAGATCCGCGAGATGTACCAGGCGCGCATGACCGCCGCGGCCGGCGCCGCCAAGGAGAAGGGCAAGGGCTACCTCGAGACCGCGGCCAAGGAGCCGGGCGCGCAGGTGCAGCCCTCGGGCCTCATCTACTTCGAGACCAAGAAGGGGACGGGCCCGTCGCCGCAGCCGACCGACCAGGTGAAGGTGCACTACAAGGGCACGCTCACCGACGGCACCGAGTTCGACTCCTCCTACAAGCGCAACGAGCCGGCCACCTTCCCGCTGAACGGCGTCATCAAGTGCTGGACCGAAGGCGTCGGCAAGATGGCGGTCGGCGGCAAGGCGAAGCTCGTCTGCCCGTCCGACATCGCCTACGGTGACAACGGCCGTCCCCCGGTCATTCCGCCGGGCGCGACGCTCGTCTTCGAGGTCGAGCTGCTGGAGATCGTGAAGTAGCCAGCGGACTGGACCTTCGCCCGAACCGGAACAATCTTCATCACCGAGGAGGGGCCCGATGAACAAGGGACCGGTGGTGGAGATCCGTCTGGGACGTCGCACGCTCGTCGCCGTCGCGCTGACCGCGACCATCGCGCTCGCCGCGCTCTTCCTTCCCGGAAAGGCCGCGGCGCAGAAGGTGCAGGAGAACTTCAAGGACAAGCTGCAGATCGCCGCGGAGGACGGCGGCATCGCCGTCGCCACGAGCGGCGACGGCAAGTACGTCTACGTCGTCGGCCCGGCCGGCGTCATCGTCTCGGACAACTTCGGCAAGACCGGCTCGTGGTCGCAGACGGTGCGGCTGAAGTAGGCGTTCGTTCAGAGCGCGCCGCGGTTGGCGAGCGCCACGAACTCCTCGAGGGTGACGATCTTCACCTGTGCGGCGGCGCGCGACAGGTGCGCGCTCAGCCCGCCCTTCGTGTAGAACTCGCGCAGGGTCCAGCCGAGGCCGCCGAGCACCAGGTACGCCGCCTCGTAGCCGCCCGCGGCCAGCGCGTCGGCGAGGCAGATCACCTCGAACGGCACCTTCTGCTCGGCGGTGCCGGTGACCTGCTGCCATTTCATCGAGACGAGCCACTGACGTTCTCCTTTCGTGGCCACCGCGTCGATCCTGTGGGGCCGTCCTCCGGGGCGCCGGCCGATGGTCTGCTGCGTGCGGCAATGGTAGCCACCGCGCGCCAGCGCCGGCAGGACCATCTGCTCGAGGACCGAGCCGGTCGTGGTGTCGCGCGGCGCCGGCAGGCTCGCTACAGATTCCGGGTCGCGAGGATCTCCACCGCGGGGGTGCGATCCCCCGTGCTGTTGATCATGCGCGGCGCCGTCAGCAGCCGCTCCCGGTACCCCAGGGAACGGTAGAGCCGGCGGATCGGATCGGTCGCCTGGTTCACGAGGATGACGGGACCGTCGTGTCTCGCCAGCCATTCCGCGGTCCGGACCTGGTCTTCCCACGAAAAGCCTCCCTTGGAGTAACTGGTGAATTCGACGTCGTACGGCGGGTCGGCATAGACGAAGTCGCCCGGCTCGAGCGCCAGCCGCTCGAAATCCCCGACGCGGAACTCCCAGCGCGCGAACACGGCGGCGTAGGCGCCGAAGTCGCTGGTGTAGGTGATCTTCGCGTACCGGCCGAACGGGACGTTGAAGATGCCGCGGCGGTTGAACCGGCACAGGCCGTTGTAGCCGGTGCGGTTCAGGTAATAGAAGAGCGCCGCGGCCTCGGCACAGGTCTCCTCGTTCCCGGCGAGCAGATGGTTGAAGCGGGCGCGCGCCCGGTCGAAGTGGCGCCGGTCGTTCTTCATCACGAGGTCGGTTTTGAATCCGCGCTTCAGCCAGCGGTAGAAGTTCACCAGGTGCGGGTTCACGTCGTTGAGGAGCGCTTTGCGCGGGCCAAGACCGAGCGAGACGGCCAGCCCGCCGCAGAACGGCTCGACCAGCCGGTGGGCGCGATGCGGCTCCCAGTACGGCAGCAGGTGCGGTACCTGCCAGCGCTTCCCTCCCGCCCACTTCAGCGGCGGGCGGAGCCCGCCCACCGGCCGGGCGCGGGATCCTCCCCGTGCGACGGGAAGGGAGACGGAGGTGGACATCGCCACCGAACTATAAGGGGAAACGGAGCGGACCGGACGCCGTCTTTGGTCGGGTCAGCGCAGCAGCGGCCGGCCGTCGAGACCCTCGGGGACCGGGATGCCGGCGAGACGGGCCAGGGTCGGGGCGACATCGATGGTGCGGGCCGGCTCGGTGCTGTGGCCCGGCTCGATCCCCGGCCCCATGAAGACGAGCGGCACGCTGCGGTCGTAGAGATAAGGAGAGCCGTGCACGGCGGGGTCGAGGTCGGGCATCGCCCCTTCGACGAGGCGCACCGACACCCCCGACTCGGCCACCAGGGAGCGGCCGCTGTCGAAGTCGAAGAAGGGGTAGCGCGGGATCCGATCGGGCCGCGCCGAGTGCCGGTAGAGCGTCACGTAAAGATCGTCCGACGCCGGGCCGTCGAAGAGGTCCTTCGGCGTCATGGCGGCGGCGACGAAGTCGGCCTTTTCGACCAGCGCCGCGACCCGCTCCGCCAGCGTGTCCGGGTCCGTCGCGGCGCCCGGTGTCCGCTCGGCGCGCACCTTCGCCAGCACCGGGGTGAACTCCTCGCCCTTGACGCGGCGGGCCTTTTCGCCGCGGGCCAGCCGCTCTTCGGGGATGTCGGGAATGCCGTGGTCGGCGGAAAGGGCCACGACCCAGCGGTTGGCGCCGACGGTGGCGTCGAGGTGATCGAAGAAGTCTCCGAGGGCGCGATCGAGGCGTCGCAGATTATCGAGTTGCTCCTGGCTCGAGGGGCCGTACCAGTGTCCGATGTCGTCCACCTGGGAAGCGACGATGCCGAGGTAGTCGGTGGCGTCGTGCCGGCCGAGCTGCAGCGCGTCGACGCCGGCGGCGGCCAGCGCGAAGGTGGACTGGTCGAGCCCCGGCATGGTCGAGAACCAGCGCGCCAGCACCGCCGGTTCGTCCAGCCTCTCCGGCGGGACGAGCTCGGACAGGGCATGCGGGAAGGTGGTGTGCTGGTGGTCGGCCTCCCACGCCGCCGCGTCGGGGCCGGCGAGGCGCCGCAGCGGCTCGGGGACCTCGTTCTGCCAGGTCGCCGCCGCCTTGATGAAGGAGGGAAGCGTCTCGGCGTTGAACCGGGCGACCCAGTCGGCGTCGGCGGCCCGGTAGTAAGAGGATGTGACGTAGCGCCCCGCATCCCCGTCGTACCAGTACACATCTCCTTTCGCCCGGCCGGCGTGCAGGAGGGAGGAGAAGCGGCCCGAGCCGACCGCGACGACCCGCGCGCCGGGTGAGGCAGAGGCGACCCACTCGGCGAGCGTGGTGGCGAGGAACTGCCGCGGCGAGGCGCCGGAAAGCGCCGGCTTTCCCTTGACGATCGGGCCGTTGACGATCGGCGCGGCCGGATCGTCGACGGCGTCGGTGAAGACCCTCCCGCCTGGAGGCCCGGCATAGAAGGCGGCATCCACGATGCCGTGGTGCCCCGGGTGCATCCCGGTGGCGAGGGTGGCGTGCCCCGGGTGCGACACGGTGATGGCGTGGTCCACGAGCGTGTTGGTGAACCACAGGCCTTTTTCCCGCAGGCGCCGGAAGCCGCCGTCGAAGGCCGCATCGTAACGATCGAGGAGATCGGCCCGGAGCTGATCCACCGCGACCATGACCACGAGCGCCGGCCGCGCGGAACTGTGCCCGGTCGAGGCGCAGCGCAGGGCGCCGCCCCCGGCGAGGCCGCACAGAAGGACCATCGCCGCCATCCTGGATGCGCTCATGCCGACCTCCAACGAAACAGCCGCGGAGAAGGTTGCCGCGACCGGGATGATTGCCCGGACGGGCGCCATCCGTCTAGGATGTTCCGCCATGGCCGACATCGCGTTCCTCGGAGCCGCCGGCACCGTCACCGGATCGCGTTATCTGGTCACCTCGCGCGACGGCGCCCGCGGCGGGGCGGGGGACGAGCGGGTGCTCGTCGACTGCGGCATGTTCCAGGGCTCGAAGGAGCTGCGCGAGCGCAACTGGGAGCCCATCCCGTTCGACGCCGCCGCCATCCCGTTCGTGGTCCTGACGCACGCGCACATCGATCACTCCGGGATGCTGCCGCGGCTGGTGCGGCAGGGATTCAAGGGGGCGATCGTCTCGACCCTCGCCACCTTCGAGCTGTGCCGGCTGCTGCTGATGGACGCCGCCAAGCTGCAGGAAGAAGACGCCGCCTTCCTGAACCGCAAGGGGCTGACGAAGCACACCCCGGCGCTGCCGCTGTTCGATGCGCGCGACGCCGAGCGCACCCTCGAGCGCTTCACGACCCGCCCGTACGAGGAGTGGACCGACCTCCCCGATCGCATCGCCGTCCGCTTCAGGAACGCGGGGCACCTGCTCGGCTCGGCGACGGTCGAGATGCGCATCCGGGAACACGGCAAGGAAACGACGGTCCTGTTCTCGGGTGATCTCGGCCGCTACGACGTGCCCTTGAACCCCGACCCGGAGCCGCCGCCGCCGGCCGACGCCATCGTCATGGAGTCGACCTACGGCGACCGGCCGCACCCGGAGGGAAGCCTCTACGACCAGATGGCGCCGCTCGTGCTCGAGTCGATGAAGCGCGGCGGCGTGCTGGTCATCCCGGCCTTCGCGGTCGGCCGGGCCCAGCAGGTGATCTACGTCCTCAACACGCTCATGCGGCAGAAGCGCATCCCCGACCTGCCGATCCACCTCGACAGCCCGATGGCGGTCGAGGCGACGCGCATCTACGCCGCGCACCCGGCCGAGCAGGAAGCCGACCTCGGCGAGCTGACGGCCAGAAACGTCATCACCCACGCCACGGTCGAGGAGTCGAAAGCCCTCAACTCGTTCCACGGACCCGGCATCCTGATCTCGTCGTCGGGGATGCTGACCGGCGGCCGCATCCTGCACCACCTGAAGCGGCTCCTGCCGGATCCGCGCAACACGGTGGCGCTGGTCGGCTACCAGGCGGCCGGCACGCGCGGACGGATGCTGCAGGATCACGCGCCGACGATCTCGATCCACGGTGAGCAGGTCCAGGTCAAGGCCGCCGTCGCCGATCTGTGCGGCTTCTCAGGCCACGCCGACGCGGCCGAGCTCCTGCGCTGGCTCGGCGCCCTGAAAGAGCGGCCGAAGACCATCTACCTGACCCACGGCGAGCCCGAGGCGGCCGCCGCGCTGGCGGCGACCCTGCAGGGGAAGGGATTCACCACGAACGTCCCGAAGCTCGGAGACGTCGCGACGCTCCCGCTCTAGCGAGGGTGGGTGGGCGTCAGAAGCGGAGTTCGAGCCCGGCGCTCTCCTGGTCCAGGCTGTCGACGTCGCTCATCTCGTACCGCTCGAATTCGAGCCTAAGACCGATGTGCTTGCCGAAGACGAACGCCAGCCCCCCGCCCCAGACCGGGTCGGTGCCGCTGTCGCTGTCGTTCCCGCTCAGAAGCCCATCCGAGTCGGCGTCCCGGTCCCACTGGAACACGCCGGCTTTGGCGAACAGCTCGAAGTGCTTGCCGATCGGCAGCACCCCGACCGCGAAGATGTCGTAGGCATTCCCCTCGACGGTGGTGCTGGTCCCGGCGTTGGTGTCCTCCAGCGAGCCGAAATCGACATAGCCTCCTTCGACACCGAGGAACTTCAGGAAGCGGAACCCGGCGAACGCCTTGAACGTCGTGTCGCTGGCGTCGAACGACCCGTTCAGGTCGTCCTGCTGGAGGTTGGTCTTGGCGGCGCTGGCGCCGATGTAGAACGGTCCGGCCAGCACCGCGGTGGAACCGAGCCAAAGCAATCCGACGGCCATCAGGATCCTGCGCAGCATGAAATCCTCCTCGAAATGGCGGGCCCTTCCGGGCTCGCGACGTGACAGTGAAAATCCCGCGTTTCGGGCTCGATCGCGGGATGACGCGTGGACGGCTACTTCTGCTTTTCGACCACCACCCGCCCCTCGGGACTCAGGTGAACGTGATACCTGTTCCCGTCCTCGCACGAGGCGTTGTAGTCGCTCTCGGCCAGCACCTTGACGGCGACGACCTTGCCGCACGGCAATCCTTGGAGTGCGATCACCGCCGTCAAGTCCTTCTTGAGCGCTTCGTCGTCGGCGGCGGACGAGGGCGTGGCGAAGAGCGCCGCGACCACGAACGCATGGGCTAATCCCAGTGCGACTCTGTTCATCGTGGCTCTCCCGATCAGGCCTGAAGGGTCGCGAAGGTCTTCTCGTCGGCGAGCAGGCGCCAGATCGCCTCGCGCGAGGAGACGATGGCGGACGCCAGCCGCTGGTCTTCATCCTGGAGGAGCGTGAGCACCTTCATCATCAGGAGGTCGTAGGACCGCCGCAGGTCCTTCAGGGTGAGCTGCGCCTTCCCCTGGTAGTACTTGCGGAACTGGCCCAGCAGATCGTCGACCTGGTTCTTGAGGGTGATCTTGGTGAAGAGGCCGATCGCCTTGGTCTCCTTGAGCTGCGTCTCCAGCGTGTTCAAGTCCAGCGGCCGGGCCGGTGCGGGTGCTTTCACAACGGGCGGGACGGGCTCGGCCGGGATGGGCGCGGCCGGCGCGGCCGGCGTCGCGGCGGGCGGCTGGATGCCCGCCGGTGTCGCAACGTTCGCGGGCCCCGAATCCGAGGTGACCGGCTCCCGGTGGGAGCATGTCGCGACGAAGAGTGCCAGTAACAGAAGGAGCGAAACGCGAGCCAGGCGCATCGACCGGCAGTTGAACACATCGGCGATGCGGCAGGTCGTCAGGGGGTTCCTGAGATAGCCGGGATCATTGCCTGAGGGCCCGGGCTTCCAGGTCCGGGCCCCCCGCATGCGACGCTGCGACCTGGCGGGCCGACTGCTCGCGGAACCAGGTCCGCGGCCCGGCGAGCACGATTTCGGACTTGCCTGCGCCGATCCCGACGCCGATCGCCAGGGGACCGGAATCGATCAGGAACGCTCCGTCCTTCTTCCCCTGGGCGGCGTGATACCGCCCCAGGATGTGGAACGATCCCCCCTGCGCTTCGAGCGATTTCACGTCCACGAAAGATCGTGACAGCGCCACATCGGCGGTCGCGGTCACCCCCTTCATTTTCAGCAGCGACTCCGCCCAGGGCGGAAGCTTCGCGTTCAGCAGGTGGTAGAGGGGCTGCGCGTTTCGCGCGCGCAGGTCGGCGTGCGCGTAGAGAACGCGTGGCGGCCCGGTGCGCAGATCCCCCGCGGGGATCGTGAGGGTTCCCCACCAGGGCCAGGGCGTTTCGTCCCCCCGCTTCACGAGGACCTTGCGCACCTCGAGATGGCTCCCGGCGAAATCCGCCAGGCCGTTCTGCAGATCGAGCCGCGCCAGACCGAGCCGGCCTTCAGCCTCACCCGTCATGACCGCGTCGGGCATCAAGGCTTTCGCCCCCTGCACCGAAAAATCCAGACCCCCCGTCCCGGAGCCGTGGTCGAGCGACAGTTCGGCTGCGAGCGTGCCGGTCCCGCCTTCCAGGCTGAGTGACGGCGGAGTGTGCAGCAGGCCGTTGAGGAAGTGGACGCTTTCGATCGTTCCCGTGCCTCGTCCCCCCCCGGTCATGGCCAGAAGGGCGGCATCGCCGGGCGCGTGGCGCAGGTCATACGGATGGATCACGCCCGCGAGATGCGCCTGCAGCGTGGCGGCGAGCGGCTCCTCGCGCAGGCGCAGCGTGCCGCTTGTGACCGCGAGCGCGGTCGGGAAGACCTCGAACCGGAGCCTGGGATGGAGCAGCATGCCGCCCGTCAAGGTGGCGTCCCCGGTGTAGTGGTATTCGTTCACCCAGATCTCGCCGACCGCATCGACGGCGACATCGTCGAGCCGGACGATCCATTCGTGTCCGGTGGGCAGCGGCGCCTCTTCGCCGGGGTCGCGCAGCTTCGGAGCGGGAAACCCGGCGATCGGGGGGAGGAAGGGGAGAAGGTTTGGCGTCGCCTGCTCGGGCATCAGCCGGCTCCGGACGCGGACCGACAGGCCGCTTCCCCGGATACGGCTGGTGTGGAACCGCTTGCGGAGGAGATCGACGAGGCTGATGGTGCCGCGGCCACGGTCGAGTGAAATCACCCATTCGGTCGCGACGCCGCGGTCACGGATGCGCAGGTCGGAGACCCGCACTCGTCCCGGCAGCAGCGAGTACGCCGAGCCGTACTCCACGGAGAGGGTGTCCGGGCCATGGTTGATGAGGGCCCGCAGCAGTCGCGTCCGGATCAGCAGGTTCGCCGTCAATCCGTAGAGGACGAGCAGGCCGAAGGCCAGCGCGAGCGAACCCGCGACGACCGCGAGCACCCGCTGCCACCACGACCAGGCCTTCCAGGTGTTCTTCACGCTGCTTCCGCAGCCTCATGCATACCGGATCCGGAGCGATCCATCCATGGGGCTATTCCTGACCATCAATTCAGCACGGGGCCGACTTACAAATCCACCCGGGACGGGTAGGCTGTGGGTTCTCCCGGGAGCACCGCGCCAGGAAGGCTGTTTCCGACGATGAGGCCCGGCGGTCGTCTTTTCACGCAGAGAGTCAACAAAGGAGGATTCCATGCTCAACAAAAGTGCCGCGCCACGCGGTTTCGGGTCGTTTCTGGGTGTCTTCGTGCTGGGCACCACGGCAGGTGCCGTGGCCGCTCTCCTGATGGCGCCACGCTCCGGGCGGGAGACGCGCGCGCAGCTCAAGAGCGCCGCGCTCGGCCTGAAGCGGAAGGTGGAACGCGCCCCCGCGGCGATTCGAGCGGCGGGCGACCGGACCCTGAAGACCGGGGTGGCGGCTTACGAAGAGGCGCGCGACGAGGTCACGCGCCGTGCGGACAAGGTGTGAACGACCTCACGTCAACGATTGATCTCAAGGAGATCCTCAGAATGAAACGTCCACCCCTCAGCTACGTCCTGCTCGCGGCACTCGCTCTTTCCCTGCCGATGGCCGCCCACGCGGCGACCCGGCCGGATTCCTGGATCACGATGAAGGCGAAGACCGCCCTCTATCTCGCCGATGATGTCCAGGGGTCCGCCATCAACGTCGACACCATCAACGGACGCGTGTCGCTCTTCGGCAAGGTGCGCAACGAGCAGGAGAAGGCGAAGGCGACCGCCGAGGTGCGCAAGGTCGAAGGCGTGGTCGACGTCAAGAACTACCTGCAGATCGTGCCTCCTGCGAAGGAGGCTCACGTGCAGCGCTCCGACGATGCCATCAAGTCCGACGTCGCCGCGGCGCTGAAGTCCGACCCGGCGCTCGACAACAGCAGCATCTCCGTCAAGTCCGTCAACAAGGGGGTCGTCCTGCTCAACGGCAAGGCCGCCTCCTGGAACGACAACGTGCGTGCCCTGCACCTCACCTCCGGCAAGCCCGGAGTCGTGCGCATCGTGTCCGAGATCGAAGTCCGCGACGAAGTCGCCGATGGGGATTTCAGGCTGGATGAGAATGCGAAGCCGGACCCCGCGAAGCAGAGCGTGGGCGGCGTCATGAACGACCTCTGGATCACCTCCGCCGCCAAGATGAAACTGGCTGCGGATTCCCGCACCCCCGCGACCGAGATCAACGTCGACACGGTGGACGGGACCGTGACGCTCTTCGGCATGGTTCCCACCCCGGAATCGAAGTCGGCGGCCCAGGAAGTCGTCCAGAGCGTGTCGGGCGTCAAGATGGTGGAGAACAAGCTGGAGATCGTGACTGCAAAGCAGCAGAACTCGGTCCAGGCCCGCGATGAGGAAGTTCAGGAGGACGTCAAGAAGGCCCTGAAAGACCGTGGCGATCAGGAGAACGCCAGCATCGGCGTCGAGGTCAGCAACGGCGTCGTGCGTCTGACCGGCAAGGTCCCCTCGTGGGAGCGCAGCCTGTCGGCCGTCTACTCGGCCCGTTCCGTCCAGGGGGTCCGTTCGGTCCGCAACGACATGACCGTGGAGACCCAGCAGGCGACCCGGTAGCCCCGGCGCGGTGAAGCGAGGCGGCGGCGGGCGTTCACATCGCCCGCCGCTCGCCGAATCCCCGGGCCGTTCAGCGGGGCGCCGCTTTCCCCAGCTCTTCGATCAGGCTGACGAGGTCCTCCGCGTGCTCTTCTTCCATGGCGAGGATTCCCTCGAGCATCCGCACCGTGGTGGGGTCGTCGTGCCCGAGCCAGGCGACCATCTCGCGATAGCTGTCGATGGCGATCCGTTCGGCGATCAGGTCCTCCTTGATCATGTCGAGGAGGGAATCGCCTTCGACGTACTCCGCGTGGCTGCGTGTCAGGAGCCCCTCCGGAGAGAAGTTCGGCTCACCTCCGAGCTGCACGATGCGCTGCGCGATCTGATCGGCGTGCGCCTGCTCCTCGTTGGCGTGCGCGAGGAATTCCTGCGCGACGCTCTGGGCGTTGATGCCGTTCGCCATGAAATGGTGGCGGCGGTATCGCAGGACGCAGACGATCTCCGTGGCCAGCGCCTCGTTCAGGAGGCGGACGACGGTCTCGCGGTCGGCCTTGTACCCCGGCGTCACGGCGCCCGTCTCGATGTGCTGGCGCGCCCGCTGCCTCAGGGTCTTGATGTCGGTCAGGAACGGCTTGTCAGCCATCCGGGTCTCCTTATTTTCAAGTGTGGGGAAAATCCTATCACCCGTCGACAGGGACAGCCGACTGTCAGGACGGTCCGGACCGACGATTCATGGTTCTGCCGAATTGTGGGAGCCTCGCGGCGGGGCTATAACGCATCCTGACAGCGGAGGTGGGGTGAAGCAGCAGACTCGGCTGAAGTCCCGTTCGAGGCGCCGGGGAGGTGGACGACCGTACGACGACGCTCCCATCGGTCTGGCGCTGATCAGCTCCGAGGGACGTTTCCTCCAGGTTAACCCGAGGCTCTGCACGCTCTTGGGCTATACGCGAAAGCAGCTCCTGAGCAGAACCCTGGGAGCGGTCATCGATCCGCACGACCAGCCGCTCCTGGAGTCGAACTCCCGCCGGCTCCTGGCCGGCGAAATCGACGAATTCCAGTCGGAACAGCACTTCCTCCACGCCGATGGCCGTCAGTTTCCGGGGCGATTCAGCGCCTCCGTCACGACCGGCCTCGAAGATCGCTCCTTCGCCTGCGTGCTCGAGGTCGATGAAGTGCGGGAGCGCGGCGCATCAGGTACGCCGAGAAACGGCGGCGAGGCCCATGCGGTCCTGGACGATTTCTTCGACGGGGTCGTCGCGATCGACGGCAACGGCAGCCTCGTGTCGTTCAACCAGGCGGCCCGGAGCCTGTTCGGCTACGAGCCCCATGAGGTCCTCGGCCGCGAGGCCGGCCGGATCATCGCCGGGCCCTGCCAGGACGAGTTCGCGGACTACCTCGCGGCCGGCTGGGAGAGGTCGGGCCGGGAAGCCGTGTCCTCCGCGGGGCCGCGCGAGTTGTGGGGTCGGCGCAAGGACGGCTCCACCTTCCCCCTCGAGATCCGCGCCTCCCGGATGCTGCTTGACGGCGCGCCGTATCTCGTCGCCGTCCTGCGGGACATCTCCGAGCGGAAGGCCCAGACCGAGGCGCTCGAGTACAGGACCCTGCACGATGCTCTGACGCGGCTCCCGAATCGAACTCTCTTCAACGATCGGCTGCGCCAGGCCATCCTGACGGGGAGCCGGAAGGGAAAAACGGCCGCCCTGCTCATCATGGACGTGGACGGCTTCAAGGAGGTGAACGACTCCCACGGGCACCACATGGGGGACTGTCTCCTGCAGCAGATCTCCCAGCGCCTGGAGGGGTTGCTCAGGAGCTCCGATACGGTGGCCCGCCTCGGCGGCGACGAGTTCGCCATTCTCCCGGGCCTCGGCATGGGCGGCGAGGATGGAGCGAGGACCGCGCAGAAGGTCCTCCGGGTGCTGGAGCAGCCCTTCACGATCGACGATCGAGTCCTCCGCGTCAGCGCCAGCATCGGCATTGCTCTTTTTCCCGAGCACGGACGGGACGCGTCGAGCCTGATGCGCCGCGCCGATGAGGCGATGTACGTGGCCAAGCGCGCCCGGAGCGGCTACGCGTTCTACGTTCCGCGGCAGGACAGCGTGATCCCGGAGCAGCGCGTCCAGCGCGGCGAGCTGGCGCACGCCATCGAACACGACGAGCTGGTGCTGCATTTCCAGCCGACGATCGATCTCCAGATCGGCAGGGCGATCGGCGTCGAGGCGCTGGTCCGGTGGCAGCATCCGGAACGAGGCCTGCTGCCTCCGGGGAGCTTCATCCCCGTCGCGGAAGAGGCCGGTCTCACCATGCCCCTGACGCGGTGGGTGCTCAATTCCGCCCTGCAGCAGGCGCGGGCCTGGATGAAAGCCGGTCTGGAGATCGATGTCGCGGTGAATCTTTCGGCGGGAAGCCTGCTGGATTCAGATCTGCCGGCCATGACCCGGGATCTCCTGAAGGTCTGGAGGTTCGATCCCGGCCGGTTGCAAGCGGATCTCCCGGAGAGCAGCGTCCTGGCGGCCCCGGCGGTCGAGACGGCGACGCGGCTCGGCGCCATGGGGATCGGACTCACCATCGACGACTTCGGCGCCGGCGCCGCGTCGCTTCAGCATCTCGCAGGTCTGCCGGTCCGCGAGGTCAAGATCGACGGGGCCCTCGCCGCGCAACTGGCCCGGGGTGACGACAGCACCATCCGTCCCATCGTCGACCTGGGTCACATGATGGGGCTCAGGATGGCCGCCAAGCGGGTCGAGGATCAGCAGACCCTGGATCGCCTGCGCGGTCTCGGCTGCGACTCGGCGCAAGGCTTCCATCTCTGCCCGCCCCTCGTCGCGGCCGACGTGGCCCCGTGGCTGCGGCAGTCCGCCTGTGGACCCGCGCCGCCGGTCCCGGCGCGGCGCACGCCCTGATCAGCGCCTTCGGGGTCTGCGGGGTGCGACCGGCGCCAGCGGGATGCGGGCTGCTACCTCGGTCCCGGCGCCGCGGAGGGACTTGATCCGCAGCGTGCCGCCCACGCAGGCGATCCGCTCGCGCAGGCCGACGAGACCGACGCCGTCCCCCGCCGGCGGGTCGAGCTCCGAGTTGAAGCCGACGCCGTCGTCCCGGATCGACAACGCGACCACCCCGCCCTGGCGCCCGAGGCGCACGACCACGTTGTTCGCCCCGGCGTGCTGCTTCACGTTCCGCAGGGCCTCTTCGAGAATCCGGTAGAGCACCAGCTCGGCTTCGGCGGACAGTCCCGTGGGGGCGCGGGTGCAGACAAGCGTCGCGGCGATGCCGGTCCGTCTCGCGAATCCGGCGGACGCGGCGCGCAGCGCGGGGACCAGGCCCAGGATTCCCAGGACGCTGGGACGCAGGTTCTTCGAAATGCTCTCGACGATGTCGGCCGTGCCGCCCAAAAGTCCGCCGATCGCGGCCAGCTCGCCGCGCAGCGCGGTCGCGCTGGCGGGGAGGGCCTGCGACACCAGGCGCAGCCGGATGAGGAGGGCGCCGAGACCCTGGGCCGCACGATCGTGCAGCTCGAGCGCGAGACGGCCGCGGTCGGATTCCTGCGACTGGAACAGGCTGTGGGTCAGACGGCGGAGCGTTTTTTCGTTGCGCCGCGCCTCGGTCATGTCGGTCACCACCATGCTGAAGGCGGCGCCGCCCGAGCGGCGCCCGGCCAGCCGGTGAATGGAGACCTGCGCCGGGACGCGCGCCTCGTCCGCGGCATGCAGGAGGACCTGGATCGTCGAGACGGGCCTGGCGACACGATGCAGGAGTCGTGTCAGCGTCGCGCGGTCGGCCTCCGAAAGGAACTGGTGGAAGGAACCGCCCAGCACCCTCGACAGCGGATGGCCGACCATCGTGGAGAAGCGCCGGTTGGCATAGAGGATCAGGGCGCCGGCGTTGAGCATCAGCGCCCCTTCGTTCATCGATTCGATGAGCACCCGGTACGAATGCTCGGCTCCCTCGAGGGTGAAGACCCGCGGACCGCTCCGTCCGGCGACGACGAGCGCATCCACGCCGCCGTGGCGAATGGCATCGAGGGTCGCCTCGGACTCCTCCAGGCGGGCGCGCAGCTCGGTGATCAGGTCGGAAGGTTCGGGTCGCCGGAGCGGGGCGGTGCTCACGGCCGGACGACGGGGCGGCTCTTGAGGTCCAGCCCGACCACGATGCGGGCCGTGTCGTCCAGGGCACCGATGAACCGGCGAACCGGCAGCGGGAATTCCTTCACCAGGGTGGGAGTCGCGACGATCCGGCCGTCGAGGGCCAGGATCGGCTGCTGATAGACGTCGATCACTTCCAGGTCGCACCGGCCCTTCAGCTCCACGTCGCACAGGTGGCGGGCGCGGGCGAGGGCCCGGCGCGATCGCTCGGTCGCTCCGGCCACGTACAGCCGGAGGACGTACTTCCCCGGGGACCTGGCGGCCAGGGTCCGCTCGAACGACCTGGTGGGGCTCAACTTGGATGGGCGCCGCATCATTCGTCACCCACCCTCACGCGGCCGGCGGCGGACGCAGGTCCAGTCCGACGAGCACGCGTTCGGTATCCGACAGGTCGCCGATGATCTTGCGGACCGGCTCCGGGAGCCGGCGGACCAGCGTCGGGATGGCCAGGATCTGGTCGCCCCGGGAGAGCTTCGGCCGCACGACGAGGTCGACCACCTGGATGCGGTAGCGGCCCTTGAGGTGGTCTTCGCAGATCTGCGTGAGGTTCGCGAAGGCCGTCAGCGATCGTGGCGTCTGGCCCGCCACGTAGAGTCGCAGCTCCCAGAACGCGGATTTCGAGCGACCCGGGGCCGATGCGCGTCGTTCCGCCTTCGCCGGCTTCATCACGGTCATGGCCTTCGTCGCCTCTCCCTGCTTCCATTGCCGTGAACGGAAGCGGCCTCCTGCTCCTCGGCCTCATAGTCGGCGAGCAGGGTCGCGATCTGCCGCTCGACGGCACTGTGCTTGCGCTCGGCGGCGGCTTTCTCCCGGGCGGTCTGCGCGGCGCGGGCCGCGCCGACCAGCATCCCGCCCGGAGCGACGTACGCATCCACCAGGTCGATGCCCCGGGAGGAGATCAGGAACTCGCGGATCTGGTTCGAGTGCGCCATGCCACGCGACTTGAGGACGTAGAGACCGCGATTCCGCTCGCCGTCCCCCTCGATGTTCTGCAGCAGCAGCCAGGTATCCATCAGGGAGGAGATGATGATTTCGCTCTGCTGGAGCGGACCGCCTTCGATGGTCAGGCTGGTGAACAGCGAGGTGATCTGCTGGGCCTTCAAGGAGTCGATCAACCGCGTCACCATCGCCCGGGTCTCCGATTCGCTGCCCGCAGCCAGCAGGCTGTTGATCGGGTCGACGACGACGACGTCGGGCCGGAAGGCGGCGATCTCCTTGAACATGGTCGCCAGGTGCATCTCCAGGCCATAGAGCGTGGGACGCGCGGCGTGAAAGCGCAGCACCCCGCTCTCGACCGGGGGGGCGAGGTTCATGCCGATCGAGCGCATGTTGCGGAGGATCTGGTTGGGCGACTCCTCGAAGGCGAAAAAGAGAGCGCGATCACCCCGCCGGGCGGCGGCCTGGACGAAGCCGGCGGCGACGCTGGTCTTGCCGGTGCCCGGCGTTCCGGCGAGCAGGATGCTGGAGCCCCGATAGAAGCCGCGCCCGTCGAGCATCGTATCGAGCAGCGCGATGCCGCTGGAGATCCGCTCGTTCGAGACCGGGTGATCCAGGGCCAGCGAGGTGATGGGGAGCACGCTGAGCCCGTCGTCCCCGATCAGGAACGGGTACTCATTGGTGCCGTGCAGCGATCCGCGATACTTCACCACGCGGAGGTGCCGGGTGGCGATCCGCTCGTGAACGCGATGGTCGAGGAGGATGACGCAGTCCGACACGTACTCTTCGAGACCCTTGCGGGTCAGCTGGTCGCGCCCGCGCTCGGCCGTGATGATGGTCGTCACACCCTTGTCCTTGAGCCAGCGGAACAGGCGGCGCAGCTCGGCGCGCAGGATCGATTCGTTGGGCAGGGCGGCGAACAACCCCTCGATCGTGTCCAGCACGACGCGGTTGGCGCCGATCGAGTCGATGGCGTGGTTCAGCCGGACGAACAACCCTTCCAGATCGTATTCGCCGGTCTCCTGGATCTCGCTGCGCTCGACCCGGACGTGATCGATCACGATCTTCTTCCGCCGCACCAGGCCGGGCAGGTCGAATCCGAGCGACGCGACGTTGGCCTCGAGCTCGGCTGCCGTTTCCTCGAAGCACATCAGCACCCCCGGCTCGCCGAACGTCACGGCGCCGCGCACCAGGAATTCCACGGCGAGCAGGGTCTTCCCGCAACCCGGGTTGCCGCACAAAAGCGTGGGGCGGCCGCGGGGGAGACCTCCGCCGGTGATCTCATCGAGCCCTTGAATCCCCGTCGGACACTTGGGCAGGCGGCGCGCCGGCAGGGCGCCGTTGTTCGCCGCGGTCCTGGCGCGATGCGCCGTCATCGACGCGGGTTCCCGGCGAGCGCTCCGACGCGCGGCAGGGAAGCGGGCAGCGCCCGGCTGAGGCGGACGCCGCGCGCCCGGCAGCCGGAACTGGCGTGCGTGACGATGACGCCGAACGGCCGCAGGACGGAGATGGTTCCGAAAATCCCGTAGCCCATCCGCCGGACCGAATTGAGCGAGCTGAAATTGTTGGACTCGACGTAGGAGACGAGCCCCTTGAAACCTCTGTTCAAGTAGTGTTGAAGAGCCATGGTCATCCCGATGGCGTGCAGTCGTCGCCCCCGGTGGCCGAGGTGGGTGAATCCCTTGTACATGTAGACCGACCGGTCGCCGGGGTGGAACACCAGACCCGGCGGATCGATCGGCGTCGGTCCGCGGGAGTACCAGCCATAGGCCGCCAGGGAGTCGCCGGCGAGGATCCCGAAGCACTCGTCGTCCTTGGCGAGGGCCTCTTCCAGGAAGCTTTCCGAAAGGTCATTCGCCGGATCGCGACAGAACTCGCGGAGCATCGGCGCGCCGAGGAACATCGCGCGGTAGGGCTCGGGGCAGTCGGCGAAGACGGGATTGATCCGCTCGATCGCCATGCACTTGAGAATCTTGAGCAGCACGACCCGGTTCGTCGCCCTGAGCGCCAGATCGTGCATGGTGTGGGAGAGTCCCCAGGTCGCGATGTTGCTCCGGATCCGGCGGGCGGCTGTCTGCAGCTTCATGGCTTGCCTCACGTTCGTGGCTGCGATGCTAGACAGGTCGTGGGCCTGTCTTGATCGGGATGATTCGGCTCCTGCTCGCTCTCAAAATCGCACAGCGGGCCGGGGCGGCCTATCGGGAGCCCCCCGATTCCCCGGTGCCCCGTTCCTGACGGCCGCCCGGGCCGGAGTCCCGCGTCCGAGCCGCCTGCAAGCGGCCGGCGATGTCGTCCCAATTCCACAGGCGCCAGACCGCCTCGAAGAACTCCGTCTTCCGGTTCTGGTACTGCATGTAGTAGGCGTGCTCCCAGGCATCGATCACCATCAGCGGTGTGCCACCCTGGACGATGTTCGACTGATGGTCGTCGATCGGGGTGATCAGCAGGCGCCCGCCGGCCGGCTCCCAGATGAGCGCCGCCCAGCCGGAGCCCATGATCGTCGCCGCCGCCTCGGTGAGCTGCCGCTTGAACCTGTCGAACGATCCGAAATCCCGGTCGAGCGTTCGCGCCAGCTCCCCGCCGGGCCGGTCGCCCCCTTGCGGCACGAGGTTCTTCCAGAAGATCGAATGCAGGATGTGGCCGGAGAGGTTGAAGGCGAGGGCCCGTTCCAGCGCCGCCAGGCCGGTGAGGTTCTCGGTGGAGCGCACTTCGTCGAGACGGCCGAGGGTCTCGTTCGCGTTCCTGACGTAGGCCGCATGGTGCTTGTCGTGATGCAGCTCCATGATCGTGCCGGAGATGTGGGGCTCGAGCGCGCTGAAGTCGTAGTCGAGATCGGGCAGGGAATACGGTGGCACGGAGGTCTCCTGCTGCGCTGCAACGGAACCGGCCCGGCTCACACGTTCACCGGGGACGGCGCCGCGGCGGGCTTGCCGCGATCGAACCAGTGAGACAGGTGGCGAGCCGTCTCGAGGAAGGGAATGAAGTTCCTGCGATAGCTGTGGCAGGGGACCTCGCCGCCGCCGAACTTCCGGGTGAACCGGCTGGGCACCGGTCCGCCCCCGATGTTGAACAGGGGGATGCCCCGGCGGATCGCCTCCTTCATGGCGGTCCAGTGCAAAAGCTCGTTCGGACCGAGCTCCAGATGGGCCGGGTCCGAGGCTCCGTCCCAGTAGTACATCGAGCGCGTGTCGTGGGGGTAGAAGGCCGCCCCGATGACCCGCCCCCCGAATCGCACCCGGACGCTGATGAGCCGGTCGGCGGGAGTCAGGCAGGCCACCAACGACCGCGGGCGCTCGATCCCGTAGGGCGGCGGCAGCCCCCTGCGCTTCAGGGCCAGGGTCATGAAGCGCTGGAAGTCTTCGACGATCGCGCCGTCGTCGGTCAGCTCCGCCTGGAGCCCGCTCTTGATCGCTTTGCGGATCCGTGTCCTGCACGTCCCCTTCAGGGTCGCCCAGGCCGCGCCTTCGTCCCGCCCCAGGGGACAGAGATGGGTGACGCCCGGGGAGACCCTGAATCCCAGCCGGCGCATCAACTGCGGGTCCAGCCAGTCGTTCGCCAGCTCCAGGCAGGCGATCCCGTTCGATCGGCAGGCTCTCACGAGCGCCTGCACGACCTCGGCCTGGGCCACTCCGTCACCGACCAGAGGCCCCATGGACATGCCGGACTCGGGCAACGGGCTGCCGTACACCAGGATCGACAGGACCTTCCTGATGCGCACGGCGCAGAAGAATCCCGCGGTCGCGTCACCCTGCTTGAGCTCGAAGTACTCGATGCGGCCCTTCGGATGGATGGTCTGGACGAAGTCCAGCCAGGCGGACTCGTGGAACAGGGTCTTGGTCGCGTATCTCTCGATGCTCCGATCCCACCCGTCCGGCCGGCCGGGGAGCCGGACGGCAGTCAGTGCGTGCATCACGTGGAGACCTCCGGCACGGTCAAAATGTGCGCCGCGGAACGATCACGACATCGCCGGTTTTCAGCGGGATGTCCTTCTGCTTTCCCTCTTCGATGGCTCTCAGGTTCACGGCCAGCTTGCGTCGCAGGTCGGGTCCCTCGGTCCTCAGGATTTCGATCTGCTTGCGGTTGGCGTACGCGGTGAATCCGCCCGCCTCGGCCAAAAGCTCGATGAGGCTCATCCTCTGCCTGAGGAGCTGGCGCCCCGGCTTGTTGACCTCGCCGATGACCGTCACCCACTGGCTGCCGTATTCCTTGATGTTCACGCTGATCTGAGGATTGACGATGAAGTCCCTTCCCAGGGCGCGTGTCATCTCCCCGCTGATCTGCGACAGGCCGCGGCCTGCGACCGGGACGTCCCCGATCAGCGGAAAGCCGATCGTTCCGTCTCCCCGCACCTCCACCACGCGGTCCAGGTCGGTGTGGCCGAGGACGGTGATGTCCAGCTTGTCTCCGGCGCCGACGAGATACCCGGAGGACGCGGCGGCGGTCTCGATCGGCGCCGGGGCCGCCGCCGGGATCGGCGACGCGGTCCCCCCGCGGATCGGCGCCGGGGCCGCCACCGGGGCCGCCGCCGGGATCGGCGCCGCGGCGACTGCCAGGAACCGGAGGTTCACCCCTTGTCCGCCCAGTTCCAGCGCGGCGAGGGCGCCCTCCCCGAGTGTGAGACGGATGCGCAGGGCGACACCGGGCACGGGCGCCTTTTCGACCTGCGCCTCGCGCACGAGGGGGTCGCCGAGCGCGTAGCGCTTCTTGAGTCGGCTCATGGCGGCCGGGAAGTCGATCACCACCTGGCGAGGATCGGACTTGTCCATCACGCACGTGAACCGCGGCACGGGAACCGACGTCACAAGCGTGACGGTGGTCCCGTCCTTCGAAGGCTGAACGCTGAGGGCCTGGACGACATCGCCGCGTGGAGCCGCGGCGGCCGCCTGCAGGGGGCCTTGAGCCAGGCACGAGGCGAGGCATGCGACGAGGATCGATCCGGCAACTTTGACGGTCACATCCACCCCGCTTCAATGCGGAAAATGAAACGGTGCAACTGATAGTTGAAGGGATCCGCCCCCACGCCCCCGGTCATCTGCACGACATTGGAGTCGCGCTGTTCGACGTTGAACCCGGCATAGCCGCGCAGGTGGCGCAGGAACTCGTGCCCGATGCCGGCCTCCAGCCGGATCAACCGCTCCTGGCGGCCCACCCCCTGCACCGGGACGAAGTCGCTCCGCTGGATCGTGGCGACTGTGTCCAGGTAGCTGCTCCGCCAGAGCTGTCGAATCCAGCGCAATTGCCCGACCGTGGCCAGGTAGTAGTTGCTGTCGAGATAGATGGAAGCGTACGGCCTCCTCAGGACGCTCACGTTGATCCGGTTGAGGTTCGCCACCTCCCAGGACACGTTCGCCTCTCCGACCGGCCCGGCGAAGTCCTCGCCGACCCCGCCGTCGAACTGCATGGTCTCGTAGCCGACCGACACCTGCGTCACGACGAGAGCGTGCAGGGTTCGCGTGAGGCCGAGCCCGACGGTGTTCGATCGGATGTTGACATCCGGGGCGTCCGACACGGTCTGGAGGGTCCGGTCGAGGATGGAATACAGGTAGGCCGTCGCCGGTTCGGCGAGCCTGTAGTTGTAGCGTCCCTCGATCGCCTTCGTCGTGTAGCCGTAGTCGACGGCCTGGCCGAACCCGGAGACGAGTCCGCTGAACTGGGACTGGGAGTAGCTCGGCAGCAGGGAGAACCCCTGCCGGAGTCCCACGCGAACTCCGAGGTCGATGCGGGGGTTGTGGACCTCGTAATGTCCCAGTCCGAAGGGGACTCCGTTCCTGACGACCTGCTCCTGCAGCGACAGGGTGCCCTTCGCGTAATCGTCCCGGACGCCGATCGCGACACGGCCGCTCTGGTGGAAGGTTCCCTCCACGCCGAGGACCTGGTTGATCTGATCCTCGGGCACGAAGCGGTCGTTCGTATAGCTGCGGAAGAAGGGGGCGTAGAGCATCCGGACCCGGCCGTCACGCAGCGGCAGATCGGCCAGGAAGCGCGCCCGCAGCACGTTGACGCCCGATGCGACCGGGACGCTCCCGGGGAGGTCGGTGCTCATGAAGAGGATGTTGTCGTCGTACATGTACTCGTAGGAGACGGAAGGATAGAGATTGAAGTGACCGGCCGGCAGGCCGGGCCCCAGGAGGTCGTAGACAGAGGAGGTCTGCGCCTGGGCGGATCCCGCCGCGGCCAGTGCCAGGAGCACACCGAGAGCGATGCTTTTCATTGTGGTGTTCGGGAGAGCGTGTCTTCGGAGAAACGTGTCGACTGCAGGAACTCAGGGCTGGATGACGCCTCGACGGATGGCGTACCGGACGAGGCCGGCCGTCTCGTGGATGTCGAGCTTGTCCATCAAGCGCATCCGGTGCGTCTCGACCGTCTTGGGGCTGACGCCGAGGACCACGGCGATCTCCTTCGTCGTCTTCCCTTCGGCGATCAGCTGCAGCACCTCGCGCTCGCGACCGCTCAGAGGATTGACGCGGCTTGCCTCGTTTTCGAGGTAGGCCTGCAGGAGCTCGCGCGACACACCGGAGCTCAGATAGAGCGCCCCGCGCGAAACCTCGTGAATCGCCTGGATCAGGTCGGCGGCGGCCTTGGTCTTCACGAGGTACCCGTTCACCCCCGCCCGCAGCGCGTCGAGGATGTACTGCTCGTCGGTGTAGTTCGTCAGGAGGATCTTCTTGATCTTGGGCGACACCTTGCCGATTTCCCGGGCGGCGTCCAGGCCATTCATGAGCGGCATCGCCAGATCCAGGATCACCACGTCCGGGTTGAGCTTCTCGGCCATCTTGACCGCCTGGCGGCCGTCCGACGCCAGGCCGACCACGTCGAACTTCTCCGGCTCCAGGAGCACTTTCATGCCCTGGAGGAAGATCGGGTGGTCGTCGGCGAGGAGGACTCGGATGGACATGGTTAGGGTGCCTCGCGCTTTCTGGGAATGAGCCCCATGATAGCACCGCGGGGTCGCGAATCGCCGCCTGATGCTCCGTTTCGAGCGATCGCCGGACGAATCAGAAAACTCGGCAATCTCGTGGGGGGAATTCCCGATAGGGTGTCAGGATGTCCCGGACAGATGACGTAATGATTCCAGAGGTCCGCCGGCGCTCCTGCGCCGGTCTCCGGCAGGGCTCTTTCACACCCCGGGGAGGTCGAAATGCGAACCATGCCCTGTCTCTTTTTGCGCTCAAGTGACCTGTTCGCACGAGGATCCAGACCCGTCCCAAACGCTCCGCTATCGATGGCACTGTGCTTGCTCTTTACCGGCGCTCCCCGAGGCAGATTCATTCCGCAAGCGTCCCGGGGGGGACCCTCTCGATAGGTGCGGGATGGAGCCGCAACTCTCGAGGGGAAAGAGGGGGGATTCCATGAGACGGATTGGCTTCAGTATCATTCCGCAGAACTCACCTCGGATCCTTGTCGCATTGCGCCTCGCCGCCTTCGCGGCCATCGCGTTTGGTCCATTCTGTGCTGGTGTGGCCCTGAGCGCGCCTGAGCCGGAGTCGTTGAGCGTTGTGCCAGGCGGCTTCATCGAAAAGACCAACAGCACCGACGTACGGCCGGTTCTCAGCGCGGCCCAGATCCAGTCCCTGCTTCCCGCCCGCGGCGCCTTCGTGTTTCCGCCCCCTTACAACACTCAAGGGGTGAGGATCACCAACGGCACCGACTGCGGCGGATCGGACTGCGTGCAGTCCGTGGGCTACTCGTACTGGCGCAACATGAACAACTCTGCGGGGAGCAGCACCATGCTGATCTTCCTCGGGCTGAACCGCTCCCGCGGCGGCGGGGGCCCCACGCTGTTTGCATATAATAAGGATACGGGCGTCATCAGCGTCGTGGGGCCGTTGTTCGATGCCGCGAGCCCCTTTTCGTGGTCGACGGGGGAAGGCTGGTACTTCAGCGCGACGCTGCCCACCGCGCTCTATCTCAACAACGGTTCCGCACTCCTGCGTTACGACGTCGTCACCCACCAGATGCAGACGGTGTTCGACGCCGCTCCCCAGTTCGGCAGCGACAAGTACATCTGGCAGGTTCACTCCAGCGGCGACGATCGGGTCCACTCGGCCACGCTCCGTTCGTCGACCACCTACGAAATGCTGGGCTGCCTGGCGTACCGGGAGGACACGAGGCAGTTCTCCTACTTTCCCCGCGTCGGCGATTTCGACGAGTGCCAGATCGACAAGAGCGGCCGGTGGCTGGTGATCAAGGAGAACGTCGATGGGCTGAACGGCGAGGACAACGTCATCGTCGATCTGCAGACGGGGACCCAGACCATCCTGCTCGACCAGAATGGCGCCGCCGGACATTCGGACAACGGATACGGGTACATGGTCTATGCGGACAACTGGAACAGCCTGCCCAATGCCGTCCGCGTCTTCCAGTTCGGCGCGAACCAGCTCCAGGCGCCGCTCGTCCACAACAACATGGACTGGTCGGTGGCCGCGCCGGCGCACGTGAGCCACGCCAACGCCAAGCCGGGCACCCCGCTCGGGCAGCAATTCGCCTGCGGGAGCAGCGCCAACCGGATCAATTCGAGCCGCGCCAACGAGATCCTCTGCTTCCGGCTGGACACCTCCCTGGACGTCCTGGTCGTCGCCCCGGTGATGACCGACCTCAATGCCTCCGGCGGAGGGGACGACTACTCGAAACTGCCCAAGGGGAACATCGACCCGACCGGCCAGTACTTCATCTGGACGACCAACATGGGTGGCAGCCGGCAGGACGCGTTCGTCGTCAGGGTCCCGTCGCAGCTTCTCGTGAGCGCCCCGTCCGGAGACACGACGCCGCCGGTGCTCTCCGCGGTCGGCGTCTCGCAGGTGACCTCCACGGGCGCTTTGCTGGGTTGGACCTCCGATGAAGCGAGCGACTCGCAAGTCGAGTACGGGACGACGACGGCCTACGGCAGCGTCACCACCCTCGACACCAGGATGGTGCTCGCCCACGCACGGACGGCGAGCGCCCTCCTGGCCGGGACCCTGTACCACTGCCGTGCACGGTCGCGCGACGCGGCGGGCAACCTCGCGGTTTCCGCGGATCGCACCTTCACGACCGCGGCCCAGCCGCCGCCCTCCTCGACCGACCCGGTCGGCTATTGGAAGCTCGACGAGTCGTCGGGCTCCCTGGCCGCGGACTCCTCCGGCAACGGCGGCACCGGCACGCTCCTGAACGGCCCGCTCCACGTGGCCGGCCGCCTGGATGAGGCCCTGTCCTTCAACGGCGTGAACGAGGCGGTCAGCATTCCCCACGCGGCCGTGCTCGACGCTTATCCGATCACCATTTCGCTCTGGATGAGCACCACGTCCGGCAGCCTGGGCGGCCTCGTCAACAAGTACCTCCCCGCCTCGTTCAGCGGCTACCAGGTGTTCACCAGCGGCGGCAACCTGTGCGCGTGGTATTTCAGGGACGCGACGAACTACGTCTGGGACCGCAGCGGCTGCACGCTCGCGACGCCCGGGTTCAACGACGGCCAGTGGCATCACGTGGTCTTCACCGTCGATGCGCCGGGCGGGAGCCTGTTCGTCGACGGCACGCTGCGCATGACACAGCCCTGGACCGGGACCCCGGGCGCGACGACCACGACGCAGGGCCTGAGTCTCGCCCGGTATCCGGGGACCGCTTCGCCGTTTCTCCCCGGTCGGATCGATGACGTCCGGATCTACAACCGGGCCCTCAGCGCTGGCGAGGTGTTGTCCCTTTCCACTCTCGCGAAGGTCCGGCCCGCGGTGAAGGTGGAGCCGGTCGCCGTTCCTGCTCCCGTGGCGGTGATCCCGGCCGGTTAGCGGCGCGCCGCTCATGCCGGCGCCTTGTCCCAGGTCACCCGCTGGCGCGAGGAGAGGAATCGGAACGCACCGACGATCGCCGCCGCGTTCACGAGACAGAAGGTGTACGGCAGGCTGAAGAGGGGAAGCGCGCCCTTCCTGCCGTGCAGCATCCCCCCGAGCACGGCTCCGGCATAGAAGGCGATCTGCGCCAGGAACGCGAAGCGGTAGCCGGGCCGGCCGAGAAGGAACAGGTTCGACGCGAACGCCGCCACGAGCAGGCCCGGTCCCAGGAGGCGCAGGCCCTTGTGCGACACGGTCTGCACCCACAGCCGGTTGCCGAGCGGGTTCAACAGCCACTTCTCCCGAAGGAGGAGCTGGAAATTGCCCGCCAGCGTGCGCGCCTTGCGGCCGAACTCCTCCCGGGATGTCGCCGGGGCTCGATCGAAGGCGCGCGCCGCCGGCTCGAACAGCACCCTGAACCCGCGCCGGACGATGCGCATCGGGATCAGGACATCGTCCAGGATGGTGTCTTCGGGAAGCGGCTGGAACAGGGCTCGGCGCAGCGCATAGATCGCCCCGGTCGCGCCCACTGTGGAGCCGACCCGGCTTTCGGAGCGGCGCACGAAACTCTCGCAGCGCCGGTAGGCGCTCACCCCCGGGCCCACGGCGGTGTCCCGCCCGTCCCCGGTCAGGATGAGGTCGCCGCTCACAGCCCCGACCGCGGGATCGTGGAAGGAGGCCACGAGGGCCCGCACGGCGCCGCGATCGAAGCGCTGCCTGGCGTCCGCCAGGACCACGATCTCCCCCCGGGCCTGCGGGACGATCTCGTTGAGGACCGCGGGCTTCCCGCGCCGCGTCGGGAAGGCGACCACCCGCATGCCGGAAGTCGCCCGGGCCAGCGCCCGCTCCGCGGTGCCGTCGGTCGATCCGTCAGAGACGATCAGGATCTCCAGGGATTCCCGCGGATAGTCGAGATCGCCGAGGTTGTCGACGCGCGTCCCGATGCGATCCGCTTCGTCGTGGGCGACGACCACGAGCGTCACCTGAGGCAGGCTCACGCCCTTCAGGGTGGGGTGCGGACGAAGCATGGCCCACGCGCCGATCAGCGCCGGATACCCCAGGTAGGCATGGAGCAGGAGCAGGAGCGCGACCCAGAAGATCGCCGCCGGGATCATGGCGCGGCGACCGACAAGGCGGGATGCGGCGCGGCAAGCGCCCCGCGGCGCGCGGTCCGATCGATGTGGCCTTCGATCTCCGCCACGCGCGCCTCCCAGCTCTCGGCCTCCATCGCCGCGGCGCGTGCCCGATCCGACGCCGGGGAGCGCTCGCCGAGTGCGGTGGTGATCGCCTGCGTGAAGCCCGCCGTCCCCTCGGCGAGGTGCACGAGCGCGCGATAGCGCGCCACCTCGGGAAGGGACGTCGACACCACCGGCAGGCCGGCGGCCAGGTACTCGCGCAGCTTGAGCGGGTTCGCGCGCAGCGTCAGGTCGCTCTTCCGGAACGGAATGATGCCGACGTCGAATCCGCGGCAGTAGGCGGGCAGGAGCGCGTAAGGCTTCTGCCCGAGCAGATGGACGTTCGGCAGCCCGCGGAGCGCCTCGGTGCCGGTCGCCTGCTTCCCGACGAGGGCGAACGACCAGTCGGGGCGGCCCCTGGCGATGTCGCGCACCAGATCGAGATCCACCCAGTCGGCCAGAAGGCCGAAGAACCCGATGACGGGACGCGGGAGAGCGCGCAGCTCGGCGGGGATCTCGAGCCCCGGATCGAGTGCGGTGGCGAAGTGCCCGAGGTCCACGCCGTGGCTGACGAAATGCGTGTTCGGATTGAGCCCGACCCGTTCCGCGCCCAGTTGCGCGGACGAGGTGAGCACGAGGTCGGCGCGCCGGACGAGGTCGCGCTCCAGGCGCGCGATCGCGTCACGCGACACGCCGGCGAAGGCCGAATACTCGTCCACGCAGTGATAGATCGCCAGGCGCTCGCCGAGGCGGCCCAGCAGCCGCCCGACGTTCGGCAGGAAACTCCAGAGGATCGGATCCTCGAGTCCGCGCCGCCGGCAGAGGCGGCGCAGCGTCGCGGACAGGATTCCCGCGTTGAGACGGTCGGCCACGTTCCACCCGGGCAGGGGGATGACCAGCGGGTTGGTGACGAAAAGATTCGGCTCGACCTCCTGGCAGCCGCGCAGACCCTTCGCCACCTTGTCGATCAACCTCCGCAGGTCCCGGCCCGAAGCCGCCGGCCGGCGCATGGCGATCGAGTTCACCCAGAGGACGCGATTCTTCCGGGCGAGGATCTTCATGATGTGCGTCTTGCTGGTCGGATCGCCGCCCCAGTCGTGGGCGAAGCACAGGATCGACGCCCCCTCCATCATCGGCGTGCCGCGATCCGGGCCGCCGAGGCATCCACGAGATCGCCGCGCAGCCCGGCGTAGACCCGGGACGAATTGGCGGGATCGATCGCCAGGGCGACGGGCAGGCGGAAGTCCAGCCCCGCGGACGCCGCCGTCCAGGTCCTCGCCCCGTCGCTGCTCTTGAAGATCCCTTCACCGTCGGCGGCGGAATACATCGTCGACGGATTCCGGGGATCGATCGCCAGGGCGCGCACCGAAACCATCCCCAGGCCGGCGTTCGCCGCCGTCCAGCTCTTGCCGGCGTCGTCGCTCCGGAAGACCCCCCCTCCGCTCGTGCCGGCATAGACGATGGAGGCTGCCGGGTCGATGGCGAGCGAGTTCACGTCGTAGTACCGCCCCGTGGGGCTGATGATGCCGCCGCTGACGACGCTCCACCGGAGGCCGCCGTCGATGCTCTTGTAGACTCCGCCGCCGTTGGGCGTCGCATGGAACACTCCGGCATAGAGCGTCGACGGAGTCGCCGGGTCGATCAGGAGCGAAGTGACGTAGTCGCCGCCGACGGTCGAGTAGGTCCAGGTCGTCCCGCTGTCGACGCTCCTGGCGACCCAGACGGCGTCGGCCGCATAGCGCGTCGTGGAGACGACGGGGTCGAAAGCCACGGAACGGAACACCGGGTTCGACAGGGTCGGTCCGACGGGGCTCCAGCTCGAACCGCCATCGCTGCTCTCGAACAGGCCGCCGGTCGTGGCGGCATGCAGCGTGGAGGGCTGCGCGCGGTCGATCCCGAGCGCGTTGATCGCGAGACTTCCCAGCCCGGAGTTCCTCGCCGACCAGGTCTCACCCCAATCGGTGCTCTTGAAGACACCGCCCGATCCGGTCCCGGCGTACAGGGTCGACGGGTTGACGGGATCGATGGCCAGGGCGTTGACCCCGAGAGAGCCCAGGCCGATGGCCTTCCAGGTCGCTCCGGCGTCCTCGCTCCGGTACAGGCTCGCCTGGGTCCGGTTGTTCGCCAGGGGAGGACGGGCCGCGGCTCCCGCGAGGAGCGCGAGCGCGACGATGGACCAGAAATTGAATGCATGCTTCATGAAGGCCTTTCTCCGCGGAGCGGAAGGTCAGACGCCGGAGCGCATCCGGATGGACTGCGGCCCCTCGCCATCGAGGAAGATTCGTTGCCAGATCTCGAGATTCACCAGCAGCCACAGGCGGCTGCCGTGGTCGGCGACGCCGGCGTGGTGCTCGTGCGCCATCGTCCTGAGCGCGGCGGGACGGAAGAGATTGCGGCGCAGTGTCCGGGGGGAGAGGACGAACTCCTCGACCACGGACCGCCAGCCGTTGCGAATCCACCGGCCGAACGGAACCGGGAACCCCATCTTGCGGCGCTCGAGGATCGGCCGCGGGACGACGTCCTGCAGCGCGGCCCGGAGCACCGCCTTGGTGCGCCCGCCGCGCAGCTTGAAGCGCGCCGGCAGGGCGGTGACCTGCTCGACCAGCGGATGGTCCAGGTAGGGCACCCGGCTCTCGAGGGACGCCGCCATGCTCATCTGGTCCTGCTTCATGAGGAGCTCGACGAGGTACGTCTGGATGTCGGCGCGTCCGATCCGATCGAGCGTGTCCCCTCCGGCCGCCTCGAAGGACCGCAGCGTCTCCGCGTACGGATCGCGGACGGCCCGCTGCATCCGGGCGGGCAGGAGGCGGCTCTGCAGGCGCTCCGGAAAGACGGCGTAGTTGTCGCAGAGCAGCGCGCGGGGACCGGGTTCGAGTGCGAGGAAGCTGCGCTCGGCGTAACGGCGGATCGACCGGGGAAGCGTCTGCAGCATCCCGCTGGCGCGTTCCCGCAGCGACGAGGGGACCAGATGCCGGTAGACCTTCCCCAGCCGCTCGTTCCACGCCGTGACCCGGTAGCGGTTGTAGCCGAGGAAGAGCTCGTCCGCCCCTTCGCCGCTCAGCACCACCTTGACGTGCCGCGCGGCGAGCCGGGACACGGCGTGCAGCGGCACGCTCGATTCGAAGGCGATGGGCTCGTCCTCGTGCCACACCAGGCCGGGCAGGTCGGCGAAGAAGTCCCCCGCGCCGAGGACGATCTCCCGGTGCACGGCGCCGGCCGTCCGCGCCGCCAGGCGCGCGAAGGGGAGCTCGTTCGCCTCCGCGTCGTCGAAGCCGACCGCGAACGTCTGGATCGGTTCCCGGGTCATGCGGGCCATGAGGACGGCCAGCCCGGTCGAGTCGAGGCCGCCCGAGAGGAACAGCCCCAGCGGGACGTCGCTCATGAGGTGGCTCCGGACCGCGTCTTCCAGGCGCCCCCGCACCTCGGCCGCCTGCTGCCGCACCGTCCCGCCGGCCGGCTCGGCCGGATCGGGCAGGTGCCACCAGCGCCTTTGGGTGACCCCGGGCTCGCGCGACCACGACAGCACCCGGCCCGGCAGCAGCTTGCGCACCCCGTGGAAGAAGGTCTCCTCCCCGGCGACGAAGCGGTTGGCCAGGAATTCCGGGAGGATGTCCTCGTTCAGCCGCGGGGTGATCCAGCCCGACGCCAGGATCGCCTTGATCTCCGACGCGAAGATCAGCTCGTGCTCGGTGAGCGCGTAGTACAGAGGCTTGATCCCCAGCCGATCGCGCGCCAGCAGGAGCCGGCCGCGCTTCCGGTCCCACAGGGCGAAGGCGAACATGCCGCGCAGCGACTCGACGCAGCGATCCTCCTGCTCCTCGTAGAGGTGCAGGATCGTCTCGTTGTCGCTGTGCGTCCCGTACCGGTGTCCCCGCGCTTCCAGGCGCGGCCGGAGATCGGGATGGTTGTAGATCTCGCCGTTGCAGATGATCCAGACGCTTTGATCCTCGTTCGCCATCGGCTGCCGGCCGCCCTTCGGATCGACGATGGCCAGCCGCCGATGCCCCAGGCCGATGGGACCCTCGACGAGCAGCCCTTCCCCGTCCGGTCCGCGGTGGCGCAGGGTGTCCCGCATCCGCTCGAGGCGCTTGGCTTCCACGCCCTCGCCCGGGCGCAGCTTCAGGATGCCGACGATGCCGCACATGGAAGGGTCTAGAGCGAGTCGAGGTACTCGACAAGGTCGCTCTTCTCCTGTGCGCCGAGACCCAGCGCGAAGAAGGTGTCGTAGTGATCGACGACGAGGTTCAGGGTCGCGAACCGTCCGTCGTGATAGAAGCCGCCCTTCCGGTGCGTCCACAACCCTTTGAGAGGAGTGGTGCGATAGCGCCGGTCGGGAGAGCGGCTCGCCTGGAAGTCGTCGATGCCGATCTCGGAGGCCGCGTGCAGATTCCAGCCCGGCTCGGTGAAGATCGGCGGGACATGGCACGAGGCGCACCGCGCACTGCCGTTGAAGATCGCTTCCCCGCGTGCCGCGGCCGCGGCGTCGAACGAGCCCCTGGGCGGGCGCGGGGCCTCGAGGGCGAGCTGGTAGAAGTGCAGGGCGGCGAGCCTCGGCGTGATCCGATCGGAGTCGCTCTTCACGTGCCCGAAGCCATTCGCCGCCGCGATCGGGAACTGCGCCGCGTCATCCAGCCTCGGGTCGAAGAAGATCCCCTGCCCGTGCATCTCGAGGTTGGCGACGAAGGCGTTCCAGTGGGTCACCGACCCCCAGCCGGTCCAGGTGTGCAGGTTCACGCCGGCGAGGCCGAACGCCGGCGGCAGGAGCGTGGCGCCGGTGGCGCCGTCGGGGCGGAAGGCCTTGCCGTCCAGGAACAGCGCGGCGTCGAACTTCCCGGGTCCCCAGGAGGCCAGGACGGCACGCACCGTCTCTTCGGGGACCCCCAGCAGCATGACGACCGGCGTCAAGTCGGGTGACAATCCCACGATCGCGCCGACGTTGAGGTCGCGGTTCGCCCAGCCGTCGAGCCGGTGGCCGATCCCCGGGGCGAAAGAGTCGTCGACCGTGGAGTGGCACAGGGCGCACTGCATGCCAATCGACGTGAGGGTCCCGCGGGTGTCGAAGAATCCGGTGAGGCCGACGACCGCATGCAGCTTCAACAGGGCGACGGTGGTCTTCGGGCTGCCGAGGTCCACGTTGCCGCCCTTGAGCTGATCGAGCAGGGGCCTGGGAAGGGCATCGACATCGACCTTGAGGCCGGCGCCGAGCGCGGCCCTGGCTCCCAGACCCGGACCGACGCCTCCCAGGGTGGCGCCGGCGATCGCCCGGTGAATCCCGAGGGCATCGCCCCAGAAGTGCTCGTCTCCGAAGGTGTCGAAGCGGAACGTCTGCCGGCCTTCTTCGATCATCGCGCGCGCATGATTTGCGACCTCTCGATCCGATGCGCTCACCTTGCCTCCCTCTTCCGCCGTCCCCGCCTGGGTCGATGGGATCCCCCGGAGCCCGAAAAGCAGCCCGAGGAGACCGAGGGCGACGAGCGCCAGGAGCGATTTCGGTGCGTGTGTCATGGTCTCCTTTCAGGGACCCTCGACCACGATGGAGGTGTCGAGGTATGGGAGAGGAATGGAGCAGGAGGCTGCCGTGGTGCCGTTGTTGTTGAGCCGCGTGACCCGATCGGAGTGTCCGATCTCCATCGTCCCGCCGGCCGAACCGGGCTGAAACGTGGTGAAGCACTCGTACCGCGCGTTGGTGTCGCGATCCAGATACGTCCAGGCGACGTCGCAGGTGACGTCCACGACCGTCGCCGTGAGCCCGGTGGCGGTGATCCTGAATCCCGGCAACGCCTCATCCCTGACGACGCTCACCGGGCCGAAACGGTTGGCCCTCGTGGTCGTCGCGAAGGGGACGCCCGCCGGACAGAACAGCGTCGCGGCGACGTGAGTGATGACCCAGGTCCCCTGGAGATCGGCCTGAGTCACCGTGCAGCCTGCGGTCCCTGCAGCTTCAGGAATGATGAGGTCGGGTCCTCCCTGGCAGGCGGTCAGCAGACCGAGACCGAGAGCCACCAGGGGGATCAGGACCGCCGGAAGCGCGTGACGAGGTCGCCGGGAGCGCCGCTGGTCCATCAGGCGGCCGGCTCCGGAAATCTCCGGCCATTGACGACGACCGCGTCGTCCTCGAACCGCAGCGTGTCCCGGCCCCGGTCGAGGACGAGCCCGGACGGCCGTCGCGCGTCCGCGTCGAGGAGCGACACTTCGGGAGTCGCGCCGGGCTCGCCGGCCGCCGGGAGCAGCAGCGTGATGAGGCGGAGGGGCAGGCGCGTCTCGGCGGTGACGATCATCACCGGGGCCGGCCGGCGCTGTCCGTAATGCGGCGACACCCAGCCCTGCGGCGGGGCCTCGCTGCCCGTGACGATGCGGGTCGCCAGGTCGACGTTCGCGAAGGAGCGCATCATGAGCCCCCGCCCCAGGGGTCCGAGGGCGTGCACCCAGCCGTCCTTCTGTTCCACCCGCAAGGGGGCGAACTGGAACCGGGCGTCGATGCGGTGATCGGCGTTCCCCTCGAGATCGTCCACGATGATCAGCAGGCGCGGCTTCAGGAACAGCACCCGCCGCCGGTGCACGACCGGATCGGGGAGACGGCAGTACGCGCCGTGCTCGGCATCGGCGTAGCCGAGGGAGTCGTCGGAGGCGTGACGCCGCAGCCGGGCGCCGGGCGTGTCGCGCCAGGCGAACGGGCCGTCCGGCTCCGCCTGTCCGGCGCCGTCCACCATCACGGTGCTGTGGGCCGCCGTGCCGCGGAACGCGTCACGCCACGAGCGGTCGGTCGCATAGAGGAACGTGCCGGAGTCCACGACGCACGGTTCCCCGAACATGGCGCACTGGACGCTCAGCAGATCGGCATGCGCGTGGCCCGCGGCGGCCGGGGGGCCCAGCGGCCCGACGTCGAAGATGATCTGATGGTCGCGCGGCTCCCAGCCGCTGCGCATGACGACATACCCGCCGGTGCCGAACAGTCCATGGGACGAGCCGTCCGGCGGGGCGGGAGCGAGGGCGCGGAAGGCCTCCGCGCCCGACGTGCCGAGCAGCCACTCCGTCTCCGGGGCCAGGTCGCCGGCCGCCCAGGCGTAATCGGGCCGCCGGAACAGCGCCGCCGCGGTGGAGAAGGTGGCCCGCATGTCGTCCGGTTCCCGGCGGTGCAGCGGCAGGAGGCAGCCTCCGTCGCCGTCTCCCACGCTCGGAACTCTCCCGCCGGGCAGGGCGAGAGCCAGCAGGAAGTCGATCGCCTTGCGGATCCTTGCCGCGACCTCTTCCGGGACGGGACGACCGCAGCGCGACGCCAGGATGAGGTAGTGCAGGTAGATCTCGACCGTGTACCGCTGGTAGCAGGTCGACTGCTCGAAATAGACGCCGTCGTCCAGCACCTGGAGCGCGACCTGCTCCACCAGGATGCGCTCGCCGGTGCTCGTCCAGCCTTCCGCCCCGGAGAGCTCGGGGAACTGGGTGCCCGCGTAGAACAGGCCGAGAGCCTCTCCCGTGAGGTGGGTGTTGGGTGACGTGTAGCGGGACAGGTAGCGTTCGATGTGCGTCGCGTGGCTGCTGATGCCGGTCCGCATCTGCGCGAACAGATCGGGCGTGAGCGCGCGCGCGCCACGGAACAGGTGCAGGGCCCAGCACCAGGAGATCAGCCGCAGCGCGACCTCCAGACTGCTGGCCCAGTTGATGCCCCAGCCGACCGGATTGGCGCCCATCCAGTCACGGACCGACGAGGCGAACGTCACGGCGTAGTCCTCGTCTCCCGTCAGGCGATAGGCCTGCCCCAGCGTCACCAGCCATTGGTGCCGGTTCAGCTCCCAGACGACTTTGGGGTCGCCCATCGACTCCGAGTCGAACAGGTCGAGACGGCTCCAGTGAGCGAAGCGCGTCCTCCGACCCGAGACCGGGTCGAGATGCCAGTCGATCGGGTCGCCGAAAAAGAGATCGCGATAGCCGAGCAGATCGAAGCGCCTGCGACCGATCGGCTCTGCCGCCGCCAGCAGCTGCGAGAGTGTCCTCGGCGCGGACCGATCGAGGAGCCGCCTCGCCTCGGCCGCGTTCGCCGCGCCGTCGAAGAACCGGCCGGGCGCCTCCAGGTTGAACCGCTGCAGCGACCGGCCGAGCGCCTGTTCGAGCTCGTCTCCCGCGTGCCTCGCGGGGATCGCGCCCGTGCACGCCAGGAGGCGGCCGCGCCGCGCGGCGTCATCGGGATCCCCCGTGACACCGAGACGCTCCAGCCACTTGGAGACCTCCTGCCGGCCGCGACTGGCCAGCTCGTGGAGTCCCATTCCCGGCAAGCGGTCCAGCCTCATGCCGGCCGCCCCGTGTAGACCGCGAGCCAGGATTTCCGCACGTGCTCCCAGCTGTACTTCTCCGCTTCCTGCCGGGCGCTCCGGGCGATGGAGTGGGCGCGGTTCGGGTTCCCGAGGAAGTAGGACGCGGCGCTGGCCATCGCCTCCGGATCCGCGACCGGCACGAGCAGGCCGGTGGTGCGGTGGCGGATGATGTTCCCCAGGTCGCCGGTGGCCGTGGACACGACCGGGAGCCCGGCCGCGAAGGCCTCCAGGACCGACACCGGCTGGTTGTCCACGGCCGACGCGTTCAGGAGGATGTCGGCCTCTTCGTACAGCGCCGGCATCCGGCCCGGGTCGATCGCTCCGAGGAAGCGCACGTCGCCGGCGCCGAGGCCCCGGGCCAGGCCGCGGAGGCGTTGCTCCTCGCTGCCCGACCCGGCGACGGTCAGGGTGGCCTCCGGGTAGCGCTTCTTCAGTTGCGAGAACGCCCGGATCGTCACGTCCACGCGGTAGTGCGGCTCGAGATTGCGGGCGGAGAGGAAGCGCGGCTGCAGAGGCGGCCGATCGCGGAAACGGAAGCGTCCGGTGTCCACGATGTTGCGGATGACGCGCGCCCGGTGGCCGTGACGCGCGAACACATCGCGAAGGTATTCGGACGGCACGACGATCTCATCCACCCGCCGCAGGAAGGGATGCACCAGCAGGCCCCAGCGCGCCAGGTGCGTCTCGGCCTCGCCACTGTGGTAGTGCAGAACGACCCGCTTCCCGTAATGACGCGCGACGGCGATGGCCGGCGTCGGCGCGAGGAGGAACGACCAGAACGAGGCCGAGAAGGCGTGCGCCACGTCGACCTCACGCAAGCGTCGCAGCGAGGGCACGTAGAGGGCCTGGTTGAGGAGGGTGCGGGCGTAGGGCCAGCGGCGCAGCCATGACAGCGAGGAGGGGAACGGCGGATCGATGGGGATCCGCGTCACCTGGTGCCCCTCCGCCTGCAGGTGATTCTGAATCGCCGCCGCCTGCACCTCCTGCCCTCCCACGGATCCGGGTCCTGGCGCGATCAGAGCGACACGCATGCGACCTCCCTTTGCCGCGCGGGGCGGGCGTCGATGAAGGCACGGCACCACAGCTCGAAGGACAGGAGCGTCCAGATCTGCAGGTCGAGCGAACGCCCCGCTTCGTGGCTGCGCACCAGATCCTCGACGGCGGCCGGGTTGAAGAAGCCCCGCTCGCGACTGCGTTTCGTCAGCAGGAGATCGTGGACGAACCCGCCGAGCTTCCCCCGGAACCAGCGGCCGAGCGGGATGGCGAAGCCCTGCTTGCGCCGGTCGATGATGTCGTCGGGCAGGATGCCGCGCATCGCCTCCTTGAAGATCCACTTCGTCGTGCCGTCGCGCAGCAGCATTCCGGGCGGGATCGCCGCCGCGAACTCGACCAGCCGGTGATCGAGGAGCGGCTCGCGCGCCTCCAGCGAATGCGCCATGCTCATCCGGTCCACCTTGGTGAGGATGTCCAGCGGCAGGGACGACTTGAGGTCGAGATAGCGCGCCGCCGACAGCCAGTGGCCGCCCGAGTGCTCGAGGTAGCCGTGCTCGGCGCGCGAGGGATTGTGCGGCCCCATGCGGTCCAGGACCTCGGGCGGGAACAGCCGCTCCAGGTCGTCCCGGCGGAAGAGCGTCGATTCGTCCAGGTAGCGGTGCGCGCCGTCGAGCCCCAGGTTGTGGAGGAAGTTGCGCCCTTTCGCGCCCGGCCGAAGCCGCCCGGCCGCGCGGCCCGCGATCCGGCGCGCGAGGCGCGGCAGCCGGAAGGCCCGCCGGCGCGCCTCGACGACATAGCGCTCGTACCCGGCGAAGATCTCGTCCCCGCCGTCGCCGGAGAGAACCACCTTGACGTGCTCTGCCGCGAGCTTCGACACCATGTAGGTGGGAATGGCCGAGCTGTCGCCGAACGGCTCGTCGAGGTGCCAGGCGATGTCCTCGATCTGGTCCGTGACGTCGGGCTCGAGGATGAGCTCGTGATGGTCCGTCCCGAACTGCCGGGCGACACGCCGGGCGTGCGCGCTCTCGTCGTACGCCTGGTCCGCGAAACCGATCGTGAACGTCTTGAGGGGGCCCTGCACGTGGGGCGCCATGGTGGCCACGACCGCGCTCGAGTCGAGGCCGCCGCTGAGAAAAGCCCCCACCGGCACGTCGCTGACCAGCCGCAGACGCACCGACTCGTCCAGGAGCGTCCGCAGCTCCTCGATCAGGTCGCCGGCGCTGCGGCCGCGGTCCGGGTAGAACTGCACGTCCCAGTAGGGGTGGACCCGGGTGCGGCGACCGGCCGCGGCCACCAGGAGGTGCGCGGCCGGGAGCTTGCGGACCCCCCGGACGATGCTCCCGGACACGGGGGTGGTGAGGAACGTGAACAGGTGCGACGCGGCCGGCCAGTCGATCTCCGGCTCGACGTCCGGAAGCTCCAGCAGGGCCTTGAGCTCCGAGGCGAACACGAGTCGTCCACCGATCTCCGCGTAGTACAGCGGCTTCACCCCGAGACGGTCGCGCGCCAGGAGCAGCCGCCGGCTCTTCTCGTCCCACAGGGCGAAGGCGAACATGCCGCGCAGATGGTCCACGCAGCGATCGCCGTACTCTTCGTAGAGGTGCACGATGGTCTCCGTGTCGGTCTGCGTGGAAAACGCATGTCCCCGGCGCGTCAGGTGCTTCCGGAGATCGCGGAAGTTGTAGATCTCGCCGTTCAGCACCACCCAGACGGTTTTGTCCTCGTTGTGAATCGGCTGCCGGCCGGTGTCGAGATCGATGATGCTCAGCCGCCGCATCCCCAGCCCGGCCCCGGCGCCCAGGTAGATCCCCTCGTCGTCCGGCCCGCGGTGGCGCATGACGTCGCACATGCGTCGGAGCTCTCCCGGAAGGACGGGTCCGCCCCCGAGATCGACGATGCCGGCGATGCCGCACATGGCCGGGATTACCCCGCCTCGGCGCGCTGCGGCCGGAGCACGATCGCAGCGCCTCCGCCGGCGCCCTGCCGTCGCCTCAGCCCGGCGAGCGCCGCCAGGTAGATCGCCGCGTAGGTCGTCCCGGCGGCCAAGATCCCCGCCAGCGGATGATCCTCGAGCGCTTTCATGACCACCCACGCAGGAGCGGCTGCGGCTATGGCCAGCCCGGCCGTCTCGGCCAGGCCGCGCCAGGGGAGGAGATCCCGCAGTCCGGTCTTGAGGCGCCGGCTCACCTCGAACAGCATCAGCCCCTTGGCGAGGAGCATGCCGGTCAGGGTCACCAGGACGGCCCCCATCATCCCGAAGGTCGAAAGGAACCAGGAGATCGACCCCAGGATGAGGAGCAGCCGGAGGACGTTCACCACCAGCAGGAAGCGGGTCCTCGCGAACACCCGCAGGACGCCGTCGGTCTGCAGCACCGGGAAGAGGATCGACAGGGACCACACCAGGAAGATCGGCACGCTCGCCGCGTACGCGGGAGTGAACAGGGTGACGATCAGGTCGCGTCCGAGCACCAGGAGCAGCGTCGTCAGCGGGAAGAAGATCAGCGCGAGGCGCAGCGTCGTCCGGTGCCAGAGCGGCCGCAGGGAGTCCGTGTCGCCTCGGGCGCGCGCCTCGCTCATGCGGACCATCATCACGTTGCCGGCCGGGCCCGCCACGAAGTCCACGAACGGGATCTGCAGGCAGCCGACGGCGTACAGGGCGAAGGTCGCCGCGTCGAAGCGCGCCGAGACCACGTACTGGTGCAGGTTCCCCTGGATCGTGTCGATCAGGACCGCCGCGCCGAACGGCAGCGCATAGGAGAGCTGTTCCTTGAGCGCGCCGGAACCCGGACGCAGCGCCCCCCGGAATTCCCTCGCGAAGTAGCCGAGCGCCACCACCACGCGCACGGCCGCGAACGCCACCGCCCCGTACAGCAGCCATTCCAGGCGGCGGGTGAGAAGCGCGGGGACGATGAACACCGCGGCCCGCAGCAGGTCGGACAGCCCGTACGACGCCGCGGCCCAGGCGAAGCGACCGCGGGCGATCAGGACGATCTCGAGGCCGGCCGACACGAGCATGAGAAAGAGGAACGCGCCGATCCAGGGAAGGAAGGCGGCCAGGGCGGGGTTGTTCAGCCAGGCGCCGATCGCCGGCGCCCCCGCCCACAGCAGCGCCCCCGACAGGAGGCCCATCGTCGTCAGGCCGAGGGCGGCGTGCGCGACGTACGTCCCGCGGCGCCCCTCGGTCTTCGGGACGAAGTAGAAGAGACTCTCGGCCAGGCCGGCCTGCGCGATGAAGTACAAGGTCGTGAAGACGAGGAAAAGCTGCTTGTAGGTTCCGAACGTGGCCCGGTCGAACACCCGCACCAGCACCACCGGGATGAAAAAGGTCGCCGCGAAGCCGACGGTCCGGCCGAGCGTCAGGAGGATCTCGGGCCCAAGGAGCAGCGCGCGAGCCCGGGCGGGCAGGATCGTCATGCCGTGCGGCTCCACTCGGCGCGGAGTTGCGGCCGGTCGTGGATTCCCGGCCCGTGGGTCTGGCGGCACGGTGACAACCGGTCGAACACGCCGCCGACCAGGCAGTCGAAGACCGGGGCGGAGAAGGCGCCGCGTCCGTCGACGGCGGCGCGCTCCCAGAGGATGCGGCGCGGCAGCGTCAGGAGCGGAAACGCCGGGTCGCGGTGCGCGCAGGCGGTGTAGGCGAAACGGTAGCCGGCCGCGGCCGTGGCGACGAGCGTGCCGGAGTCGAACCGCCCGTCGGGATAGGCGAGATGCTCGACGGGAGTCCCCAGACGCGCCTCCAGCATCCGGCGCGACCCGGAGATCTCGTCGTGCTTCCGCTCCTGGCTCACGTGCGTGAGCAGGGCGTGGGTCCTGCCGTGCGAGCCGATGCTCACGCCGGCCGGGGCCATCGCGTCGATCATCTCCCACGTGAGCGCCCGGTCTCCGTCACCGCTCGGAACGCCGAAGCGGGACTCGAGCGTGGCGATGACCGCGAGGATGGCCGGCTGCGGCAGCGTGTCGAGGAACAGCCGCAGCGCCGTGAAGTTCGTCCGGGCGGCACGCGCCAGGACCCGCGGATCGGGGGCGCGCCGTCCGCAGGCGCGGTGCAAGCCGCCCAGCATGCCGGCGGGGTCCGTCGTGTCCGGCAGGGCCCGGGCCAGGAGGGCGTACAGCCGATCGTGGGACAGCGACCGCGGCGTGCCGATCAGGTCGCTGACGACGAAGATGGTCGCGGGAATCCCCTTGCGCGCGAGGATCGGAAAGGCGTTCTCGTACACGTCGCCGTAGCCGTCGTCGAAGGTGACGGCGGCGGTGCCGGCGGTGCGGCCTTCCCGCAGGCGCTGCCCCATCTCCTGCAGCGAAACCAGCCGGTAATGTCCGCCCAGCCAGTCGAGCTGCTTCTCCAGCATCCGGGCGCTGATCAGCATCGAGGGGATCGCGCTTCTGGCGCTGCGGTCGAAGTCCTGCACCACCCTGTGGTACCCGACGATGAGGGGGGCGTCCCCGCCATTCCGTCCGGAGCCCAGGCGCCCCGCGACGCCCGACTTGCTCAGCCCCAGTGCCAGAGCCGACTTCAGGAGACGTCGCAGCACGTGCGTGTCTCTCCCGGACTGCGGTTCAGGGCGGAGGCGATGCGGCCGGCCAGGACGCGGGGCAGGGCGCGACGCGCCAGCCGGCGCGCGTCACGGCCGATCTGGTTCACGCTCCGCTGGAGGGCGCCCCGGGCATGGGGCGGGTAACTCTCCAGCCGTCCGATCTCCCGGCGTTCCGGGGCCCAGAGCGACTTGTACGTTTCATCCCCGTGCAGGAAGTCGAATTCCGCCGCCCCCGCCTCGAGGGCCTTCCGGATGGTCAGCGCCATGGCGACGAGACCGACGCTCTGCTTGCGGTACGCGGGGTCGAACCCCGACTGGTAGAAGGAGAAAGTCGGGCCGTATTGGAACCCGTAGAGCGCCGCGGCCGGTTTCCGGTCGAGACGCAGGAGGTACAGGCGCAGCCAGCCGCGTTGCCGCGCCAGCGCGCTGAACTCTTCGTGGAAGGCCACGAGTCCCGGGGTGTGGAAGGCATCCGATCCTCCGAGCTCCTGGCGGCGCAGGAGGTGCAGGTCGATCAAGTGGCCGAGGAATTCGCGGCGCTCTTCTTCGCTCGCCGCCGCGGTGAAGATCAGATCCGACGAGCGGGACAGGTTCCTCAGGCGGCGCTGCAGATTGGCGCGGTGCGCCGGGCCGAGTCCGGCGAGATACGACGCCCACGTCAGCCCCTCGAGATCGATGTAAGGGCACACGGAGGTCCCGGAGGCGGTCAGGCTCCAGCCGCGCTCCGCGATCCGCTCCGCCAGATCGCGAGCCAGGGAGCCGCCCGTCCTGATCTGCGCCAGCTCGAGCATGACCTTGCCGCGCGCCAGGTGATCGGCCAACACGGACAGGGCGACCGATTCCTGCCCGTCCCGGACGATCAGATCGAGGTAGTCCGATCCGGCGGTCCCGGTCCCCAGGAATTCCAGCGCGCGGAACGGCGCCAGGCGGCCGTAGTCCGGGGGGCGGAGGGCCAGAGGCGCGATGGCGATCAGCTCCCCGGCGGAGCGCAGCGCCAGGATCTGGAGCCGCCGCCGCCCACCGAGGTGCTTCCACCAGGTGAACAGCCACTCCCAGGTCAGGAAGAGGCAGTCGGATCGGCTCGAGGCCAGCAGGTCGTCCCATTCCGGGCGCAGCCGACGGAACCCCTCCACCTCCTCGATCGATTCGATCGAGCAGGGGAGGGACGGGGCGATTCCCGCGGGGGGAGAATTGAGCATCGAACGCGGCTACGGGTGCACGGCGCTGTCGTTGACCCGAAGGCTGGCGATCATGCGGTCGAACGTCTTGCCCAGCTCGCCGTAGTCCTCCCCGGGGGCGATGAAGAGCGCGTAGATCACGTCGTCATCGGGGAGCTCGCGGGTGAACAGCGTGATCCGCTCTTCCCGTTCGGTGACGGACGAGCGGCCGGCCAGGACGAGGGAGAGCGCCGCCTCCCCGCTGACCGTGTCGGTGCGCTGGGAGTTCGGGATCAACTTGAGGTTGGGGTTGGACTGGAGGATCTGAGCGATGAGGTCGTTCGTGGCCTGGGCCAGGTTCGTGCGGCTGACCGGGCCGCCGCTGCCGTCGATGAAGCCGGTGCTGAAGTCCGCGGAGTCCACGCTTCCGAACCGCGTGGCGGCATCGCGATCGATCGGGTCGTAGTGATTGACGATCACGCCGTAGACGAGATTGCGCTCCGCGGCGCCGGTGTCGACGTAGCCACCCAGGGGCGCGAGGGTGACCCCGTACCCGTTCGACGGCTCGTAGACGCTCCAGTTCGCCGGGTAGTCGATCCGGAAGAACCCGCTGCGCTGGCCGAACGATCGGTAGCTCGTGGAGGGGCGATCGATGTTGATCTCGGCGGCGCGACCGCCGCCGCCGGTGACGATTCCTTCCGGGTCCGGTGTCGCGGTCGTGGTGCCCGCCTGGGCGATCTGCTGGGACGACTTGGCCGGGGACATTCCCTGGAGCTCGGACCGGGCCTGCTTGAAGCCGCCCACCGGCGCCGTCGTCTTGACGTTCAGCGACCGCATCTCGCTCCGGATGCGGGCGGCGCGGTCCTTGGGGGCGGGGTGGGTGGCGAAGAACTGCTCCACCTTGCCCGGATCGTGCGCCTGGGTGCTCCGCAGCATCTCGAAGAAATCGACCATGTCCTTCGGGTCGTAGCCGGCCCGGGCCATGATCTGCGCCCCCACCACGTCGGCCTGCTCTTCGTCCGTGCGGCTGAACTTCAGGAACAGCGTGTTCATCCCGAATCCGCCGATGGCGTCGAGCGTCTTGCCGGTCGAGCTGCCCTCCTTGCCGACGAGCCCGGCCATCACCCCGAGCCCCATCTGGCCGAGATAGGCCTTCGAGGCCTGGTTGGTCCCGTGCCGCAGCGCCACGTGGGAGATCTCGTGCGCCATGACGCCCGCGAGCTGTCCTTCGGAGGTGGCCGCCTGGATGAGGCCGCGGTTGAAGTACAGGTAGCCGCCGGGAAGCGCGAACGCGTTGATGTCGGAGGCGTTCACGACCTTGAACTGGTAGGGATAGTGCGCCCCGGGGGCGACGGCCGCGAGGCGCAGTCCGACCGCGGTGACGAACGCGTCGATCGAGCGATCATGGAGGATCGGCAGCTGGCTCTCCGCCTCGGCGGCGGACTTCTGGCCGATCTCCTTGTCCTGATCCACGGAGAAGATGTTGAAGCCCGGCTTGATCTTCGTCTGGGCGGAGGCCGGGCCTCCGGCCGCGGCTGCAACCGCCAGAGCGCAGGCGACGGCCACGTACAAGCGAACGGTCCTGGTGTTCATGTCATGCACCTCTTTCCATTGATTCCGGCGGGATCTACGAACTCCTCGGGCGGAGGATCAGCAGCGCCGCGCCGGTCGCGACGGCGCCGGCACCGGCCCACATCGGGATGTTGACTGTCTTCTTGTCCTTGACCGACAACTCCAGGCTGCCGATCTTGAGATCGTGGCTGTCCTGCGTGTAGGTGAAGCCGCCGTACAGGAGCCCGAAGAGGCCTCCCGCGATCAGCACGATGGCGAGGATCTTGATGGGGCTCATGCGAGTCTCCGGCCGCGCATCAGGCGGAGCAGGAGCATCACGGCTGCGACGACCAGGAGGACGTGGATCAGTCCTCCCATGGTGTACGAGGTCACGAGGCCAAGCAGCCAGAGAACGACGAGGACGATGATCAGGGTCTCGAGCATGTGCGGGTCTCCTTTCAGGGAATCACTCAATGAACGTTCAGTCGCGCGGGGTGTCGCATCTCCCTGCGTCGTCGCGCCAGGACGGCCGGCGGAGGGGACAGCGTCACGGGGCCTTCGGCCCGCGCGTCCGCGTCCATCGCGGCGCCGCGCTCGCCCCGGAGGAGCGCCCGGTAGAGGCTCTCGGTCTGGCGCACCATGGAGGACATCGAGAACCGGGTGGCCGCCCGCATGCGGCCGGCGTCCCCCATGCGCCGGGCCATGAGCGGGTCTGCGAGCAGCCGTTCGATGGCGGCGGCCAGCGCCGGGGCATCGCAGGGCGGCACCAGGAAGCCGGAGACTCCCTCCTCGAGGATTTCGGGGATCCCGCCGACGCGCGTCGCCACGACCGGCACGCCGGCGGCCATCGATTCGAGAACGATGTTGGGCAGGCCTTCGCTCAGCGAGGGGACGACCGAGACGGCCGCCTGCGAAAGGATCGCGGCGATGTCGAGCCTCGTCCCGGTGAACACCAAACGCCGCGCGAGCCCGAGCCGGCGCGCCTGTTCCTCGAGCTCCCGGCGGCTGGCCCCGTCTCCCACGATCACGAAGCGCGCCTCCGTGTGCCGGTCGGCCAAAAGCGCCAGGGCCTGCACGTAGTCGTCCATCCCCTTCATCGGATTCAGACGGGACACGGCCACGACCAGGGGCGCGTCTGCCGGCAGGCCCAGGCTCTCCCGCAGCGCCGGGTCGGGCGGGCCCGGCGCGAAGCGGTCGAGGTCCACGCCGTTGCGGATCACGCTGATGCCGCCGCGCGCGTGCCCTCCCGCGCTGAGCCGATCGCGGACGGCGGTGGCGTTCACCAGGACGCCATGGGCCATCCGGCTGGCGCACATCTGGACCAGCCTCTGGGCGCGCGACCAGGGATCGCCGTTGTCGCGGATCGACGCCAGGACGACCGGCGCGCCGGCGAGCCGGGCGACCGGCACGGCGAACACGATGGGGTAGAAGCCGTAGGCGTGGACGATGTCGATGGCCTGCTCTTTCAGGTAGGCCGCGAACCGGAGCTGCTGCCGCAACGTGTCCAGGCGGAGGAAGCCCCGGATGGGGTAGGAGGTCAGGGGAAAGCCGCTCGCCTCCATCTCGGCATACAGCGGCCCTGCCGGCTGCAGGCAGGCGAGGTGGACCTCGAATCGGGCCGGATCCAGCCGCGTCGCCAGATGCGCCACGTGCCGCTCGGTGCCGCCGACGTGGAACCCGGTGATGAACTGGAGCACCTTAGTGCGCGACAGGCTCCACCTCCATCCTCTTGTGGAGCGTCCCGAGGGCCACGGCGAGTCCGGCGATGATGTAGAAGTAGAAGTTGTAGCCGACGGGGTGGAACATGCCGGCCACCGCGAAGGCGACGAGGCTGGCCTCGACCGCCACCCCGTGCTGGAAGAGATCCTCGCGGCCCGGCACCCCCGCCGCGTCCCGCTGCGTGCGCCGCGCGCGCGACCAGCAGGACCAGAACAGCGCCAGGAAGAGCACCAGGCCAGGCAGCCCGAGGTCGGCGCCGTATTCCAGGTAGACGTTGTGCACCTCTTTCCAGTGCGCCCCGTGCGTCTCGTTGAGAGCCAGGATGTTCATCCCCGCACCGACTCCGAGGACGGGGTGCGCGAGCGCCAGGCCCGCGGCCGCCACCATGCCGCCCCAGCGCGCCTGCGACGAGCCGGTGTGGTCGGTGCGCATGTCCGCGATCGTTCCGATGCGGTCGAGATACGACCCGGGCAGGACCGAAACGAGCGCGACCGCGAGCAGGACCATCGCCACCGCCCAGTGCCGCCGGGTGCTGCGGGCGAGCTTCCAGACGTACAGCGCGAACATCGCGGCGAGGGTCAGGAACCCGGCCCGCGAGAAGGTCAGGACGATGGCCGCGGCGATGAGCGGGAGGATCCCCGCCAGCATCACGCGCGCGACGGCGCTGCGGGCGCGGAAAAGCGCAGCGACCGAGAACGGCAGGAGCAGGTTGAGCGTCAGGGCGAGGTCATTGGGATTCTCGGTGAGCGGCGCGCTGTAGCCGGTGATCCGCTGGAACGTCCCCTGGTAGCCTCCGGGCGTGAGGTCGCCGGTGACGAAGTGCAGGATCGCCACCACCGCGAGGGGGACGCTGGCGACCACCAGGGTCATGGTCACGGCGCGGAACCGCGCCGGCGTGCCGGCGATGTTGGCGATCAACCAGAAGATCGCCAGCGACTTGATGAAGACATCGAGCAGCAGGGCGAGGCTTCCTCCGGGCCAGTACGAGAAGGGAACGCCCACGGCGGCCCAGGCGGCCAGGCACGCGGCGAGGACGATCTCGCGCGTCACGATGGAGATGGGCCGGTGCGCGAACAGGCGGTCCAGCGCGTGCATCCCGATGCCGCCGGCCGCGGCGAGAAGCGCCACGCGGAAGGGGGACAGGACCGGAAACAGCGCCTGCGGCGCGAGCAGCAGGATGATGATGAAGGCCTCGAGCGCGACGAAGGAGGCGGTCCCGCCGCGCGACTCGCCCGCGTCGAGCGAGGGAAGATGGACGCGCGGCGTCGGAGCCGGCCGCCACCATTCGAGACCGCGTTGCACAGCGCCGGCCGCCAAAGGCGTCATGCGGCCCTCGCCACTTCCGGTCCGGTGATGGCGGGACTTTCCCGGGTCGTCATCGCCCTCTCGCGGCGAAGCCCCAGCAGCAGGACGCGCGCCGTGCGGGCGAGAATCCTCAGGTCGAACCACAGCGAGCGATGCTTGATGTAGTAGAGGTCGTAACGCATCTTCGCCGACTCTTCCGCGAGCGTGTTGGCGTAGCGGTAGCAGACCTGCGCCCAGCCGGTGACACCCGGCCGGATCGCGGCGCGCAGGGCGTAGTAGGGGATGGCGGCGTTGAACAGGGCGAAGTTGGCGACCGGGTGCGGGCGGGGGCCGACCAGGTTCATGTCCCCGCGCAGGACATTGAGGAGCTGCGGCAGCTCGTCGAGGTGGGACCAGCGGAGGAAGCGGCCGACGCGGGTGATGCGGGCCGTGTTGTCGCGGACCCACGAGGAGCCGCCCCCTCTTTCGGCGCACATGGAGCGGAACTTCAGGAGACGGAATGTCCGGGCCGCGCGCCCGACGCGATCCTGCCGGAAGATCGCCGGCCCGGGCGAATCGAGCCGGATGGCGATCGCGATCAGCGGCCACAACGGGGCGGTCACGACGAGAGCGAGCGCCGACAGGAAGAAGCTCATGCCGCGGCTCGCGCTGCCGGCGAACCGGCGCCGGTAGAACCCGGCGGAGAAGATCAGCGAGCTCGGTCGGAGCGAATCGATCGCCAGCCTGCGGGTCAGGCGCTCGTAGAACTCGACCCCCTGCTCCACGGCGATGCCCCGCACGCGCGAATCGAGCAGCGCTTCGACCGGCAGCCGCCCGCGGCGTTCGTCGAGCGCGACGACGATCCGCTGCGGACGCGCGGTGTCGACGATGCGGCCCATGTCGGCGATCGACCCCAGGACCGGGTAGGGCGACTCCGGCTGGGAAGAGCGCACGTCGGGAATGACACCGACGATCGTCCAGCGTGAGCCGCGGGCCTTCATCTCCTGGATCAGCTCCTCGGCGAGTGCGCCGGAGCCGAGGATGAGGACGCGCTCCCCGGCGCGGGCGAGGCGCACGGCCCTGCCGACGGCGGTCTGCCGGATCCCCGGCACCAGGGCGCACACCATCCCCATCCCGAGGACGATGCCGGCCATCGACAGGACGAATTGCGACGCGAGGAAGTGCCACACGGGATTCATGGATTGAAATGTTCGATTCGGTGGAACGAGGACGTGAGGCGGCGCGTCAGCGCGCCGGCGGCGCGCCGTAACCGCGGTAGTACGCGTAGGGTCCCGCGGGCGGCGGATCGGCGCTGTTGAACACCAGGCCGGCGATCTTGTCCTGGTCGAGCGCGTTCAAGGCCTCCTCCAGGTATCGGCGCGGCGTCCGATGCGCGGCGACGACGAGGAGCAGACGGTCCGCCCAATGCGCGATGGCCCGGCAGTCGGGCACGGGCAGCACCGGGGGCGTGTCGACGATGACGTAGTGGTAGGCGCGCCGCGCCTGGTCGAGGAGGTCGCCCAGTCGCGGCGACCGGAGCGCCTCGTACGGCCCGGCGAGACGGCGGCCGGAGGTCAGGATGGACAGGTTGAAGCGGGGGTCGTGGTGGACGACCTTCTCGAGCGGGAGTTCGGCGTCGAGAATCGCGTCGGCCAGTCCCGGCCCGCCGCCGGGAAGCCCCAGCTGCGCGGCCACGCCGGGAAGGCGAAGATCGGCATCGATGAGCAGCACGCGCGACCCCTGCGACTGGGCCAGGGTCCCGGCGAGGTTGATGGCGGTCGTGGTCTTTCCCTCGCCGGCGCCCGGGCTGGTCACGGCGATCACCCCGCGGCCGGCGTTGGCGTCCGCGTGCTCGATCCGGTGCGTCAGGATCCGGTACATGTTGGCTTCGAACGACTCGCTGGAGCGGAGGCTGACGAGCTGCTCGCCCGGCTTGAATCCGGCCGAGCGGGACGGCGACGGGACCGGCTGCTGCCGCGCCGACTCCGCGCGCGCCGCCTGGTCCAGGGTGCCGAGGTTCGAGGACATCAGGCGTGACCTCCGACGAGCATCGTCAGCACCGAGCCGCCCCGGTGCGCGACGAGCCAGGACATCCCGACGACGAGCAGCAGGCCGGCGGCCGCCAGGCAGAATCCCAGCAGCAGGCGGAACCGGCGCCGCCAGGTCTCCCTCCTCGTGGCGATGCGCGAGATGCTCGCCAGGATCGGGACCCGCGTGAAAGCGCGCAGGTCGTCCAGCGCGTGGAAGGTCGTGTCGAGGTGTTCCGCCGCCACGACGGCACCGAACGCCATCCCGATCGACAGGACCAGGCCTCCGAACAGGATGCGGAACCGGTTGGGCGACGCGGGCCGATCCGGCACGACCGCCGGATCCAGGATGGCGAACTGGACGCCCTGCGCGTCCTGCTCCTTGCTCTCGTTGAGCCGCGCCTCCTCGTAGAGTTTCATCAGGGACAGGTAATGGTCGCTCGCGGTGGCGTAATCGCTCGACAGGACGAGGGCGTTCGTCTGGGCCAGCGCGTCCCTCGCCTGCTGGATCGCCTCGCCGTCCGCGCTCCGGCCTTGCGGCGCGGCTCCGGCGACCTGCAGCTCGAGCGCCTTGATTTCCCCCCGCATCCGGACGACCAGAGGGTGGGAGTCCTTGTACTGGGTCAGCAGCCCGGCCAGCTCCTGCCGGAGATTCGCCAGGCGCACGGCGTCCATGGACCTGGGGCTGTTGCCGGGCTCCATCGACGCCAGACGCTTGACGAGACCGTCGCGGCGCGCGACCAGACGCGCCTGCTGCGCGCTGCTGTCGTCCAGGTGCGCCTTGGCCTCGTCGAGCTGGGCCTTGAGGAATGTGGCCGAGGACGAGGCCTGGCGCTCGCGGCTCTGGCGGTTGTTCTCGACGTAGCTGGCCGCGATCGTGTTGGCGACCGCGGCGGCGGTTTTGGGATCGTCTCCCCAGTAGCTGAGGGCGAAGGAGATGGTCGCGCCGCCTCCGCCGAGCGGGTCGATCCCCTTGAGCTCCAGGTGGGTGTCCCGGCGCATCTGCTCGACGATCGCCTCCGCGGAGGCTCCTTCCGCTCTGGCGGTCTCGTAGAGATGGAATCGCCGGATCAAGGCTTCGAGCTGCGCGCGGCTGAGGATCTTCTCTCCAATCGTGCGCAGGCGCGTTTCCATCTCGTTGGTGTCGGCGGCCGGCATCGAGGCCTCGGTCGCCCGGCGCTCGACCAGCACCGTGGCGATGCCCCGGTAGCGGTCGGGCAGGAAGGCGGCCACGCTGGCGGCGGCCGCGAGGATCGCGGCGAAGGTCGACAGGGCGAGCCATTTCCGCCTGCGCCAGACGGACAGGACGACCTCCGGTCCGAGCCTCTGTTTCATCGTGTCGGGCATGGTCATCCTCAGTGGGCCGGCTCGACCGCGGTGCAGTCCACTTCCACCGCCACGCTGCGCTGCAGCAGGTTCAGCGACAGGACCAAGAGCCCCTGTTTCATCTTGAGCTGCAGGAGAATCCCTTCGAGGCCGGCGAGCGATCCGCGCGTGACGCGGACGCGCCGTCCTTCCTTCAGGTAGGGATGCGCCGCCACCGGCGCCTTCGCTCCCACCATCCGTCGAATGGCGTCGATCTCGGAGTCGGGGAGCGCCGCCGGCCGATCCCAGCCGTCTCCCAGGATCGACACCAGACCGCGGGCCTTGCGCACCTCGACATAGCTCTCCTTGTCGAGGGCGTGGCGCAGGAACAGGTAGCCCGGGAAAAGTGGCGTTCCGGCGACCCTTTGCGTTCCGGCGCGTCTGGTCCAGGCTTCGAACTTCGGCAGGAAGAGATCGAAATGCTTGCCCGCGAGCTGGTCGTGCACCAGCTGCTCGCAGTGGCTGCGCGTCCACAGGACGTGCCAGCGGGCACCCGCATCGTGGACCAGGTCGGTCGGCATCAGGCTCGATCCCCCGGATTCGCCCGCGTTCGCGGCGGGCTTCGCCCCCTTCGCCCCCGGCCTCGACGCTCGAGGCGGAAACGACGTGGGTCTTTCGCTGACGCTTCCCGCACGGACGGCCCGGATCGGCCCTGAATGCGTACGCTGCCGTGCGAATGTCTTTGTACTCCGGCGGGGCGGGAAGCAACACTAGGAAGCCCCTTGATCGAAGAGGCCTCCTTTCCGACACATCGTCAGGAAGACCCTGATGGACAGGGCATTTTGGCCGGGCGTGGTAGTCTGGCCGGCACACCTGGGAGGGTCATGGCGAGAAAGCCCCAACGGGGACGGGAGGCGCGCCGTCGCGGGCTCTGCGACGTCGTCGGAGTCGGCGCCTCCGCGGGCGGTCTGGAGGCGTTCTCCGCACTGCTGGAGCACCTGCCGGCCGATACCGGGATGGCGATCGTGTTCGTTTCGCATCTGGATCCGAAGCACGAGAGCATCCTGACCTCCCTGCTCGCCCGGACGACCTCCATGCCGGTCCGGGAGGCGAAGCACGGGATGGTCCTCGAGCCGGATCATGTTTACGTGATCCCGCGCAACACGAGGATGAGCATCGACCGGCGCACCTTGACCCTCTCGCGCCGTCTCGAGGCGCCGGCGAAAAACCTTCCGATCGATCATTTCCTCGCTTCGCTGGCGCGGGATCGCGGACCACGGGCGATCGGCGTGATCCTCTCCGGGACCGCGTCGGACGGGACGTTGGGACTGGCGGCGATCAGGAACGCCGGCGGCATCACCATCGCCCAGGATCCCGGCACGGCCCGGTACGACGGCATGCCCCGAAGCGCGATCCGGGCCAACGCCGCGGACTTCGTCCTGCCGCCGCGGGAGATCGCCGCGAAGCTGGTTCAGTTCGCGCGAAATCTCCGGCCGGCTGCGGGCGTCGCGGCGCCGGTTGAGCCCAAGGAGTCACCGGCGGGAGGGCTGGCGGAAGTCTTCGCGCGCCTGCGCGAGAGAACCGGGGTGGATTTCTCCGCCTACAAGGAGGCCACCGTCCAGCGCCGGCTGCATCGCCGGATGACTCTCGGCAAGATACGGAGTGTCGCGGACTACGCCCGCTTCCTGCGCCGGACACCCGCGGAGCTGGACGCCCTGTACGAAGACCTCCTGATCAAGGTCACCGAGTTCTTCCGGGACCCGCAAACCCTCGAGCGGCTGAAGACGAGGATCCTGCCCTCGCTGCTGAAGAAGAAGCCGCCCCGGGAGCCGTTCCGGGTCTGGGTCCCCGGCTGCTCCACCGGCGAGGAGGCGTATTCGCTCGCCATCCTTCTGTTCGAGGTCACCGATCGTCTGCGCGTCGATCACCCGATTCAGATCTTCGCCACCGACCTGAGCGAGAAGGCCATCGCCACGGCCCGCGCCGGGGTCTACCCGTCGAGCATCGCGGGATCGGTCTCGCCGGCGCGCCGGCGACGGTTCTTCGTGAAACTGGGCAAGGGCTGGAAGATCGGCCAGCGCGTCCGCGAGGCCTGCGTTTTCGCCCGGCAGGACATCACGAGAGACCCTCCCTACTCCAAGGTCGATCTCGTGAGCTGCCGCAATGTCCTGATCTACATGGGGAAGCCACTCCAGGAAACGATCCTGTCGATCTTCCACTACGCCCTGAGGCCGGACGGCTGCCTGCTCCTCGGGAAGGCCGAGACGCCCGACGGCTCCTCCGGCCGGTTCGCCCCGCTGGACGCGAAACACAGGGTCTACAGGAAGAAGCCGGCCCCCGCCGGAGAGGTGGCGGGAGCCACCGCCTGGCTGGCCGGATCCGGGAGGCGGCCGGCGGTCCGCGCCGCCATCAGGGAACGGACCGGACCGAGCCTCCGGGAGGAGGCGAACCAGCTGATCATGGAGCGGTACGCTCCGGCGGGCGTCGTGATCAACGAGAAGCTGGAGATGATCGAGATCCTCGGAGACCCGCATCCCTACGTGCGGTTTGCGCCCGGAACAGCCAACCTCAGCATCCTCCGGCTGGTCAGGCGCGACCTCATCCCGCAATTGTCCGATGCGGTGGGTCGGGCCAGGAAGACGGGCGCTCCCGTCCGCAGGGAGGGCTGGCCGACCCGGCGCGGCCACGGTCCCGGAAGGCCTTCTCTCGAGGTCATCCCGATGCCCGCCCGCGCCGATCGGGGCGCCGGCCTCCTGGTGCTCTTCGAGACCGTCGCCCCCCTGTCCGCCGCCGCGCCAGGCACGAAATCGCCGGCCGGCACGAAGAGCAAGGCAGGAGGGAGCGTCGCTGGACGCGAGGTGATCCGCCTGAGGAACGAGCTCAGGCTGCTGATCGACAGCCGCCAGTCCGCCGAGGAGGAGCTCAAGGCGGCGAACGAGGAGCTCATGGCGAGCATGGAGGAGCTGCAGAGCGCCAACGAAGAGCTGCAGACCTCGCATGAGGAGCTCGAATCGACGAACGAAGAGCTGACGACGGTCAACGACCAGCTGGGGATGCGCAACCGCGACCTGACGGAGATCGGCAACGATCTCGCCAACCTGGTCAAAAGCGTCGACGTTCCGATCCTGATCCTGACGGGCGATCTGAAGTTGCGCCGATCCACGCCCGCCGCGGACAAGGTGATGGGGCTGACCCCCGCGGATGTCGGGCGCCCGGTCTCCGAAGTCCGGCACACTCTCAGGTTCGCTGACCTCGAACAGGTGGCGGCCGAGGTGCTCAAGACGCAGGGGGCCAGAGACATCGAGGTCCAGGATCGGTTGAACGTCTGGTATTCCATGCGGCTTCGCCCCTACCGGACCGAGGACGGCCGGGTCAGCGGTCTCGTCGTGGTGCTGTTCGAGATCGATCGCCTGAAGCGCAGCTTCCAGGAAGTCGAACGCGCCAGGAACTTCAGCCGGACGATCGTGGAGGCCGTCCAGGAACCCCTGCTGGTGCTGGGGGGCGACCGGCGCGTGCTCATGGCCAACCGTGCGTTCCTCGAGACCTTCCACACCTCGGCGACCGCGATGGAGCATCGGCTGGTGTTCGAGCTGGAGCCGAGCGGGTTCCGCTCCCCGGCCTTCAAGCGGCTTCTCGAGGAGTCGCTGGGCCGCCGCTCGCGGCTCAGGGATTTCGAGATCGAGTTCGAGGCCGGCGACTCGCCTCCGCGGATCATGGCGATCGACGCGCGACAATTCGATCGGCACGAAGAGGAAGGGACGATCATCCTGATCACCATGAAGGACATCACGAGGTTCCGGCTCGCGGAGCGGCGGCTGGTCGCCTCGCGCGACACGGTGCAGAAGGGCCGCCTGCGGGCCGAGTCGTCGCTGCGCGAAAAGAAGCTGGATCTCAGGGCGAGCCGCGCGGAGCTGCGGGTCCTCGCGGGGCGGCTGATCCGGGCCCAGGAGGACGAAAGAAAGCGGGTCGCGAGGGAACTGCACGATGACCTGACCCAGAGGCTGTCGGCGCTCCAGATCGGATCCGCCGGGCTCGCGCGGCTGACTCCGGGAGGCGAGCCCGCCAAGGCGGGCTTCATGGCGCACGAGGAGGACATCGCCAAGGTCGTCGAGGAGGTCCGGCGCCTGGCCTACGACCTCCATCCGGCGATCCTCACCCACCTCGGGCTGCGGGCGGCGCTGAAGTCGTTCTGCGTCAAGTTCTCCGGTCGCGAAGAGATCGACGTCGATTTCAGCGCCCAGAAGGAGCCGGTCGGCCTGTCGGAGGAAATCGCCCTGTGCCTGTATCGGGTGACGCAGGAGGGCCTGCGGAACGTGGCGAAACACTCCGGCGCGAAGTCCGCCAGCGTCGTGCTCAAGACGGTCCGCGGCGTCCTGCATCTGACGATCCAGGATCGCGGCCTTGGGTTCGAAGTCGACGGGAAGATGGGCGGAGAGGGGCTGGGGCTTCTGGGCATGAAGGAGCGGGTGCGGCTGGTCCACGGCACGATCCGGGTGAGATCGCGGCCCGGGTACGGAACCCGGATTGAAGTGCGCGTGCCGGTCCGGCCCGGGAGCGCGTGAGCTTTGGCTAGCGCCGGGATCGCCGCGCGCCGGAGTTCGTCGACGGCGGCGCGGCGCTTTGGGCTTCCTGCACGGACTGCGTCGCCAGGTACGCGTCGATCCGCGCCTCGATGTCGCCGGGGAACCGGGGCGGCGGCCCCGCGATCCCGTCGTGGTAAATGCGCAGCATGATCTCCCGGAACACCGGGAGGGCGGCGCGCGCCCCGGTCTCCTTCTCGCCGAGCGTGCGGTTGTCGTCGAACCCGATGCGGACGGCCACCGTGATCCCCTGCGGTCCGTAGGTGGACCCGACGAACAGCGCGTCGCGGAAGCTGCTCGTCGTGCCGGTCTTGCCCATCACGGCGATCGGGAAGTCGGGGCTGTCGAGGGCGTGGGCCGTCCCGTCCGGCAGTCGGACCACTCCGCGCAGCCCTTCCTGGATCAGGCTCAGCTCGGCGGCGTTCGGTCCGCCGGAGACGGACTCCGGCGCCGCGCCGGGCGCCGCGTAGAGCACCACCTCGCCGGAGGCGTCGGTCACCCGGGCGATGACGTGCGGCTCTGCCGGAAGGCCCGAAGCCATGGCGCGATAGGCGCTCGCCAGCTCCAGCAGCCGCACCTCCGACGCGCCCAGCGCCGTGCTGATGTAGGGATGCAGCGGGCTCCGGATGCCCAGTTTCCGGGCGGTCCGGTTCACTTCGGAGATGCCGACCTCGCGGGCGAGCCACACCGCCACCGCGTTGCGGGACTCGGCGAGCGCCTGGCGGACCGGGATCCGCCCCTTGAACCGGTGATCGTAGTTGGCGATCCACTTCACCGCGCCGTCCCCGCCCGGAACGCTGATGGGTGCGTCGGGCACGGTGGTGTCGAGGTCCAGCCCGCGATGGAACGCTGCCAGGTAGACCATCGGCTTCCATGCGGAGCCCGGCTGTCGGAGCGAGCCGGTGACGCGGTTGAAGTCGGAGTACAGGTTGGAGCGGTCCTTGAACACCCGGCGGCCGCCGGTCTCCGCCAGGATCGCCGCGTCCGCATTGCGCAGCACCACCACCGATCCCTGGATGAGCCCGGTCGAGCGGCGATGCCGCTTTTCGTAGAGGGCCAGGCCGCGCTCCAGCGCCTCGTTGACGATGGTCTGGGCCCGGCCGTCCACCGTCGCGTAGACCGAGATCCGTCCCTGCAGCAGGTCCTCGACCGTGAAGCGGGTGCCGCCACGAAGCGCCAGCTCGGCGAGCACGCTGGCGATGGCACCAGGCGCCTCGGTCTTGACCAGGCTGCGCTCCGACAGGCGAATCGGTTCGGCGCGAAATCGCTGCGCGCGGGATTCGGAGATGAACCCATCGCGCGCCATGAGGCCGAGGATCGCGTTGCGGCGGTCCAGGGGCCGCCCGGTTCCGGACGTCGGAGCGTATGCCCGGGGGGACTTGCCGATCCCCGCCAAAAGCGCCGCCTCCGCCGCGTCGTCCGGGGTGTAGAGCGACAGGGGCTTGCCGAAGTAGTACTCGGACGCGGCGGCGAAGCCGTAGCGGCCATTCCCCAGGTAGATGAAGCTTGCGTAACGCGCGAAGATCTCGCGCTTGGCCCGTTCCCTGGATCCGTGGCGCCGGAGCATTTCCTCCTCGATCCACAGGGACAGGCGGATCTCCTCCGTTTTCCGGAGGAGCTTGTTCGTGGCTCGAACCCCCAGGATCGCCGCGAGGGTGCGCGTGGTCATCCCCTCCTCGATCAGGAGGTCGCTGTTCTCGCGGACTGTCAGGTCCTGAAGGAAGTAAGTGCGGACGAGCTGCTGCGTGAGGGTCGATCCGCCCTGCGGAAAGCACAGCCGGAATCCGTCTCCCTTCCACCACCCCGCCAGCGAATGCGCGGCGGACTTCTCGACGACGCGCGGGAACGCGCGGTATTCCACGCCGGAGTGGGTCAGGAAGTTCTTGTCCTCGGCCGCGAGGATCGCCTGGCGCAGGATGAGCGGAACCTCGTCGTAGGAGACCACCCGGCGATACTCCCGCGCCAGCTGGATGAGAACCTTGCCGCGGTCATCGTAGATCTCACCGGTGGTCGGGGGTTCGAACCGGAGAAACGGCCCGAGGTCGGGGAGGTTCTGCCGATCGAAGTAGACGTGGTGCGCGAATCCCGCCGCCAGGAACAGAGTCAGCCCCGCAGGCGCGGCCAGGAGAAGCAGGGCGCGGCGCGTCCAAGCGGGGCGCGGGCGGGCGGCCCGCGCTCCGTCGAGGGCGTGCGGATTCGGAAGCGGCAGCGATCCGGTCCGGAAGGGCAGCATCGGCGTCTCAGAAATCCCATGGAAGGAGAGCCGTCGGCGGTGGAAGCGCCCCGACGCCGGCCCGAAGCGGTTCTTCAGTCGATCCGGATGAAGACGACGCGCCGGTTCGTCGCGCGCCCGGCGGCCGTGGTGTTATCGGCGATCGGGTTGGACTCGCCGAAGCCATGCTCCTGCAAGCGCGATGAGGCCACCCCCTGGTCGACGAGATATTCGCACACCGCCGCCGAACGCGCCCGCGAGAGAGCCAGGTTGGAGGCGCTGGTGTTCCTCGAATCGGTGTATCCATTGACCTCAACCCGGGTGTCGGGCGACGAGATCAGCGACCCGGCGACGCGGTCCAGGACCACCCGGGCGTCGGGCGTCAGGTGCGCCGTGCCGGTGTCGAACGTCACCCCTTCGAGATTCACGCTTCTTCTCCCGTCGAACAGGGAGTCGCGACGGGCCACCAGTTGGCAGCCATGCGCGTCCACCTGCGTTTCCGGCCGGGTGTTCGGGCACCAGTCGAGGTCGTCCACCACCCTGTCCCCGTCACGGTCGTTCGTCCCCGCATGGCTCGAGAGCTGGGCCATCGTCTCGTGGTCGACCCGACCGGTCGGCGGCAGCCGGTGATGCGCCTGGAAGCTCCGGAGCGCCGCCTGGGTCAACTCGTCATTCTCCCCCGTCGCGTATTCGTCCGGGGCCAGGTATCCCGCCCGCTCGAGGATGGCCTGAACTTCCGCGATTTCCTGGGAGGAGCAGTCGGCCCGGACCTGGCCGGCTCCGGAGTTGGCGGAGGCGGTGGTGGCGGAGAGCGCGATCCCCATGAGGCTCAGCCCCAGGGCGATCGTCAAACCACGGCTTGTCAGTGTGGTCATCATGCTGTCTCGGTTTCTCCGGAGCTCTGCAGGAATGCAACCCTGGCACCTCGGGCGGGACCCGGCTCGGGGAAGGGGCCCACCCTCGGCGATCCCCGGACGGGGGCGCGCCACCACGATTGCGATCCGGACGTTCGCACAGGACGCGACGGGGAGATATCCGGCGGCCGCTGAATCTCGGGGTGAGGATCCCTGAGAGGCGCGCGACGGGCGACGAGAGAAGGCCCCGCGCTGGTGGCCAGCGCAGGGCCCTGGGGGTGGGAACCTGGTGGGGCGGAGTGGGGGGTACGATCCGGGACCGTGGGGTCCCGGGGGTCAGTCGAGCTTGTTGCCCTTGAATGTGTAGGTCAGGACGGCGCCATCTTTCTTGGTGGTGATCATCTTGCCTTCGATGTTGTGCTCGTGAATGGTCCCCGTCCAGACCGACTGTCCCATGGACGTGCTGAACAGTTCGGTCTTGAAGGTCCAGTCCTTGTTTCCGGATTTCGCGAGATCGTAGGGCGCCGACGCGAATCCGACCTTCTGGCCTTCGTTCATGGACACCATCCCGTCCGCGAAGGTCAGGACCTCCTTGTAGGCTTTTTCGCCCTTCTCCTTCGCCATGGAGTCCGGCTCGACATCCACCTTCCAGCTCGTGCCGTCGAGCGCCGCGACTTTCTCGCTGGCGAATGCCGCCAGACCGAACACCAGCACCAGTGCCGCCACCCACGCGAACTGTTTCATGTCAGCCTCCCTCATGAATGCCGACCGGTTAGCCCCGGCCACGCCAATACAATCCGCCGCCGCCCAGGAGCATCACGACCACGACAATGATCAGGATTGTTGTCAGGTTCATCTCTCGTTCCCTCCTCACCGGGGGCGATTCCTCGGATCCCCCGAGTGGCGGATACCATGCTCGGTGATCGGCATTCCCCGTCACAATCGGAGACTTTCTGAATCTGCGGTCGGGCGCGTCCTGAAAGCGGAGGCGGGAGAGCATGCCCGAGAGCGCTGTCGATCCGGTGCTCGGGATCGACAGCGCTCCCCGGACCAGTGCTCAATTGTTCCAGGCGGTGCGGTACCCGTAGTAACTGTGCACGCTCTCTCCCCACGACCTGTCCGCGAAGTTGGGCATCTTCTCGGGGTCGAAACCGGGGGCGTTCTTGAGCTTCTCCTTGTTGACGTTGAGGATGAGCTTGTATTCGGTGGCCGAGAACTCGAAGGCCTGCCAGGGAATGGCGAACAGCTTGTTCCCCATCCCCAGGAAGCCGCCGAAGGACAGGACGGCATAGGCCACCGACCCCAGCTCGGTGTCGATCACCAGATCCTGAACCTTGCCGAGGTTTTCCTTGTCGCGATTGATCACCGCTTCTCCGATGATCTTCGAGGCCGAGACGACGGGGGAGACTGCGGTGCTCTTCAGGCTCTTGTTCTGCATGCGTTCTCCTTTTCACCAATCAGGTGACGTGTGTAACAGGGGCGCATTCGAACACGCTTCGATCGGGCGTGCGCGTCGGGGCGTCCCTGAAACGGTGCAGGTCGCCGCCTTCAGGGGGGCCCTGAGTCCGAATTAGGGCGCGGCCGGATTGTGGCGGGCGGCGGCGCGGTCCCAGACTCGTGTCCTGGGATCGCCGCCATCATCCAGAAGCGCAGGGGGGATCGGACATGACCACCTCGACCGCAACGCACGTCACCAAGACCCGGGAACGGCGCTGGAGCGAGGAGGCCGCCTTCTTCGATCGCGCCGCGCGACGGATCGAAGAGACCCACCTGCCGATCGATCCGCTGGCGCTGCAGCGCTACGCGCGGCCGGTTCTGAGGAAGCGCTTCAACAAGGAGTATCGGTTCAGGATCCTCGGCTCTCTCGAGGGGAAGACGCTGCTCGACGTGGGCTGCGGGGACGGGCAGAACTCCGTGATGCTGGCGCAGATGGGGGCGCGCGTCACCGGGATCGACGTGTCCCCGGGCGCGATCGAGGTGGCGCGGCGGCGGGCCGAGGTGAACGGCGTCGCGGACCGGGTCCGCTTCCTGTGCTCCCCGGTCGAGGAGGCGGCCCTGCCCGACGGGGAATTCGACATCGTCTGGGGCGAGGGGATCCTGCATCACGTGCTCGACGACCTGGATCGGGTCCTGAGCCGGCTGGCGCGGTGCGCCAGGCCCGAGGGCGTGCTCATCTTCTCCGAACCGATCAACCTGAGCCCGGCGCTCCGGAGCCTCCGGCGCATGATCCCGATCCGGACGGAGGCGACTCCGGGAGAGCGTCCCATGGTCGGGGCGGAGCTGGACCTCGTCCGCCGTTACGTCCCGGACCTCGTGATGCGCCCTTTTTCCGTCCTGGGCCGGCTCGATCGGCTCATCCTGGTGCGATTCAACTACGAGCGATCTCCCATCGTGCGGCGGGCCATCGTGAATGCCCTGGCGACCTTCGACTGGCTCATCACGTCCCTCCCCGGCTTCGAGCGTCTGGCGAGCACCTGCGTCCTGCACGGGCGCCCCGCTCCGAGCGCCTCGTGACCAGGCGTCCGAGGCCGTTCCTCGCCGTGGTCGCGGCCGCCCTGTTCGTCCAGGCCGCGGCGGCTCGGACGGCGTGGTGCGGCGAGCCTGCCGCTCCGGCCCTGCCGCGATCCTTCGTGGACGTCGCGGCGCCCCCCGTCACCGGCGCCATTCATCGGGCGCACAACGGCGACGAGCTGCGCAGGATCCTGGACGAGGCGCGCCCCGGCGACGCCATCGTCCTCGACGCCGGGGCCGCCTTCGCCGGGCCCTTCACGCTCCCCAGGAAGACGGGCAGCGGATGGATCACGATCCGGACGAGCGCCGAGGACAGGCTCCCGGCGCCCGGGAATCGCGTCGATCCCTCGCATGCGCCCCTCATGCCCCGGCTCGAATCGGCCGGTGAGTCGGTGATCACCGCGGAGCCCGGCGCTCACCACTATCGCCTCGTCGGCCTGGAGATCCAACCGAAGGCGGGAACGTTCCTCTACAACCTGGTCGCACTCGGGACGTCCGAGCCGTCGCTTCAAGCGCTGCCCCACCACATCGTCGTCGACCGCTGCTACCTGCACGGCGACCCCAGGCGTGGCACCCGGCGCGGCATCGCTCTCAACGGCCGGGACATCGCGATCGTCGACTCCACCCTCGCGGACTTCAAGGAGGCCGGCGCCGACTCCCAGGCGATCGCCGGCTGGAACGGCTCGGGCCCGTTCAAGATCGTCAACAACACCCTGGAAGCGGCGGGTGAGAATCTCCTCTTCGGAGGAGCGGACCCGGCCATCCGGGATCTCGTTCCGTCCGACATCGAGATCCGCCGCAATCTCCTGCGCAAGCCGCTGTCCTGGAAGCAGGGGGATTCCGCCTACGAAGGGACGGCCTGGACCGTCAAGAACCTCTTCGAGCTGAAGAACGCCCGCCGCGTCCTCGTCGATGCGAACGTCTTCGAGAACAACTGGGCCCAGGCGCAGTCCGGGTTCGCCATCCTGTTCACCGTCCGGAACCAGGACGGCGCGTCCCCGTGGTCCGCGGTCGAGGACGTGACGTTCACGAACAACATCGTGCGGCACACCGGGTCGGGGATCAATGTCCTGGGAACGGACGATGCCGCGCCCAGCGGCCCCACGCGACGCCTCGCCATCCGCAACAACCTCTTCGACGACGTGGACGGGTCGCGCTGGGGAGGAGGAGGCCGGATGCTCCAGCTCCTGAACGGCGTGGCGGACCTGGTGTTCGAGCACAACACCTGCCTGCACACCGGGAACACCGTCACGGCGGACGGGGCGGCCCACGCGGGATTTTCGTTCCGCGACAACATCGTCCTGAACAACGAGTACGGCGTGACCGGCGCGGGGAAGGCCTCGGGCCGCAGCACCCTCGCCGCGTTCTTCCCGGGAGCGCGGTTCGACGGGAACGTCATCGTGGGCGGCAGCGCTTCGGCCTATCCCCCCGGCAACTTCTTCCCGAAATCCGTCGATCAGGTCGGGTTCGTGGACCGCAGACGCGGGGATTACCGTCTCGCGACCACGAGCCGCTACGCGCAGGCCGCGACCGATGGGAAGGACGCGGGGGTCGATTTCGCGGCGCTGTCCAGGGACGACGAGGCAAAGGAGGATCGATGAAGACGATCGTGGGCGTGTGGATCGACCATCGCAAGGCCGTGATGACGAGGATCTCGGACCAGGGGGAGGAATCGAAGGTCATCGAATCGAACGTCGAGAAGCACGCGGGTCGGATCGCCGGCGTCCGCTCGACCACCCCTTACGAAGCGCAGAAGGTCCAGGCGGATGACCGCCGCCAGCGGGAATTCACGGTTCATCTCCAACGCTACTACGACGAAGTCATCGCGGCCTTCGGGGACGCCGAAGCGATCCTGATTTTCGGTCCGGGCGAGGCGAAGGGGGAGTTGCAGAGTCGTCTCGAGGAGGGCCGCCTGAGAGGACGCGTCGTGGCGGTGGAAACGGCCGACAAGATGACCGACCGCCAGATCGCGGCGAAGGTGCGGGAACACTCCCGCGTGTAGGACCCGCAGGGCCCGCCGGCGCCGATCCAGGAGTCGGTATGATGATCTTCGTCGTGGATGTCAGGAAGCCCGCCACCAAAGGAGCGCGATCATGAATCCCTTCCACGTTCGCCGTATCCGCCTCGGAGTCGCCCTCTCGAGTGTTCTCTTCGGAGGCCTGCTGGGTTGCGGCGCACAGCCGTCGCCGCAGCCGCTCCCCACGCCCCCCACGCCGAGTGCGCCCAAGGCCGTCGCCGTGGCGCGGCTGACGATCCCGCAGGGGACGGAAGTGCACGTGACCCTCTCCACGCCCGTTGGATCCGAGACGAGCCAGGTGGGGGACTCCCTCACCGCCACGACCACGAATGACACCCTGGTCGGGGGCAAGGTCGCCATCCCGTCGGGCAGCACCATCCGCGGGCGGGTGGCCGAAGTGATCCCGGGGACCAAGGGAATGAAGATCTCGGAGAAGGGCGGGTCGGTCGTTCTCACCTTCGACCGGGTCACGACACCCCGCGGCGACAGCGAGCCGCTGTCGGCGTCCCTCACCAGCCTGGCCAGCTCGACCGGCAAGACCGCCGGCATCATCGGCGGCAGCGCCGCCGGCGGTGCGCTGCTCGGGAAGATCCTGGGCGGCGGCACGAAGGACGCCGCCATCGGCGCCGTCGTGGGAGGCGGGATCGGGACCGCGATCGTCGCGGGCACCAAGGGGAAGGAGCTGAAAATCCCCGCGGGCACCGATCTGACCCTCACGCTGGATCAACCCCTGAAAATGGTCGACAGGGAGTAGATCTCGTCCCGCTCACGCGTCCGTGCTGGACAGGACGTCGCGAACGCTCGCGGCGATCTTCTCCATGGTCGCGAGGCTCAGATCCTGGTGACAGGGGACTTCCATCATGCCCGTGCGGAGCCGGGAGACCTCCGGGAATTCGGCGGCGGGACAGGCGGGGTGAAAGTCCCGCCAGAAGTCGACCGCCTCGATGCCGCGGGCCAGCAGGCGCGCGACGGTGGCGCGATTGTCCTGCACCAGCATCGGGTAGAAGAGCGGGACCACGCCCGCGGGCAGGGTGGGGAAGACCGGCTCGGACAGGTCGCGCAGGCGGTCCAGCAGGAAGAGATAGTTGCGCCGGCGCGTGGCGATGATCGCCTCCGCATCCTGTCCGAGCACGATCCGCCGGCTCAGCCGGCTGAATCCCAGCCCCAGGTGCGCCCGATCGAAGTGCTGGGTGCCGGTCAGGACCGGCGTGATGTTCGCCGCCTTGAGTGAGCTCTTCCCCAGGCCGAGCGCGGCCCTGCGCAGGCGGCGGCCGGCCCTGCCCCCGCGCAACGCGACATTGCGGAGCAGGGACGAAGACATGAGGCTCAACGTGCAGGAGAGCAGCGGCGGCGGCCGGAGGTCGGAGAGGCCGGACGTCCCCGGACCATTGAAGACCAGCGCTCCCCCGTGCGGGACCGGCAGGACCTTGTAGAGGCAGAAGATGGCGACGTCGCCGGTGATGCCCAGCGGCCCATCGCCGTCACGCGAGAACAGCGCCAGGGCGCAGTCTTCGATCAGGGGCAGCGCGTGCTTCTCGGCCAGCCGCTTCATGTCGCGCACGGGTCCCGGGAAGCCGCCGAAATGCGTCAGGTAGAGGGCCGTGGTCCTGGAGGTGATCTTGCGTTCCACGTCGTCGAGATCCACTTCGAAGCGGCCGCCGATACGATAGAACCTGACCTGGGCGCCGGCATCGAGAAGCGATTCGATCTCGACCCCGTGATGGTACGCGGGGACGAGGACCTCGCCGCGATCGAGCCCGAGCATCTTGACGGTGCGCCAGATGGCGTTGCGGGCGAAGTAGAAATAGCGCACGGTGGGGGAGGAGAAAGGGTGCTCGCGGCGTCCCGCGCGGCGCAGGAGCATCTCCGGGGCGAGCGTCGGGAACGCCGGGACGAAAACCGTCGGTTCAGTCGTCGCTTCCACGGCGTCCTCTCCAGCCCCGCAGCACCTGCTTCGCCGCCGGCAGCAGCGTGAACTTGGTCGTCCTCAGGGCCTGTCCGAATCGGGAGTCGCGGAAGATGTAGAGCCAGTTGTGCCGGCGCATGGTCCGGCTCCACCGCGTCTTCCATCCTCCGGGCAGCCCGAGGAAGTCGAAGCCCTTCACCCCGCGCGCGATGCAGTCCCGGATCCCTTCCTCGATGAGCAGCAGGCCGGGGCTGCATTCCTTGTACGCCTCGTCGTACCCGAGCTTCGGCACATAGCAGACGCCGCCATAGGTGAGGCCGTAATGAAAGGCGATCGATTTGCCGTTGAGCATGAGGAAGCTCAGCGACAGGTAGCCGCGGGCGGCGGCGGTGTGGGCCAGCTCCGAATAGAACCCGTAGGTCTCCGCACTCTGTGAAATCGCGGTTCCCTGCTTCCCCTTCCAGCCGCTCCGCTCGATGGCGAAGCCCTCGTCCAGGCGTGCCTGGAGGTCGGGGCCGCCGGTGACGCGATCGACGCGCACCGTGCCCATCGCCTCCAGTCGCCGCCGCTTGCGGCGAAGATTGGCTTTGAAGCCGGTGCTCAACCCGGTCTGCAGTTCCCGATAGGAGGACGGCAGCGGCAGGTAGGGGCTGTTCTGGGATTCCCAGGTCCCGACCGGAAAGCCGGCCTGCTCGGCCGCGCGATAGAGATGCCAGGCGTTGCCGCCGTCCGGCACATCGGCGATCCGGAGCACGTCCCAGCCCTTGTCGGCCGCCAGGTGGGCGAAGAACGTCCTGCCGGCGGCGCTGCCGTCTTCGGCCAGCATGTCGAAGCGGCAGGAGTGGGAGTTGCCGGTCGAAGTCCCCAGGCGCGCCGGGAGTCCGCAGATGAAGCCCCGGGTCCTCATGAGGGGAAACGCCGCCGCCAGCTTCCCGTTCCGGTCCCGGGTCGTGAGGACCTCCAGCCTGCTCCCCGGGTTGAAGTGCTTCATCCAGACACGCAGGAATTCATGGCGATAGAACGGCTCGTCGCGCGTCGTGACGACGAGGTCGTTCCATTCCTGCTCCAGGGCCGGGAACCCCGAGCGATCGACGACCTCGACGGCGTCAGTGGCTGCTGACGACCTGGGTGCCGGCATCCTGCCTCCGTGTCCATCGTCTCAGGCCCTCTTTCGCCGCCGGGATCCAGTCGAACTTGGCTTTCTTCAGCATCCAGCCCAGGCGGTTGTCGCGAAAGATGAAGAACCAATGGTGCGCCCGGGCGGTCGGGCTCCAATCCAGCTTCCACCCCAGATCGCAGCCGAGGAAATCGAACTCGCTCAGGCCGCCCGCGACGCAGCGCTGCATCACCGTTTCCATCAGGAGGTTCCCGGGGCTGTACTCGCTCCAGGTCTCGTCGTAGCAGGTCATCAAGAGGGAGTACACGCCCCGCCGCGCGAGCCCGTACTGGGAAGCGATCGCCCTGCCGGCGACATGCAGGGAGGAGAGCGACAGGTAGTCGCCGCGGGCCGCCCCGTGCGCCAGGCCCGTGTAGAAGCCGCGCGTCCGGCTGCTCTGGGCGGCCGCGGTCCCCTTGCGCCCCTTCCAGCCGCTGCGTTCGAGCGCGAAATGATCCTCGAGACGTCGCTCGAGCCCGCCGCCGCCGGTCACACACTCCACGCGGACGTCGCCGCGCTCTTCGAGCCGCCTGCGGCGGCGGCGCAGGTTCGCCTTGAACTTGGAGGACAGGCGGGCTTCCAGCTTGTCGTAAGAGGCAGGAAGCGCGAGAAACGGACTGCGCTGGGATTCCCAGGCCCCCGCGGGGAAGCCGGCTTCCAGGGCCGCAGCGTAGAGGTCCCAGGCGTTCCCCCCCGCCGGCACATCGGTGATTCTGATCATGTCCCACGTGTCGTCGTCGGCCAGCGTCCGGAGAAACGACCGCGCCGCCGAGCGGCGATCCGCCGCGATGAGGTCGAATCGGCCGGAGTGGACGCTCGTCGGCGAGACCAGCCGCCGGACGGGGAGACCATAGAGGAAGCCGCGGTCGGCCACGAGCGGGAGCGCCGCGACGAGTGTCCCCGCGTGGTCGCGGCCCGTGAGGATCTTCAGCGTCGCGTCGGGCACGAAATGATCCATCCAGCTTCGCAGGTATTCATGCCGGTAGAAGGGCTGGTCGGACGTCGTCTCGACGAGCGCGTTCCATTCCTTTTCCATCCGGATGAAAGCCGGACGATCGACGATCGTGACGGCGGACGGGGACCCCGGCTCGAGGACCGCCGCACCACGCATGTTCATCGCGTCATCGCCCTCCACTCCCATCGTCATCATGCGGTACAAATGCGGATTCCCATTGTCGAGTGTTGGCCTGAATCCCGCGTCAGCAGGGGCCTGACGCGGGGAGAGGATCGCGGAGCTGGCTCAGGCGAGCCGGGGGGTTGGCTGGGACGCGGGCGGTGACGCGGGCCGGGGCACGAGAAGCCGATCCCCCTGGACGAGCCGGTGGACGTCGAGGAAGGTGCCGGGATCGGTCAGCGCCCGCAGCGCCAGCGGCGCCCGGGCGAGGCGACGGATCAGCCAGGGGGACCGAAACACCATCCGCAGGCATTGCTGCTGGGCCTCGAGACTGAAGCGGACCTGGTTGGCCGCGCGGAACACCCGGGCCACCTGCCCGTAGAACTCGCGGACGTCGAGCCGGGTCGGGGTCAGCGCCGTGAAGAGCGAGAACGCCGAGTGCGAGATGGCGCCCCGGTCGGCGAGCTCGGGCGACTCCTTCAGGGAGTCCTCGTACAGGTCGGTGCCCGGGAGCGGCGTCGCGATGGTGAAGTTGGACGTACGAATCCAGCGCCGATGGACCTTCAGGAACCGGACCATCTCGTCGAAGTAGGCGCGGGTCGCATCGCACGGGATGACGAACTGGGCCGTGACGATGGCCCCGGCCTCCGCGGCACGACGGATGGCCTCGATGTTGCGGTCGACGGAGTTCCGCTTGCTGAAGCTCCGGAGCTGCTCGTCGGTCACCGCCTCCACGCCGAAGAGGATCCGCTTCAGCCCGCCGCGCTTGATCCAGCCATAGAAGCGATCCTCCTCGCGCAGATACAGGTCGGTGCGGGTCTCGGCCGTCAGCCAGAAATCGGGATGGCGCGGGAGGAAGTCGGAGGCCATCCACGCCAGGAGCGGATCGTAGAGCTCCCGAAGCTGGGTCTCGCTGGCCTGCATCCAGATGTCATCCGCGAAGAAGAAGGCGCGGACGGATGGGGGGAGGGAATCGAAGTCGTGCTTCACGTTGGCGAGGGAGGCCACCGAGACCCTGCGGCCGTGCGTCTTCCAGACGGTGCAGAAGGTGCAGTCGTAGGGGCAGCCCTCGCTCGTCTGCCCCATGCCGGTGGGCCGGAACCCCTGGAAGTAGCCGCGCCAGTAGCGCTTCGGCAGCAGGTGCCACGCGTTGGGCCGGAGGCTCGCCAGCGGCGCGGCGGCAGGTCCCGGCTCGAGGACGAAGCGCCCGCCGTCGCGGTGAAAGAACCCGGGGAAGCGTGCCGGCATCCCTCCCGTCTCGCGCACCTCGGCGGCCAGGGCCGCGAAGGAGGCGTCGCCGCTCCGGTGGCAGATCAGATCTGCCGCCGAGCTCCAGAACGATGCGGGGTCTTCCGAGGGGGCGGTCCCGCCGAAGACGATGCCGGTCGCGGGGGAAAGTCTCCGGATGGCCGCGGCCACCTCGATCGCCTCGTCGCCGTTCGACGTGAAGGTGAGGGAGATGCCGACGAGGGCGGGCGGATCCCGCCGGACGCGCTCGAGCAATCGCCGCCGCTCGCCCGCGATGCGCAGATCCGCGATCGCCACGTTCTCTCCGGGCGGGAGCTGTCCGGCGAGGCGCACCTGGGGGAGAGGCGGGTAGTTCGCGATGTTCGGAAGGCTGAAACGCCGCGCGACGGGATTGATGTCAGGCTCGACGAGAATGATTCCACGAGGCCGGGAAGAAATCATCTCCAAGTATGGATCCCTGCTCATCCGGCGCCGAGGTGGTCGGGGGCCGGTTCCGGTTCCACGCTGCGCTCGAGAGTCCCTCCCGACCGGCCTGAAATTGAAAACCGGGGGCGCACTTGGCCCCGATTCTGTCAGGCCGCTCCGGACACAGGATTCAGTCACGACCCGGATTGACCGGGATCTCTCCGAGCAGCACCTGGACCTGGTGCTCGCGACCGTCGTTGGTCAGAGGGATGAGCGTCCCTCCCCGGAGCGGGGCGCCGTCGAGGCTGAGGCGGGACACTCCGCGGCTGACCCCGTTCGGGTTCTCGACCGTGATCCGGTAGAGGCTCCGGCCGTGGCGGAAGGTGATCTCGAACCCCTTCCAGGCTCGCGGGATGCACGGATCGATCGCGAGTGCTTCGCCGCGCTTGCGCAAGCCGAGGATCGACTCCAGGCCGGCGCGATGCAGCCAGCCGGCGGCCCCGGTGTACCACGTCCAGCCACCGCGCCCGATGTGGGGAGGCTCGGAGTAGACGTCGGCGGCCACGACATAGGGCTCCACCCGGTATCTGCGGAGACCCTCGGCATCGTCCGCGTGATGGATGGGATTCAGGAGATCGAACAGGCCGGCCGCCTTGTCCCCTTCGTTCAGGGCCGCGAAGGCCATCACCGACCAGATCGCCGCATGGGTGTACTGCCCGCCGTTCTCGCGCACCCCGGGGGGGTATCCTTTTATATACCCGGGATCGTGGGGGAGCCGATCGAACGGCGGGGCGAGGAGCAGCAGCAGCCGGTCGTCGCGCCGGACGAGGTGTTCTTCGACCGAGGCCATGGCCTGGCGCGCCCGCGCCCTGTCGCCATCCCCTGACAGGACCGCCCACGACTGTGCGATGGAATCGATGCGGCACTCTTCGTCGGCGGCGGATCCCAGGGGCGTGCCGTCGTCGAAGAAGGCACGCCGGTACCAGGCCCCGTCCCAGCCCTCCTTCTGAAGCGCGGTCTGGAGCGAGGCGACTTTCTGCCGCCAGCGATCGGCGCGTTCTCCTGCTCCGCGTCGCTCGGCGATGGCCGCGAATTGCTGCAGGTTCACGGACAGGAACCACGCGAGCCAGACGCTCTCGCCGCGGCCCTCGTGACCGACGCGGTTCATGCCGTCGTTCCAGTCCCCGGCGCCGATCAGGGGAAGGCCGTGCTCTCCCGTCTCGAGGCTCCGATCGAGCGCCCGGGCGCAATGCTCGAACAACGTGGCGCGCTCCTCCGATTCCGCCGGCTGGAAATACGCCTCCTGCTCGTGCTCAGAGAGCCGCGCCCCCTCGAGCCAGGGGATCTCTTCGTCCAGCACGGACGGGTCCCCGGTGGTCTCCAGATAGTGGGCGACCGCGTAGGGAAGCCACAGGCGATCGTCGGAGATCCGGGTTCTCACGCCGCGCCCCGTCGGCGGATGCCACCAGTGCTGCACGTCCCCCTCCTTGAACTGCCGGGCCGCGCAGCGCAACAGGTGCTCCCGCACGAGTTCGGGGCTCGTCGCCGCGACCGCCAGGACGTCCTGGATCTGATCGCGGAAGCCGTACGCCCCGCCCGCCTGGTAGAAGGCGGAACGGCCCCAGAGACGGCAGGAGAGCATCTGGTACAGGAGCCAGCGGTTGAGCAGCAGATCCATGGCGGGGTCGGGAGTCGTGACCTGCACCGCTGCGAGCAGGCCGTCCCAGTGCTCGCGCACCTCGGCGAGAAGTGCTTTGCCGTCCGCCTGGCGATAGCGTTCGATGAGGAGCCCGCATTCCTCGCGGCTTTCCCCCTGGCCCAGCAGGAACAGCACTTCTTTGCTTTCGCCCGGCTCCAGTTCAACGATCGTCTGCAGGGCCGCGCATGGGTCGAGGCCGGCACCGATCCTGCCCGAGAGTCTTTTCCCGGGCTCGAGCGCGGCGGGACGATCGAGGCCGGAGTTCCGGCCGAGGAACTCCAGGCGATCGGCGGTCGCGGCGGTCGGGCGGCGGCCCAGGGCGGCGAACGCGACGCGCGATGCGAACTCCCCGTTCCAGGCGTTGCGCGCCAGGATCGCCCCGGTCGCGGGGTCGGTCTCGGTGACGACGTAAGGAGCCGTCCCGGTCCGGGCGACTCCGAGCACCCACTCCACGTATGCCGTGATCGTCAGGCGCCGCCTGCGGCCGGACAGGTTGCGCAGCGTCAGGCGGGAGATCTTGATCGGATCCGCCGGCGGCACGAGCTGCAGGAGATCGAGCCCGATGTCGTGCGCGACGTGCTCGAAGCGGCTGTAGCCCTGGCCGTGGCGGATGACGTACGCCCCGTTCTCCTCGCGGATCGGCAGGCAGGTCGGCCCCCACAACGCCCCGCTCTCTTCGTCGCGCACGTAGAACGTCTCCCCCGGCGGGTCGCCGACCGGATCGTTCGACCAGGGCGTGAGCTTGTTCTCGCGGCTGTTTTTGGACCAGGTGTGTCCCGATCCCGACTCGGAGACCTGGAACCCGAAGTCCGGGTTGGCGACGACGTTGATCCAGGGGGCCGGAGTCAACTGGCCGCGGTCGAGCACGGTGACGTATTCGCGGCCGTCCGGCGTGAAACCTCCGAGCCCGTTCCAGAAACGCAGATCGAGGACCGGGCGGATGGCCGGGCCGGGGCGGGGGCGCACCGGGCGGCGCCGCGGCGGCATCGGCGCGGGGCTGGGCACGGTCTCCCGCACCACCTGCTCCGAGAGGGTGCCGCGGTTCGCCACGATCAGCAGGCGCGCCGCCGAGCGCAGCACCGCCAGGTCGGGCGCGGGGAGGAGATCCTCCCGCAGCACGAAGACGCCGCCGTGCGTCGCCTGCGCCTCGGTCCCGGTCGCCGGCTGGTTCGCCCGCGCCATCGCTTCGATGGCGTGCTGCAGGTTCTGGGCATAGGAGGCGACCTGCGCGTTCAGGATCACCAGGTCGGCGGGGATCCCCTTCAGCCTCCAGTATTCCTGGGCGCGCAGCAGCTGCCGCGCGATCTCCAGCTCCTCCTCCCTCTCGATGCGCAGAAGCGCGATTGGGCGATCGCCGGAAATACCGTGCGCCCAGAGTCCGCCGGGACCGCCGCGGCTCGAGGCGAGCTCGCGCGCCCCCGCGCGCAGGGTGCGATCGGCGTACAGGAGCCGGTTGGCCAGCCGCTGGAAGAGGTGCGCCTCGTCCTGGGTGATGCGCAGGTGCTGCAGCTGCACCTGCGCCTGCGTCCAGGCGAGGGCCGAGGCGCGCTCGAAGGTCGCCGGCTGGCCGTATTTCTCCGCGATCTCGAGGGCCTGCTCCCGCGAGGGGGCCATCAGCGTCGTGAACACCATGCGCACCGTTCCCCCGGCGGGAATCACCACGCGGTGCCGCAGGCTGACGATCGGGTCGAGGACCGTCCCCGCGGTGTTCGAGAGCGGGCCGCCGTCGAGCACCGCGGACGCCGTCCGGACGCCGCGACCGCGGCCCAGGAAGCGGACGCGGTCGGTCTCGAACTGCAGCGGGCCGGCAGGCTCGCTCTCGGAGGCGGCCACGTGGGCGACCCAGACGCGTGCCTCGTCCGCCGAGCGCGGCCGCCGCGTCGCCAGCAGGGCCCCGTGCGTGGCGACGAACTCGGTCTCGACGAACAGGTTCGAGAAAGCCGGGTGCGCCTCGTCCGCCGCCTGGGGCGCCAGCACCACCTCGGCGTAGGAGGTGATCTCGATGGCGCGGGCGCGGTTCTCGTGGTTGGTCACGGTGAGGCGGCGCAGCTCGGCGTCGTCCTCGTGCGACACCACCACCTCGAGCACGATCGACAGCGACGCGTCCTGCTGGGTGATCCGCACCCGGTCCTCGGAATAGACCACGTCGTACCGATCCACCTCGGTGCCGCAAGGCTGGAAGCCGGCGGACCAGACGGCGCCCGTGCCCGCGTCGCGCAGGAAGACGAACGTCCCCCAATGGTCGCGGGTGGCGTCCTCGCGCCAGCGGGTGACGGCCCTTTCGCCGCAGCGGCTGAATCCCGATCCGGCCGCCGTCAGCATCACCGTGTAGCGGCCGTTGGAGAGCACGTGCGTGCGGGGTGGAGTGTCGTGCGGCGAGTCGAAGCGCCGCAGGGCGGGCGGGACCAGATCGCGGACATGCGCCGCCTCCAGGACCTCCTCGGCGCGCGGCCGGGCCACGGCCACCGCCCGCGGCGTCCGTTCCTCCAGGAGCAGCTCCGCCGCCTGGATCAGGGGATGGGAATGGAAACGCCGCGGGGTGGCTTCGTCGTGGACCACGTTCCCCAGCGCGACGATGGTCATCCCCTGGTGATGCGCCATGAAGGCGCGGACGATCGCGACCGAGGTCCCTTCGGGCAGTCGCGCCGGGGTGTAGTCGAGCGCGTCGTAGAAGCCGCAGGGGCCCGAGGCCCCCGCCTCTTCGAGGCGTGAGAAGTTGTGCAGCGCCGCGCGCGGATCCAGCATGGCGGCCAGCGCCGTGGCATAGGGCGCCACCACCACGTCCTCGAACAGCCCCCGCTTGAGCCCCAGCCCCGGAACTCCGAAATCCGAGTACTGGTAGGTGAGCTCCGCGTCGCGCACGTTGTACGCCGACTCCGAGATCCCCCAGGGGACGCCGCGCTCGGCGCCATAGTGGATCTGCCGCCGCACCACCAGGCGGCAGGTGAGATCCAGGAGGCTGCGCGCCGGCTGCCGCATCACCAGAAGCGGCATGAGGTATTCGAACATCGACCCGGACCACGACAAAAGCGCCGCCCCGCGCCCCACCGGCGTGAGCGACCGGCCGAGGAGAAACCAGTGCTGCGGCGGGACGTCCCCCTTGGCGACGGCGACGAAGCTGGCGAGCCGCGCCTCGGACGCCAGCAGATCGTAGCTGCCGGGATCGAGCCGGCCGTCGGCGACGCTGGAGCCGATGGAGAAAAGCTTGCGGGTGGAATCGAACAGGACCTGGAAGTCCATCTCCCCGACCAGGCCCTCGGCCCGCGCCGCGATCGCGGCGAGACGCGCCCCCGCAGAGGGCGCTTCGAAATCGCGTCGATGGCTCCGGACGGCGTCCTGCAAGGCCGCGGCCCAGGTCAGAAGCCCGGATCGGGCGGCGGCGTCCTCCAGGCCGATCGCCAGGCCGCGGGCGATGGTGGCGAGGTCGACCGCCCCGCTCTGCAGAGCGTCGAGCCGCCCGTGCCACTCAGGGAGACTCGCCGGCGCGGATGCGAGGAGCTCCGACAGGCGTTCGACCCGCTCGCGCAGCAGCCGCTCCGTCACCGCCGGAGTCCGCCTGGATCGCCCGGCCGCGGCGGCGGCGTCCTCGAACAGGTGCAGGGCGTCGCCGATCCCTTCGAGCGCCTCCGGGCCGATGGGGGGACGGCGCGCCAGCTCGCGGCAGGCCTGGGCCAGGGCGATCAGGTGCCCGGCCAGGTTGCCGCTGTCCACGGTCGAGATGTAGACCGGTTCGAGCGGCCGCAGAGTCCGGGTGTCGTACCAGTTGACGAAGTGGCCGTGCACGCGGTGCAGGTCGGCCATCGTCCGAAGCGTCGCTTCGAGCCGTTCGAGCATCTCGAGGGTCCCGATCCAGCCGAAGTCGCGGGCGACCGTGGTGCTGAGGAGGTAGAGCCCCAGGTTCGTCGGCGAGGTCCGGTGGGCCGCGACCGGCTCGGGATCTTCCTGGAAGTTGTCCTGCGGCAGGTGGTGGTTCTCCAGGTCCACGAACCTTTCGAAGAAGCGCCAGGTGCGCCGCGCGACCATCCGAAGGGCGCGGGTCTCGTCGGAGTCGAGCACCTGCGACGAGGCGATCTTCGGCGGCAGGCTGATGCGCCACGCCAGGACGGGAGACAGGACCCAGAGCGCGACGAACGGGAGTCCCACCAGCCGGGCTTCCGGCTTGAGCAGGACCACGAGCAGGCCCGCGCCGGCGGCCAGAACCACCCCGGGGGCGAGCTGACGCAGGAAGCTCCGCAGTTTCAGGTCGGCCCCCGAGCCGGCCTGCGCGGCCGTCACCCACTCCAGCAGATGTCGTCTCGAGAGGCCCAGCCGCCAGAGGGTGCGGACGATGGCGTCGACCATCAGCCAGGCCTGGTGCGCCAGCATGGTGATCGCCAGGAGCGTCTGCGCCAGGGCGGTCTGGATGTCGTTCCCCACGGCGCGCAGGTGGCTGCGCTTGGAGATCCCCCGCCGTCTCGGAACCAGCCCGTCGAGGATCGGGATCACCGCCGGCAGCACGATCGAGCCCAGGAACAGGGCGGTCCAGCCGAGGGGAGGAACGCCGGGCAGGATCCAGGCCGCCACCGCGAGCAGGAAGGTCGACGGCGCGGCGAGGCTGCGGCGCAGGTTGTCGGTCATCTTCCAGCGGGCGTGGCCGGTCAGGCCGGCGCGCGGGTTCAGGATCCAGGGGAGGAGCTGCCAGTCGCCGCGCACCCAGCGGTGGCGCTGGCGCGCCGCGACCCCGTAGTGGGCGGGGAACTCCTCGAACAGGTCCACGTCGGTCGCCAGCCCGGCGCGGGCGAAGGCGCTCTCGAAGAGATCGTGGCTGAGGAGGGTGTTCTCCGGGACCCTTCCGGCGAGCGCCGCCTCGAACGCATCGACGTCGTAGATCCCCTTGCCGGTGTACGAACCCTCGCCGAAGAGATCCTGGTACACGTCGGAGATCGCCGCCGCGTACGGATCCACCCCTCCGGGGCCGGAGAGGATCCGCTGCAGGGTGGTGCTGTCCGGCCCCGTCGGCAGGCTGGGGGTGAGATGCGGCTGCACGATCGCGTACCCCTCGACCACGCGTCCCTTGCGAGGGTCGAAGCGCGGGCGGTTCAAGGGGTGCGCCATCGCCCCGACCAGGCGGCGGGCGCTCCCCATGGGCAGACGCGTGTCGGAGTCCAGGGTGATGACGTAGCGGACGCCCGGCGGCACCGCGGGCGCCCGCCCCTCGATCGGGACGAAGGTGGTGTCCGTGGCGCCGCGCAGCAGCCGGTTCAGCTCGTGGAGCTTGCCCCGCTTCCTTTCCCAGCCGATCCATTTCCCTTCGTGCGGGTTCCAGAGACGGCGGCGGTGCAGCAGGAGAAAGCGCGCCTCGCCGCCGGGGAGGCTGCCGTAGCGCGCATTGAGGCGCGCGATCCCGGCGCTCACCGCGTCGAGGAGATCCGCGTCGCCGGGAACCGTCTCCGCGGCGGCGTCGGTCCAATCGGTGAGCAGGGCGAAGTGGAGATGCCCTTCGGGGTTGGCGAGGTAGTGCACCTCGAGGCGCTCGAGCTGCCCCTCGATGTCGCCCTGGTTCCGGATCATCGTGGGGACGGCGACGAGAGTGCGAAGCTCCGCAGGGACGCCCCCCGCGAGCTCGAGCTTCGGGAGCAGGCGGGCCGGGATGAGCCAGGGGACGAGGCGCTGGACGATGGCGATGGCGATCTCCGAGGCCGGCACCAGGGCGAAGAGGGCCAGAAGCGCCAGCACCCGGGGAGCGGCCCCCGCGGCGAAGGTCAGGAAGAGTGGGCTCGCGAGCAGGAGCGCGGTGAGGACGGCGATGCTTCCGAGGTAGCCGGCGAGGGGATGGGCGCGGAAGACGCGGCGGATCCGGATGCTCCAGGGGACGCGGAACCCGAGGCGCCGCTCGAACGCCCGTCGTCCGCCGGCGAGCAGGTGATACCCGGGGTCCAGGCGCGCCGCCGAGGCAAGGCCGGCGCCCGCGACACCGCCGGCCAGGCTCACCGCCTCCTGCGCCACTTCGATCTCCGAGTGGGGCGATCGACGCGAGAGCCGCTCGATCCGCGCCCGGTACTCGTCGCGGGTGTTGAAATCCATCGCCGCGAAGCCGGGGGCCTGGCGCAGGACCTCGTCCACCAGGCTGACGCTCTCGAAGAATACGGTCCAGTCGATGGAGGACATCCAGCGCATGCTGGAGATGATGTTGCGCACCGTGACGTTGGCCTCGGCCTGGGCCTGGTGCTCCTGCGCGACCACCTCGTCCGCCGTGGTCCCCTGGGCGCCCAGCCGCGTTTCGAGCCAGGCGAGGGCCGGCGTGACGGAGGGATCCTGGCCGCGCAGGCGCTGCACGAGCTGCACCGCGAAGGCACGCGACAGCAGGGCATTTCCCAGACCGCGCAGGGCCGCCTCGGAGCGCTCCGGGGGCTCGTCGCCCGGCGCCAGCAGGCGATCCGCCAGCGCGTCGGCCCGGGCACGACCCTCGCGGGCGCGCTGGATCGCCTGCGACAGCCGGCGCAGGTTTTCCACCAGCGCCACGCGCAGGTGGATGGCGACCGCCCAGATCTCGCCGATGGTCAGCGGCTGGCCGCGTTGATAGGCCTGGACGAAGCGCTGCAGCGTCTCCAGCTCGAAGCGGCTGTCGGTGTGAGCGACGTACGCCCAGGCCAGCCCGTAGACGCGCGGGTAACCCGCCAGGTGGCCGGCGGCGATCTTCGGCAGCAGGCGGTAGTAGCTGCGCGGCAGGTGGTCGCGGATGCCGCGGAGCTGTTCGTCCACGACATGGAAGTTGTCGAGGATCCACTCCGCCGCCGGTGTGATCGGCTTCTTCGCCAGGACGGTGGCGGCGATGTTCCGGTACCCGGCCAGGAGCACCTTCGCGTTGTCGCGGACCCGGGGGAGGAGAGGGCGCCCGCGCGGCGGCCTGCCCCCGGCATGGTGGGCCTCGGCCAGGCTCAGGGCGTGCTGCTCGAGACGCTCGATGCCGAAGATCTCGGCGCGGATGGGTTCCTGCTCCGGGGAGGAGCCGTCGATGACCGCGGGGCCCTTCATCTCGTGGACCCGCTTTGCCTGCGGTGAGGCGCAGTTAGAGGCTGCGCGCCGGCGCCCGACGCGAGCCGCGGTACGGAAGCGCCGCCGCGCCCCCCATGACCGCCCTCGCCAGGGTTCGCAGCCGGGAGGTGGCGATGTCGTAAACCTCGCCGTCCTCGTCGAGGATCTCGACCTGCTCCGGGTTGTCGCCGACGCGGATGGTCTCCGGCCGCAGGGCCGGGTGGAGCAGCGGCAGCTGCAGCGCCGCCCAGGGGAGCGTCCGGCGCGCGCCGTCCGCGAAGTCGAGGCGCACGGTCCAGTCGGAGGGGTCGTAGCCGACGTCGAGCAGCGCCTCCGGATCGAGATGCGCCGCGAACTCCGTCAGGCAGGTGTGCAGGTCCTTCTTCAGGGAGTAGGGGCCGATCTTGTACAGCCACAGCCGGCAGGCGGACGAGAGCATCAGCTGGTCGAGCAGGTGTCCCCATCGCGGGTCGTCATGATGACGCACGAAAGCGACGAGGAGGGGGCTCAGGCTCGGAAAACACTCCCGCCACGCGGCCCAGCCGCTCCTGGAGTACGCCGGCGCCAGGCTGGAGAGATCCGCCAGGATCACCAGCCGCGCCGGTTCCGGCCGCGCCGGTTGGTGGCCATTGGGGCGCGCAGGGCCGTTGGGGCGCGGCTCGTGCCCGAGATCGAGGACCGCCCGCAGCACCTCCTCGCGGAAGGGGGCCTCGGAAATGCGCGACAAATCGACGGCGAAGTGCATCTCGGCGAGGGCTCCGGGGGTGACGAACGCCATATCTTATCCCGCGTGCCGCCTCCGCCCGCCTATAATCGGGCGGAAATCCGCATGGAGCCTGCCACCTGGCGCTGAATGCGACGATTCACCTGTTCGAGATCCAGCTCGCCAACGTCGATCGGGGAGTCTACGAGCGGCTGTCGTTCCGGGCCGCCCGGCACCCCTCCGAGTCGGCGGAGGGCTTCCTCGTCCGCATCCTCGCCTACTGTCTCGAGCACGCCGAAGGGATCGGCTTCTCCAACGGCATCGCCGAGCCGGAGGAGCCGGCGATCGCCGTCCGCGACCTGACCGGCCGCATCCGCGTCTGGATCGACATCGGCGCGCCCGACGCCGCGCGGATCCACAAAGCCAGCAAGGCGGCGGCGCGCGTCGCCGTCTACACCCACAAGGACCCGGAGAAGATCCTCGAGCAGTGGACGGGGAGGCGCATCCACCGGGGTCCCGATGTCGAGCTGTACGGATTCGAGCGGTCGCTCGTGGACGGGCTGGTGGCCCGGCTGGAGCGCCGCATGGTCTTCGCGCTGCTTCTGACCGGCGAGCGCCTCTACGTCAGCATCGGTGAGGTCGGGCTCGAAGGGTCGGTGCAGCGCTACGCCCTGGCGCCGCGCCCCAGAGACCCTTAGCCTGTGCTGGACATCTACATCGACGCCGACGGCTGCCCGGTCAAGGAGGAGACCTACAAGATCGCGCGCCGCCACGACCTGCGCGTCGTCGTCGTGTCGAACCAGCCGATCCGCATCCCGATGGACGAGCGCTACAGGCTGCAGGTGGTGGGCGACCGGCTCGACGAAGTGGACGACTGGATCGCCGGCCACGCGGCCACCGACGACATCGTCATCACCGCCGACATCCCGCTGGCGTCGCGCTGCCTCGAGAACGGCGCGGTCGTCGTCAACCCGCGGGGAGGGGAGTTCACCGAGGACAACATCGGGAGCGCCTTGGCGAACCGCGAGCTGATGTCGCACCTGCGCGACATCGGCGAGAAATCGAGCGGCCCGGCGCCGTTCCAGCCGGCCGACCGCTCGCGCTTCCTGCACAAGCTGGACGAGGCGATCCGCGGCATCCGGAAGCGGCGGTTGCTGAGGAAGCGGACCACCCCGGACGTGTGATTGGACAGGGGAGTCTCGCGAGCGTTCGGTGATGATTATATGCAGTTATTGCCCGGATGGGCTATAACTATGTATAACTAGAACCTCATGGACCCCATCCGGAACCCATTCTCCCCCGGCGCCGGTTCTCCGCCCCCTGAGCTCGTCGGCAGAGATCCAATCCTGGAGCAGGCGCGCATCCTTCTCGGTAGGATAAAAGAAAGACGGCCTGAGAAGAGCTTGCTCCTCACCGGGCTACGAGGCGTGGGCAAGACCGTACTGCTGAACGAGATCGAGCGACTGGCCAAGCGCGATGAATATCGCACGATTGTCATCGAAGCCCACGAGGAGAAACATCTGGGACCGCTCATCGCGCCCTATTTACGCAACCTGCTTTTCGATCTGGATAGAACTGCCGGAGCCGGGGACAAGGTCAAGCGTGGACTTCGAGTGCTGCGCAGCTTTCTTGGCGTCTTGAAAGTCACCTATGGCGACGTCACTGTCGGTCTGGACATCGATCCAGAGAAGGGATCGGCCGACAGCGGCGACTTGGAAATTGACCTCCCGAATCTTTTCATCGCGGTCGCTGAAGCGGCGGAGGAGAGGAAATGCTCTGTCGCCGTGCTGGTAGATGAGATTCAGTATTTCGAACCAAAGGAACTCGGCGCGTTGATCATGGCGATGCACCGAATGCAGCAGCGACAGCTGCCCTTGGTCCTGCTCGGAGCGGGCTTGCCCATCCTCCCCGGGTTGGCAGGAGAGTCAAAGTCGTACGCGGAACGGTTGTTCAGCTTCCCGGAGGTCGGCGCACTTTCGGAAGAAGATACGGCGAAGGCACTACGAGAGCCCGCGCAAGCTGCTGGGGTCGCGTACACGGCAGAAGCGTTGCAGGAAGTCTTCAGATTGACGAAGGGCTATCCATATTTTCTCCAGGAATGGGGCTATCAATCCTGGAACATGGCCGCGGCCAGCCCGATTACGTTGCAGGTCGTTCGACAGGCTACCGAGACTGTGATTCCACGCCTGGATCAGAATTTTTTCAGGGTCCGCTTCGATCGACTGACGCCGAGCGAACGCAGGTTTCTGCGTGCTATGGCCGAGCTGGGACCAGATGCGCATCGTACCGGCGACATTGCAGCGACCCTAGGAGTGAAGGTGACGAGCCTGGGTCCGGTGAGGGCCAAACTGATTAAGAAGGGGATGATCTATAGCCCGGCTCATGGCGATATGGCGTTTACGGTACCGCTGTTCGATGAATTCATGGTGCGCGCGGTACCAGACTTCAAGCCCAGTCAGTAATGGCACCACCGAACTGTCCTTCTGAAATTCCAGTAGTGGGCTGAAAGGTGTTGATGGCGGCGTAGGCCGCCCGATGAGGTCCGACCATCGACTGAGGGCCAGCGAGCTAGACCAGACTCCCGATCCTGCGCAGCCGCAGCACCGGCTCGCCGGCGGCCCGTGACGCCGCGAGGTCGGCCTCGATCTCCAGGATCCAGTCGTTGTGGCCGTCGGGGTCGACCAGGGTCTGCTGCACGTTCCAGCGGGCGCCGTCGTCGGACGCCGCGACGTGCGTGTGGCGCAGGTTGCGCGCCTCGGGGTCGAGACGCATGGGGGCGTGCTCGAGGCGGTAGGCTTCGCGTGCCTCGCGCAGCCGCTCCGGCGTCCACGGGCGCCCGTCGGCATCCTCGGGGGCGTCGATCCCTTCGAGCGCCGCTTCGTCCCGCTCGATGGTCCAGTCGCGCAGGAAGGCGAACAGCCGGGCGCGGATCGCGGCGGTGAAGGTCTTCGCGTCGCGGGTGACGTCGGGCGGTTCCTCCGGACTCGAACGCCCGGGGCCGGCTCCGCCGCCGACCACCGCGGCGGCGCGCCCCGGGTCCATCATCCGCTCCCACTCCTCCAGGAGGCTCGAGTCGACGCGCCGCAGCATGTCGCGCAGGTAGAACTCCATCTCGAAGACGGCATCGGTCTTGGTCGGGTCGGGGACGGTCTGCAGCAGCGTCTTGTAGACGCTGTGGAGGTGGCGCACCAGCAACCCCTCGGCCCGCTCCAGGTCGTACTCCTGCACGTAGTCGGCGAACGACCGGAACCCCTCGTACATCTCGCGCGCTATGGACTTGGGGCGGATGGCCTCCTCGCCGACCCACGGATGGCGGTCGGCGAAGGCGTTGAAGGTGGAATAGACGAACTCGCGCAAGGGCTTGGGGTGCTCGATCGCCTGCAGCTTCTCCATGCGCTGGTCGTAGTCGAGCCCGGCGGCTTTCATCTCGGCGACCGCCCGGTCCTTGAGCTTGTCGATCTGGCGTCGCAGGATCAGCTCGGGGTTCTCGAGGATGCTCTCCACGAGCGTCAGCAAATCAAGAGGATAGGTCTCCGCGGCGGCGTCGAGGAGCGGAATGGTCTCGAGCAGGTAGAGCGACAGCGCCTGGTTCATCGAGAAGTCTTCCTGCAGGTCGACGTTGACGCGCACCCGTGAGTCTTCGATCTCCACGATGCCGCGCTTCAGGAGGGCGCGGAACAGTTGCCAGCCGCGGCGGAAGTGCGCGGTCTTCGCCCGATCGGTCTCGTGGCTGTCGCGGATGAGCGCCCGCATGGCGGCGCAGCCGTCGCCGCGCCGTGACAGGACGTTCAGGAGCATGCCGTGCGACACCTCGAAGCGTGACGCCAGCCGCTCGGGCGGGGCGCCGATGAGCCGCGTGAAAGTGGCGTGGTCCCAGTTGGCGAAGTTGTGCTCCGGGGGCTTGCGCCGCACGAACTTCTTCCCGTCTTTCGCCTTCTCGTGCAGCCGGAGGTTCTCGATGGCGTGCTCGGGCGCCTGCGCCACCACGAAGCCGCGGTCGTCGAATCCCTTGCGCCCGGCGCGCCCGGCGATCTGGTGGAAGTCGCGCGCCGACAGGACCGCCGTCTTCTGGCCGTCGTACTTGCACAGCCGCGAGAAGAGCACGGTGCGGATCGGCACGTTGATGCCGACCCCGAGCGTGTCGGTGCCGCAGATGACCTTCAGGAGGCCGCGCTGCGCCAGCTGCTCGATGAGCACGCGGTAGCGTGGGAGGAGCCCCGCGTGGTGGATGCCGATCCCCTGCTTCAGCCACTTGCGGATGGTCGGGCCGTACGGGCTCGAGAAGCGCACGTCGGCGATGGCCTCCGCCACGGCGTTTTTCTCCTCGCGGCTGGAGAGGTCGAGGCTGGTGAACGACTGGGCGCTTTCGGCGGCGTCTTTCTGCGTGAAGTGGACGACGTACACCGGCGCCTTCTTTTCCACGACCAGGGTTTCGACCATCTGCGCCAGGGTGATCTCCGAGTAGGCGTACTCGAGAGGCACCGGCCGCTCGATCGACTTGACGGTGGCAGTCGGGCGGCCGTTAAGCCGCGTCAAGGTCTCGGCGAAGAAGGTGACATCCCCCAGCGTCGCCGACATCAGCAGGAAGCGCGTCCGCGGCAGGGTCAGGAGCGGCACCTGCCACGCCACGCCGCGGTCGCGATCGGCGTACCAGTGGAACTCGTCCATCACCACGTCGTCGAAGGGGGCGTCGGCGCCTTCCCGCAGCGCGATGTTGGCCAGGACCTCCGCGGTGCAGCAGAGCACCGGCGCGTCGTGGTTGACGGTGGCGTCCCCGGTCGAGAGCCCGACGTTTTCCGGCCCCAGCTCGCGGCAGAGCGCCATCCACTTCTCGTTGACCAGCGCCTTGATCGGACAGGTGTAGACCGAGCGCCGGTGATGCGCCAGAGACGCGAAGTGCAGCGCGGAGGCGACCAGCGACTTGCCCGATCCCGTCGGCGTGTTGAGGATGACGTTCTGCCCTTCGAAGAGGGCCAGGACCGCCTCTTCCTGCGCCGGGTAGAGGGTCAGCCCGCGGAAGTCGACGAAGTCGAGGAAGCGCCCGAGCAGCTCGTCGCTCCTGGCCTCGCCGGGAGGCAGCAGGTCGTAGAGGGGTGCTGTGCCTGTGGCCATGGCCCGCGTATTGTGGCCCGGTTCTCCGGAGCCGCCGCGATACAATCCCGCCCTCCTTGATCTGGATCCTGGACGGTCACAACATCATCTTCGCGCTGGGCGGGCTGCAGGCCCTGCAGACGAGCGGGCGCGGCGCCGAGGCGAGGAGCCGGCTCGTCGAGCGTCTCCAGGCCTTCGCGCACCAGCAGGGAGAGCGGGTGCTCGTCGTCTTCGACGGCAACGAGCTGGCGACGAACCCGGACGAGCTGCGCACGCCCCTGTTCGAGATCGTCTACACGCGGCGCGGCCACCAGGTGGCGGACGATCGCATCCTGGTCGAGGCGCGGCGGCGCGCGCAGGCCGGCGAGACCGTCACCGTCGTGAC
>DASYQE010000065.1:0-6778 GCA_036005805.1 Candidatus Polarisedimenticolia bacterium | reverse complement strand
AGTCCGTCCGCCAGGCGCGCCGCGTTGACGCCGGCCATCAGCCCCGAGGCCGCCGATTCGAGGTACCCCTCGACGCCGGAAATCTGCCCGGCGAAGAACAGATCCGGCCGGCGGCGCGCCTGGAAGGTCGGCATCAGGATGGCCGGTGCGTTGATGTAGGAGTTGCGGTGGACCTGGCCGAGGCGCGGGAACTCCGCGTGCTCGAGGCCCGGGATCATCCGGAAGACGCGCTGCTGCTCGCCGAACTTCAGGTGGTTCTGGAAGCCGACCATCGAGTAGAAATCACCCGCGAGCGTGTCCTGCCGCAGCTGCACCACGGCGAACGGCTGGCGGCCGGTGCGTGGATCGACGAGGCCGACCGGCTTCATCGGGCCAAAGGTGAGGGTCTCGCGCCCGCGCCGCGCCATCTCCTCGATCGGCAGGCAGCCCTCGAAATACGGCGTCTTCCCGTGCGCCGGGTGGTCTATGTCGTGTGACGGCGCCTCGGCGGCGCTCACGAGCGCGTCGTAGAAGCGCGCATAGTCCTGAGCCGTCAGCGGGCAGTTGAGGTAGTCGTCGCCGCCCTTGCCGTAGCGCGACGCGGTGAAGACCTTCGACCGATCGATGGTGTCCGCCTCGATGATCGGGGAGATGGCGTCGTAGAAGTAGAGGTACTCGGCGCCCGTGAAGCGGGCGATGGCCGCGGCGATGGCGTCGGACGCCAGCGGCCCGGTCGCGAGGATGCACGGTCCTTCCGTCGGGATCTCGGTCGCCTCGCCGCGCACCAGGCGGATGAGCGGCTCGGCCGCGACGGCGGCGGTCACCTCGCGCGCGAAGACGTCGCGATCGACCGCCAGGGCGCCGCCGGCCGGCACTTTCACGCGATCGGCCACCTTCACGATGAGCGAGTCGAGCCGGCGCATCTCCTCCTTCAGGAGACCGGAGGCGGTGTCGAGCAGGTTGGACTTGAGCGAGTTGGAGCAGACCAGCTCCGCCAGGTCGGAGGTCTTGTGCACCGGCGTCGGCTTGACCGGGCGCATCTCGTGCAACTCGACCTGGACGCCGCGCCGCGCCACCTGCCAGGCGGCCTCGGAGCCGGCCAGGCCTCCGCCGATGATGATGACGCGCGACGCTCGCATGGAATGTCTCGATGGAGCGCGGATTCTAGCACGTGGAAAAAGGAACCCCGCGCCGGGCGCGTCGCGGGGGGCGGACGCGTCCGGCGCGGGGCCGGGGAGGCGGCTCGAGGCCGCGGGGGGAACCGTTTATTGGAAGTTGGCTTCGACGTCCCGGACGCCCTCGGTGGCTCGGGCGATCTGGACCGCCTTCTCGCGCTCCGCCTGGCCCGGGATCGAGCCGGTCAGGTAGACCACGCCTTCGCGGGTGTCGACGTCGATTTTGAGCCCGCGCACCGCCGGGTCGTCGAGCAGGCTCTTCTTGACGCGCGAGGTGATGGTGCCGTCGTCGAGGCGCTCGCCCATGGTGCGGCTCGGGCTGGGGGCGTCACCGCTGTGGGCGCCCTCGCGCACCGAGATCATGTCCTTGACCTGGGTGACGCCCTTGGTGTCGCGCGCGATCTGGATGGCGCGGTCCTTGGCCGCCTGGCTGTCGATGTTGCCGGTCAGCGTGACCACGCCGTTCGTGGTGTCGACCTTGATCTCGCCGGCGCTCACCTGGCTGTCCGCCGCGAGCTTCGTCTTGACGGTCCCGGTGACGGTGGCGTCCTTGGTCTCGGCGCATCCCGCCAGCGCGACGAGCAGCACGAGACCGATGGCTCCTGCAACACATTCAAGCTTTCGCATGGTGCTCCTCCTCTCTTTCTCCTACGGGCGCTCCGGCTTGGTCGGACACTAGGGGTGGACCGCCCGATCGTTGACTTCCAGGCTGTTGAGCATGTGGTTGAACGTCCCGGAGAGCTGGTAATAGTCGCGCCCCGGGGCGATGACCAGCGCGTAGATCACGTCGTCGTCGGTCAGCTCGCGCGTGAACAGGGTGACCCGCTCCTCGTCCCCGGTGATCGGCGACCGCCCTGACAGGACGACCGAGAGCGCCGCGCTGCCGCTGATCGAGTCGGTGCGCTGCGAGCCGGGCACCACCTTGAGATTCGTGTTCGACTTGAGGATCTGGCCGACGAGGTCGCTGGTCGCCTCCGCGAGATGGGTGCTGCTGACGAGCCGGCCATCCCGCTCGATGAAGGCCGGTCCGAGGCCCGTGGACCCGCGGGTTCCGAAGCGGTCGTCGTCACGCTCGATCGGGTCGTAGTGGTTCACGATCACCCCGTAGACCAGGCTCTGCTCCTGCCGGCCGGCGTCCACGAGGCCGCCTTCCGGGGCCAGCGTGACCCCGTAGCCATTCGCCGGCTCGTGCACGACCCAGTTGTCCGGAACGTCGATGCGGAAGAAGCCGGTGCGTTGCTCGAAGGCGCGATACGTCGAGGAGGGGCGCTCCACCCGCACCTCGGCGACGCCTCCCTGGCGGCCGGTCGTCGAGGCCAGGCCCGAACCCGAGGTCGAGGGTGGTGTTCCGGCCTGGGCGATCTCCTGCATCGATTTCGCGGCGGGCAGCCCCTGCAGCTCGGCGCGCGCCTGGCGGAATCCGCCCACCGGCGCCATCGGCCGGATCTGCAGATCCTGCATCTCGTCGCGGATCCGGGCGGCGCGGTCGGCGGGAGGGGGATGCGAGGCGAAGAAGCGCGCCACCTTGCCGGGCTCCCTCTTCTGCTGCGCGTTGAGCATCTCGAAGAAGCTGACCATGTCCTGCGGGTCGTAGCCGGCCCGGGCCATCATCTGCGCGCCGACCACGTCGGCCTGGCTCTCGTCGGTGCGGCTGAACTTGAGGAACAGAGCGTTCAGGCCGAAGCCACCCACGGCGCCAATCGCCTTCGCCGTCGTGTCCGAGTTCCTGCCGAGGAGCCCGGACATCACGCCGAGCCCCATCTGCCCGAGGTACGCCTTGGAGGCCTGGTTGGTCCCGTGCCGCAGCGCGACGTGCCCCATCTCGTGGGCCATGACGCCGGCGAGCTGCCCCTCGGATTTCGCCGCCTCGATGAGCCCGCGGTTCACGTACATGAAGCCGCCGGGAAGCGCGAAGGCGTTGATGTCGGAGGTGTTGACGATCTTGAACTGGTAGGGATATTTCGCTCCGGGCGCCACGGCGGCGAGCCGCTTGCCGACCGCGGTGAGGTAGTCCTGGGCGGCCGGGCTGTTCAGGATCGGAAGCGTGCGTTCCGCCTCGTCGGCCGATTGCCGCCCGATCTCGACGTCCTGCTCGACCGAGAACAGGTTGAAGCCCGGCTTGATGCGGGTCTGGGCGACGGCCACCGCTCCTCCCAGGAGCAGGGTGGCCAGCAGGCAACCGGCAAGGCGTCGGGCGACCACGACATCGACCATCGCAGTTCTCCCTTCATCAGAGCGACCATCTGAAACGAGGGGAGAGTTGTACAGCCCGGACGGAAGACCGCCCATGCGCGGGACTCCCTTTGGGGCGGGCTCTTTTCCCGATCGGTCTGTCGGGATCGTCCTGACGCAGCCGGCCGGCGCGGGTCGCTCCGGCGGTGACGGACTCAGGAAATCAGGTCTTTGAGGGCGTTTTCGTCGAAGCCGGCGACCATTTTGCGGCCGCGGACGACGAGCGGGCGGCGGATGAGGTTGGGGTTTTTCGCCATGAGACGGATCGCCTCCGCGGCGGACGGGGGCTTCTCCTTCATGTTCAACTCGCGGTACTGCTCGTTGCGCGGGTTGAGAAAGTCGCGCGGATCACGGCCGGCGAAGAGAGATTTCAGCTCGTCCTCGGAGAGAGGGCTCTGCCCGAGGTCCCGTTCCTTGAGCACCGCCCCACGGGCGGTGAGCAGGCTCTTCGCCTTGCGGCAGGACGTTCAGGTGGGCTTGTGGAAATAGTCGAGCGCGACGGGCATCGGATCTCAGAGGGCGCGCGTGCGCCCGATCAGGAATTGACCGCCTTCTTGTAGCCGCAGCCTTCGCTGTCGCAGAAGCGGGTCGTCCCCTCGCGCTTGGTGACCTTCTCGAGCGTGTAGGGGCGGCCGCACGACGGGCACGACTCGGCGATCGGGCGGTACCAGGTGACGAAGTCGCAGTTCGGGTAGTTGTTGCACCCGAAGAAGGTGCGGCCGCGGCGCGAGCGGCGCTCGACGATCTTCCCTCCGCACTTGTCCCGCGGGCAGTCGAGGCCGACCTCTTTCAGCTTGATGTACTTGCACTCGGGATAGTTCGAGCAGGCGGTGAACTCGCCGAAGCGGCCGTCCTTCACCGCCAGCGGCTTGCTGCACTGCGGGCAGGCTTCGTCGAGGATCCGGTCGGGCTTCTTGGTGACCGTGATCCGGCCCTCCTTGTCGAGGGCGATCTTCTTGGTGTTGCGGCAGCCCGGATAGGCGGAGCACGCGAGGAACGGGCCGAAGCGGCCGCGGCGCAGCACCATCGGCGAGGAGCACTTCTCGCAGGTCCCGTGGTCCTCGGGGATGACGGGCGCCTCGGCCGACGTCGCGCCGGGCGCGCCGCCGGCGGCGGAGGCCGCGCCGTTGCTCAAAACCGACGCCAGCTCCTGGGTGTTCTTGCACTCCGGGTAGCCGGTGCAGGCGAGGAAGCGGCCGTAGCGCCCCCACTTGATGACCATGGGTTTGCCGCACTTCTCGCAGACGCGATCGGTGGGCTCCTCCTTGGTCTTGATGTTCTCCATGTTCTTGGTGGCGGCCTTCAGGTCCTTGCTGAACTGCTTGTTGAAATCCTTGAGCGCGGCGACGTAGTCGAGGCGGCCTTCCTCGATCTCGTCGAGCTCCTCTTCCATCTTCGCCGTGTAGCCGACGTCGACGATACCGCCGAAGTGGCTGACGAGCAGGTCGGTGACGGTCAGTCCCAGCTCGCTCGGGACGAACTTGCCCTCCGTCTTCTCGACGTACTCGCGGTTCTGCAGGGTCGCGAGAATCGTCGCGTAGGTGGACGGGCGGCCGATGCCGTTCTCTTCCAGCTCCTTCACGAGCGACGCCTCGGTGAACCGCGGCGGCGGCTGCGTGAAGTGCTGCTTCGGGTCGAGCTTCTTCAGCAGAAGCTGCATGCCGACTTCGAGCGGCGGCAGGAGGCGCGCCGTGTCGTCCTCCTCGGCGGTCGAGCCCGGGTCCTTGCGCTCGCGCTCGGCGCGGTCGCGCTCGGCGCGCTCGCGGTCGATCATCTCCTGGTAGACCGCCAGCCACCCGGCGAACTTCAGGGTCGAGCCGGTGGCGCGGAAGAGAGCCCGGCCGGCCTTGATGTCGGCGCTGGTGACGTCGAACACCGCCGATTTCATCTGCGACGCGACGAAGCGGTTCCAGATGAGGCTGTAGAGGAGGAACTCGTCCTTCTGGAGATAGGCCTTCACGGCGTCGGGGGCCAGCTCCATCGACGTCGGGCGGATCGCCTCGTGCGCCTCCTGGGCCATTTTCCCCGTCCGGTACTGCCGCGGCTCGTCGGGCAGGTACTCCGGGCCATGCACGCGGGCGATGTGGTCGCGCACCTCCTGCAGCGCCTCGGGGGCGATGCGGGTCGAGTCGGTTCTCATGTAGGTGATCAGACCGACGGTGCCGATGGTGTCGCCCAGCTCCATTCCTTCGTACAGGCGCTGCGCCAGCGTCATGGTCTTCTTGACCGTGAAGCCGAGCTTGCGCGACGCGTCCTGCTGCAGCTTGCTGGTGATGAAGGGGGGGACCGGGTTCTTCTTTTTTTCCTTGGACTCGACCGAGCCGACGGTGAAGGCGGCGTCCTTGAGCGAGGCGACGATGGCGTCGGTCTCGTCCTTCGATTTCAGCTCGGCCTTCTTGTCGTCGATCTTGATGAGGCGCGCTTCGAACGGTGGCGGCGCCGATCCCTCGAGGTGGGCGCCGAGCGTCCAGTACTCCTCGGCCACGAACGCCTGGATCTCGCGCTCGCGCTCGACCACCATGCGCAGCGCCACCGACTGCACGCGCCCGGCCGACAGCCCGCGGCGCACCTTGTCCCAGAGCAGCGGGCTGATCTTGTAGCCGACCAGGCGATCGAGGATGCGACGCGCCTGCTGCGCGTCCACCCGGTGGGCGTCGATCTTGTGCGGGTTGTCGATCCCCGCCTGCACGGCGCGCTTGGTGATCTCGTTGAACGCGACGCGGTAGAGCTTCTTGTTGACCTTCTTCAGCTCCTCGGAGAGGTGCCAGCAGATCGCCTCTCCCTCGCGATCGGGGTCGGGGGCGAGGTAGATCGCCTCGGCCCCTTTCGCCTCCTTCTTCAGATCGTCCAGGACTTTCTTGCGGCCCGGAAGGACTTCGTAGGTCGGCTTGAACCCCTTCTTCTCGTCGACGCCCAGGGTCTTCTTCGGGAGATCCCGCACGTGACCCATGGAGGCCTTGACCGAGAACTTCCGGCCGAGGAACTTGTTGATCGTCTTCGCCTTGGCCGGCGACTCGACAATGACCAGCGACTTGCCGGCTGCTGCGCTCTTGCTCAAGACTCCGCTCTCCTTCGTCTCCGGATGAACCGGCGGCCCGGAAGCCGCCTCACCCGATCCTTCATCTCCAGATCCAGCAACAGGGCCAGAAGCGGCCCCGGCTCCATCTTGGCGCGCGCCGCGAGATCGTCCACTCCGACGCCTTCATCGCCCGGGACCAGCGCCAGCACGCGTCCCGCCTCCCCCGCCTCGGGCGGCTCGAGATCCTCCGGGCCGATCGCGGGCGCCTCGGGAGGCAGCTCGACGCCCGGAATCTCCTCGAGAACGTCGCGGCCTCGCATCACCAGCTTGGCGCCTTGCTGGATCAGGAAGTTCGGACCCAGCGCGCCGCGCG
>DASYQE010000064.1:0-2351 GCA_036005805.1 Candidatus Polarisedimenticolia bacterium | reverse complement strand
GCCGCGAAGCGCGACGCTCTCGAGACGAACACGCTCGCCGAGCTGTACGTCAAGCAGGGGCTCCCCGATCGGGCCATCGAGGTGTATCGCAGCATGCTGCGGGTCGAGCCCGGGAACCTCGCGGCGCGCCATCGCCTGGCGGAGCTCGAAGCGGCGGCAGCCGCGGCTCCAGCCCTGGCGGCCAGGCCGGCGTCCACGAAGTCGGCTGCGCCGGCGTCTCCAAAGGCGCCCGCGCCTTTGCCGTCGAGCCTTCCGGCGCCGCCGAAATCGGACGCCACGCCGGCGCCGAAGCCGGCTGCGGCGCCCGCTCCCGCGGCGGTCACACTGGAAGCGGGGATCTCCGAACCGCCCCGCGCCGCGACGTCAGGGACCTCGCCGGCTGCCGTGCCGCCGGCCGAGGCATCGTCGTCCGCTCCCGAACCGGCTGCTGCACCTGCGCCCGGGGCCAAATCCGCCTTGCCGGCCGCGACCGTGGCGGCGCCGCCGCGCCCGGCGCATCCGAATCGCGCCGCCATCGACCGTCTGGAGCGCTGGCTCGACGCCGTCAAGCGCGGGCAGAAGAGTCTCGACGGAGGGGCCGCCGCGTGAAGCAGGTCCTCGATGCGGTGCTGCAGCGTCTCCCGGGGGCGCGGGGCGCCGCCGTCGTCGGCCCGGACGGCATCCCGGTGGAGAGCAGCCAGAACGATCCCGGAGTGAACATGGAATGGGCGGCGGCCGAGGGCATCGACCTCGTGCGCCGCGCCGCGACGCCCGCCTCCGACGGGGGGGCGGCGTCGGAGACGCCGGACGAGATCACCATCTCGGGCCGGCGTGGTCTGACCGTCCTGAGGGCGGTCGGCGCGGGATACTTCCTGTGTCTCGTCGCCGCCCCCGGAACGCTCACCGGCCGCGCGCGCTACGAAGCGTGGCGCACCGGCCAGGAACTGCGCGAGGTGCTGGAGTGAGGGAGGCGAAGGACGAGCGTGGGGAGAAGGCGGGGGCCATCCTGGATCGCGACCTCAAGGAGCTGATGCAGTACCTCGAGAACAGCTCCTTCGTGGAATTCGAGATCGAGCGGGAGGGGCTGAAGCTGAAGCTGCGGCGGCGCACCGCCGCCGACGCCAACGGCCAGGCGGCGTCCGAGCCTCCGCGGCACGCGGTCCCGGCTCCGGTGGCCGTTCCCGTCGCGGCCCCGGCGGCCCCCGCCGCGGCTCCTGCCGCGGCGGCGGATGACGCGCACCTGGTCAAGTCGCCGATCGTCGGCACGTTCTACCGCGCCGCCGCGCCCGACGCCAAGCCGTTCGTCTCGCCGGGGGACCGGGTCAGCAAGGGACAGGTCCTGTGCATCGTCGAGGCGATGAAACTGATGAACGAGATCGAATCGGACTGCGACGGCGAGATCCTCGAGGCGCTCGTCGCCAACGGCCAGCCGGTCGAGTACGGCGAGCCCCTCTTCCGCGTCCGGCCTTCCGGGTCGCGCGGCTAGGCGGGAGCCCGGGGAGCGCCGATGTTCCGGAAAATCCTCATCGCCAATCGCGGCGAGATCGCGCTGCGGATCATCTGGGCCTGCCGCGAGCTCGGCATCAAGACGGTGGCGATCTACTCGACCGCCGACCGCGACTCTCTGCACGTCCGCTTCGCCGACGAGGACGTCTGCATCGGCCCGCCGAAGAACGTCGATTCGTACCTCAAGATCGGCGCGGTCATCGCCGCGGCGGAGATCACCGACGCCGACGCCATCCATCCCGGCTATGGGTTCCTGGCCGAGTCGGCGCACTTCGCCGAGGTGTGCGAGGCGTGCAAGATCCGCTTCATCGGGCCGAGCCCGAACGTCATCCGGCTGATGGGGGACAAGGCGAAGGCCCGCGAGCAGGCGCAGGCGTCCGGCGTGCCGGTGCTGCCCGGCAGCAAGGGGCCGGTCCAGGACGACCAGGACGCCGGGCGCATCGCGGCGAAGATCGGCTACCCGGTGATCGTCAAGGCGAGCGCCGGCGGCGGCGGGCGCGGCATGCGCGTGGTCAATGCCGCCCCCGAGCTGTCGGCGGCCCTGACCGCGGCCCGCACCGAGGCGCAGGCGGCGTTCGGCGTCCCGGACGTCTACCTCGAGAAATTCCTGCGCAACCCGCGGCACATCGAGTTCCAGGTGCTCGGGGACGCGTTCGGCAACATCGTCCATCTCGGCGAGCGCGAGTGCTCCATCCAGAGGCGGCACCAGAAGATCCTCGAGGAGTCGCCCTCGACCGCCCTCGGCGGCAAGCTGCGCAAGCGCATGGCGGACGCGGCGGTGCGGCTGGCGCGCTCGGTCGGGTACCAGAACGCCGGGACGCTCGAGTTCCTCCTCGACGAGGAGGGGCGCTTCTACTTCATGGAGA
>DASYQE010000063.1:0-27871 GCA_036005805.1 Candidatus Polarisedimenticolia bacterium | reverse complement strand
CGTCCTGGAGGAGCAGGTGCCGCACCCGGACCTGGTCATCTACCTGCAGGCGCGCGACGAGGTCCTGATGCAGCGCATCCGCAGCCGCGAGCGGGAGTACGAGCGGGAAATCTCCGAGCGCTACGTCTCCGAGCTGAACCGGGCTTACAACTATTTCTTCTTCCATTACAATCGGACACCCCTCCTGGTCATCGACACGTCGGACATCGACTTCGTGAAGAGCCGGGAGGACCTGGAGGAAGTGCTCAGACAGATCCAGTCGATGCAGCGGGGCGTGCAGTACTACATCCCACTCGGATCCGGACCCAAAGGACCGGGATGGGCGAAGGCGTAGTCGGCACGCAGCGGGGCAGCGACACAACCAGCGCCTGAAGCCCTCGACCGCGAACGACGCGGCGGGGAGAGGGAGGGCACCATGAAGAACGCCGCCGATCCATCCATCTCGCCCGTCACCGTTCCCTTCGTCCGTTCCGCCCGCGCCTCGGGGCGCCGTCTGGCCATGCTGACGGCGTACGACTTCCCGACCGCGCGCCTGCTCGACCAGGCGGGGATCGACATCCTGCTCGTCGGGGACAGCGTCGGGAACAACGTCCTCGGTTACGACAGCACGCTCCCCGTGACGATGGAGGAGATGCTGCACCACGTGAAGGCGGTCGTCCGGGGCGTGCGCCGGGCCCTCGTGGTCGCCGACATGCCGTACCTGTCGTACCAGACCGGGAAGCGCGACGCCATCCGCAACGCCGGGCGCTTTCTCAAGGAGGCCGGCGCGGCGGCGGTGAAGATCGAAGGGGGCCGCAGGCGCGCCGCGCTGGTGCGGGCCCTGGTCGACGCCGAGATCCCGGTGATGGGGCACATCGGGCTGACGCCACAGTCGGTGCACGTCATGGGCGGCTACAAGGTGCAGGGGAAGCGGCTCGACGAGGCGCGCGCCCTCGTCGAGGATGCGCAGGCGCTCGAAGAGGCGGGAGCCTTCTCCCTCGTGCTGGAGGGGATGCCCGAGATGGTCGGCCGCAAGGTGACCGAATCGACCGGCATCCCGACCCTCGGCATCGGCGCCGGGCGCTTCTGCGACGGGCAGGTGCTCGTCTTCCACGACTTCGCGGGGCTGTCGCAGGGCCAGGTGTCGCGCTTCGTCCGCCGCTACGCCGATCTCGCCGGGATCGTCACCGAGGCGACGCGGCGCTACATCGAGGACGTCCGCTCGGGCGCGTTCCCGTCCGAGGCCGAGACCTACTCGATGCCGGCCGCGCTGGAGAAGTCTCGGTAGCGAAGTGTTCATGCGGCTTGCTTCGTCACGGTCCAGGATCCTCATGCGCACCGTGGTCCTGGTTGTGACGGGACTCGTGTCGTCCGTCATGACCCAGGCACAGGAAGGATCAAGTGTCGAGCGGCTGAGTGTGCTCGCCGACCTGGTCGTCCTGGGGAAAATCACGGTCACCGATCCCTTGATGCTCGACGGAACGAATTCCACCCGACATACGATGAAGGTGGAGTCGTATTACAAGGGCAGCGGACCAACTGAGATCTCTATCCTGACTCCAGGCGGCTACTGGGTGCGCAAGGAAGGCGATAAGGAAACCAAGATGGGCACTCAGTTCGTCGGTTCGATGGGTGTTCAAGTTGGGGAGGAGATGCTTGCCTTCCTGCGGTTGGATCCGAACTCGGGGAAAGGTTACGTCTTCGCCTTTTACGACTATGGCGCCAAGTGCCGCGTCGAATTGGACGCCGCGGGAGAGCGCTACGTCGAGCTTAGATTGGCGAAGAAGCGTTACATGCGTGGATTTGCGCTCGATGGGTTCAAGGAAATGGAGAAACGCGAGACAGGTCCGAATCCAACGGCGGCCGTCGAGTCCAAGCTCGCTTCCGGCAATTGTCTGCGGGAGAAGGTGAACGTTCGAGATCTTCGAGGTCGCCTCGAGGAGATTCTCAGTGGTGAGCAGGTCAAGAAGCCCGGAGAGAAAAGCGGAACGTGAGTACTCCTGAACGATGAACTCTCTGGCTCTTGTCCGGACTGCCCGCGAGATGCGGGAGATGTCGGAGCAGATCCGGCGCGCGGGGCGGCGTCTCGGTTTCGTCCCGACCATGGGGGCGCTGCACGAGGGGCATCTGGCGCTCGTGGCGCAGGCGCGGGCGGATTGCGACACCGTCGTCGCCTCGGTTTACGTCAACCCGCTGCAGTTCGGGCCGCGCGAGGACTTCGCCGCCTATCCGCGCGACCTCGAGCGCGACGCGCGTCTCCTGGGGGGAGCGGGGGCGTCGATCCTCTTCGCCCCAGCCGAAGGGGAGGTGCACCTGCCCGATCACCGCACAGCGATCGAGGTCACTCGCATGCAGGATGTCCTGTGCGGCCGCAGCCGCCCGGGGCACTTCCGCGGCGTGTGCACGGTGGTCGCGAAGCTCTTCCAGATCGTCGCCCCGCACGCGGCCTACTTCGGCGAGAAGGACGCCCAGCAGCTGCGCATCATCCGCCGGATGACGCGCGATCTGCACTTCGACGTCACCATCGTCGGCTGCCCCACGGTGCGGGCGGAGGACGGTCTCGCCCTGTCGTCGCGCAACGCGTACCTTTCGCCCGACGAGCGCCGCGCGGCGCCGGTGATCTTCCGCGCGCTCGACGCGGCCGCGCGGCGGGCGCGGGCCGGAGAGAGGAGCGTTTCGCTGCTGGTCGAGGGGGTACGGGCGGCCATCGCCTCCGAGCCCCTGGCGCGCATCGACTACATCGAGGCCGTGGACGACGAGACCCTCGGACCGGTGGAGGTGCTCGACCGGCCCGTGCTCCTGGCCGCGGCGGTCTCCTTCGGGCGCGCGCGGCTCATCGACAACATCGTCATCCGGCCGGATTCGATCTGAAGGCCGCCCGATCCCGCAGGAGCGCGTCGAAGACGACGCGCGAGCGGGTTTCGGTCTCCCGCTCGCTGTCGCTCGTGTCGATGGCGTAGTGCGCGAGTTTGAGCTTGTCGCGCGTCGGCATCTGGGCGCGGATGCGGGCGAGCGCGTCGTCGCGCGTCAGCCGGTCGCGCCGCTGCAGGCGCTCGACCTGGACGGCCTCGTCGCAGTGGACGACCACCAGCCGCTGGTAGCGCCGCCAGGTTCCCGCCTCGACCAGGAGCGCCGCGTTGACGATCGCCAGCCCGGCGTTGCCGGCCAGCGCTTCCGGCGGAGAGGCGGCCAGCCGGTCGATCGCCGCCTCCTCGGCCGCGAAGATCAGGGGGTGGAGGATCTCCTCCAGGCGCGCGCGGCGGGCGGGATCCGCGAAGACGATGCGGCCGAGCGCCGGCCGGTCGATGCGCCCGCTCGGATCGACCACGCCGCGGCCGAACTCCCGCACCACAGGCTCGTAGCCGGCCGCGCCCGGCTCGACGAGAGCCCGCGCCAGCACGTCGGCGTCGATGACCGTCGCTCCCCAGGCGGCGAAGTGACGCGCGACGGTGGTCTTGCCGGTGGCGATCCCGCCGGTGAGTCCGACGCGCAGCACCAGGCCGGAAGTCGCCGCGGCGACGTGATGCGGTGGACGTTGCGGCCCGCCCGGAGGGGCGGGGGTCATGCCCAGGCGGACGGCTCGCGCCGCAGGCGCGCGGCCCGCACGGTGTTGCGCAGCAGGCAGGCGATGGTGAGCGGGCCGATCCCTCCCGGCACCGGCGTGATCCAGGAGGCCTTCTCGCTCGCCTGCCGCCAGTGCACGTCGCCCATCAGGGTGAAGCCGCGATCCTGCACCTGCGCCACCCGCGGCGAATCGGCGCCATAGACGTCCTTCACCAGCGCCAGGTCGGTGACGCGGTTGATGCCGACGTCGATGACGACCGCCCCCGGGCGGACGTGCTCGCCGCGCACGAAGGCCGGCTGGCCGATGGCAGCGATGAGGATGTCGGCTTCGCTCGCGAGCCCCTCGAGGTCGCGCGTCTTCGAGTGGCAGATCGTGACGGTGGCGTCGCGGTGCAGCAGGAGCGCGGCGAGCGGCCGGCCGACGATCTCGCTGCGGCCGATGATGACCGCGTGCTGCCCGGCGATCGCCAGCCCCTGCCGCTCCAGGAGCTCGATGACGCCGGCGGGCGTGCAGGGGACGAGCCCCTCGAGCTTCAGCGCCAGCCGGCCGGCGTTGATCACGTGCAGGCCGTCGACGTCCTTGGCCGGATCGATGGTCAGCAGCACCTTCACCCGGTTCACGTGGCGGGGCAGCGGCAGCTGCACCAGGATGCCGTCCACATCGGGGTCGTCGTTGAGGCGCTTCACCGCCGCCAGGACCTCCGTCTCGGGGCCGGTCGCGGCGATGCGGATCTCCTGCGACCGCAGGCCGGCCTCGCGGCACGCTTCGATCTTGTTGCGCACGTAGACGTGGGAGGCGGGGTCGTCGCCGACCAGGACCGCCGCGAGCTGCGGCGCGAGCCCCGTGCGCTTCTGCTCCTCCTCCACGTCGCGCTTCACCTCGGCGCGGATCTGCATCGCCACGCTCTTGCCGTCGAGAATGCGCGCCGCCATTTTCTAGTGTCCCGGCTCGACGAGCTGCTTGTGGAAGGCGAACGACACGTCGTGCGTCTCCCCGGCGATCTGGATGAAGGAGAACTTCAGGGAGAACTGCCGCCATTTCGGGCTCTCGAGCGGCTTGAACGCCAGCAGCCGCGCCATGTGACCCCCGGGCGGGATGGTGGTGGCGCTGTCGAACAGGACGCGCGTGGTGCGGTCGATGACGTGCTCGAGGTCCTGGTCTCCGGCCCGCTCGGCGCCGATGTAGATGTCGGTCAGGTCGAGCGGGTAGTCGTGGGCGCCGGCGTCGGTGACCAGCATGACGTTGCCGGGCTGGAACTGCACCTCGCCCGCCGTGTCGTTCTGGAAGCCGACGACGAAGACCAGCGCCCGCTCCGGCTTGCCCTTGGCCGGGGCGAAGGGATCGATCAGGTTCGGGTCCACGGTCTTGAGGTAGGACGCGCGGCGCGCCGCGTCGGCGTACTCGACGCTCACCGTCACCCCCTTGATGGTCGAGGTTGCGATGGTGGTGATCGGGGCCGGGGGCGCGTCTTTCGGCGGAGCCTTCTTCGCCGGGGCGCCGGCGGCGATGCGGTACTGCGGCGCGGGCTTCGTGCTGGCCGAAAGGCCGAACGGTTCGAGCCCGGCGGCCGACACCAGGAGGGCGACGGCGGCGACGAACAGGGCTGTCGTTCGGGACGAGTCGGGCACGCTCAGTGGCCCGCCACGCTCAGTGGTCGGTGCTGAGAATCTTCGGGGAGACCTTGATGACGAAGGTCTCCTCGGTGCCGTCGGGATTCACCTTGGTGACGCGGTGCAGGAGGACCTGCTTGTTGTCCTTCGTCGCCACGATGGTGCTGACGAAGATGTCGTCCGACAGCGGCTCGTCATCGGAAACCGGGGCGAGCTTCGGTTTCAACGGCTTCAGGGACCAGTCCTGGATCTTCATGGGGGCGCCTCCGAGACAGCGAATGCGACTGCGACCGACTGCGGATGATATACGGCCGAAGGGGGGGTGCGTCAAGACGATTCTTCGCCGAAAACTCCTTTGATTTGAAACAGTTGCTGCTATACTCCGATTCTTCCGCCCCGGAGGAATTCGTCATGCCCAAAGCTGTCATCACCGGCGCCGTCAGGACCCCGATCGGCAGGTTTCTCGGCGCCCTCAAGGGGCTTTCCGCGCCCGAGCTGGGGGCCCTCGCCGTCAAGGAAGTCGTCACCCGCGCCGGATTGAACCCCGGCGACGTCGAGGAGGTCATCCTCGGCAATGTCGTCTCCGCCGGCATCGGCCAGAACCCGGCCCGGCAGGCGGCCCTCAAGGCCGGGCTCCCGGTCACCGTGCCGGCGCTGACGATCAACAAGGTGTGCGGCTCCGGGCTCAAGGCGGTGGCGCTGGCGGCCCAGGCGATCAAGGCGGGCGACCACGAGGTGCTCGTCGCCGGCGGCATGGAGTCGATGTCGAACGCGCCGTATCTCATCAAGGGGGCGCGCGAAGGGTTCCGCCTCGGCCACGGCGAGATGGTGGACGCGATGATCCACGACGGCCTGTGGGAGGCGTACGAGAACTACCACATGGGCTGCTGCGGCGAGAACGTCGCCGAGAAGTACGGCGTCAGCCGGCAGGCCCAGGACGAATACGCTCTCGGCAGCCACCGCAAGGCGATCGCCGCGATCGAGGCGGGGAAGTTCAAGGCGGAGATCGTCCCGGTCACTCTTCCGCAGCGCAAGGGGCCTCCGGTCGTCTTCGAGACCGACGAGTCGCCCCGCAAGGAGACCTCGATGGAGGCGCTGGCGAAACTGAAGCCGGCCTTCAAGAAGGAGGGCGGCACGGTCACGGCGGGGAACGCGCCGGGGGTGAACGACGGCGCGGCCGCTTTTGCGGTGGTCTCGGAGGAGCGGGCGAAGAAGGGCGGGACGAAGCCCATGGCCGAGATCGTCGCGTACGCTTCGAGCGGCCTCGAGCCGAAGATGGTGATGATGGCGCCGCTGGAAGCGGTGCGCATGGTCCTGGGGAAGACCGGCTGGAAGACCGGCGACGTCGATCTCTTCGAGTTGAACGAGGCGTTCGCCGTGCAGTCGGTGGCGCTCGTCCAGGAGCTCGGGCTCAAGGCGGATCGGGTCAATGTGAACGGCGGCGCCGTCGCGCTCGGTCACCCGATCGGCGCCAGCGGCGCCCGCGTCCTGACGACGCTGCTCTACGCGCTCCAGGATCGCAAGGCGAAGCGGGGCATCGCCGCCCTGTGCCTCGGCGGCGGCAACGCGGTCGCCATGGCGATCCAGATCGTCTGACGAGGCAGCCGCGATGCGCACCCTGGGGGTGGTGGGCGCAGGACAGATGGGGGCGGGGATCGCCCAGGTGGCGGCCACGGCCGGTGTCGACGTGCTGCTCCACGACCGGGACGCCGCGTTCATCGAGCGTGGTCTCGGCGTCATCGCCGCGAGCCTGAAGCGCCTCGCCGACAAGGGCACCGTCAAGCCGGCCGAGGTGGAGGCCATCCGCGGCCGCATCCGGCCGGCCGCCGCCCTCGACGCGTTCGCCCCGTGCGATTTCGTCGTCGAGGCGGTGAACGAGAACCTCGAGCTGAAACGCGGCATCTTCACGAAGCTCGACGCGGTCTGCCGGCCCGGCGTCATCCTGGCGAGCAACACGTCGTCTTTGTCGATCACGCGGCTCGCCGCGGTGACGAAGCGCCCGGAGCGGGTCATCGGCATGCACTTCATGAGCCCGGTGCCGATCATGGCGCTCGTCGAGATCATCCCCGGGCAGGCGACGTCGAAAGAAACGCTCGAGGAGACCCGCGCCCTCACCACCCGTCTCGGCAAGACGCCGGTCGTGGCGCAGGACTATCCCGGCTTCATCTCCAACCGCGTCCTCATGCCGATGATCAACGAGGCCATCTGCGCCCTGCACGAAGGGGTCGGGACGCGCGAGGACATCGACGCCGTCATGACGCTCGGGATGCGGCACCCGATGGGACCGCTGGCCTTGGCCGACTTCATCGGCCTGGACACCTGCCTGTCGATCATGGAGGTGCTGTTCGAGGGATTCGGCGACCCGAAGTACCGCCCGTCGCCGCTTTTGCGGCGCATGGTGGACGCCGGCTGGCTCGGCAGGAAGAGCGGCCGCGGCTTCTACGAATACTCCGCCAGGTAGGTCGTTCATGATTCCGACCGTCAGCGAGCCGGACCCGCCCCCGGGACGACCGGACGGGCCTGCCGATCCCCTGGCCCCCGGAGCCGGCATGCGGGAGTTCATCGCGCGGCTGCGCGCCTCGAAGAAGCTCGGCGGCGACGTCGTTCACGTCGAGACCCTGCCGCCGGAGCCGGCGGCGTTCGCGCCGTTCGGCACGCCGCTGCCGCCGCCGCTCGAAGGCGCCCTGCGCGCCCTCGGCATCGAGCAGCCCTGGACGCACCAGGCGGAGGCGATCGATCGGATCCGCCGGGGCGAGGACGTCCTGACGGTGACGCCGACCGCCAGCGGGAAGAGCCTCGTCTATCTCGTGCCGACCTTCGCGTCGGCCCTGGAGCGGCCGGGCAGCCGGTCGCTGTACCTGTTCCCGTACAAGGCGCTGGCGCAGGACCAGCTGCAGGGAATCGAAGAGCTGTCGATCGAGGTGGCGCTGCGCGGCGGGCGCAACCGCGAGTCGGGGCACCCGATCCGGGCGGCCATCTACGACGGCGACACGAACGACGCGCGCCGGCGCGAAATCCGGGCCGAGCCGCCGGACATCCTCATCACCAACCCCGACATGCTGCACCTCGGCATCCTGCCGAACCATGAAGCGTGGCGGCCGTTCTTCGAGACGCTCGACCACATCGTCCTCGACGAGCTGCACGTCTATCGCGGCATCTTCGGGTCGCATCTGCACCACATCCTCAAGCGGCTGATGCGCGTGGCGGCGCTGTCCGGCCGGCGACCTCGAGTGATTGCGTCGTCGGCGACCGTGGCGCAGCCGGGCCGGCTGGGAGAAGCCCTCGTCGGCCGGCGCTTCGCGGTCGTCGACCGAAGCGGGGCGCCGCGCGCCGAGCGGCACCTGATGCTGCTCAACCCGTCGGGCAGTCCGTACACCGCCGCGACGGCGATCCTCGAGGCCGCGCTCGAAGCCGGTTACCGCACCATCGCCTTCACCAAGGCGCGCAAGATCACCGAGCTGCTGCACTCGTGGCTGCTGCAGGGCTCGCCGCAGTGGCGGGGGAAGGTGAGCGCCTACCGCTCCGGCTACCTGCCCGAGGAGCGCCGCGACATCGAGCGGCGCCTGTTCTCGGGCGATTTGCGCGGCGTCATCTCGACGAGCGCCCTCGAGCTGGGCGTGGACATCGGCGGCCTCGACGTGTGCGTGCTCGTCGGCTACCCGGGGAGCATCGTCTCCACCTGGCAGCGGATCGGGCGCGTCGGGCGCGAGGATCGGCCGGCCCTGACCGTGCTGGTCGCGCTCCCGGACGCCCTCGACCAGTACTTCATGAGCCACCCGGCGCAGCTCACGACGCGCGGCTTCGAAGAGGTCGTCTTCGACCCCCTGAACCCCGAGGTGGCGCGCGCGCACCTCGTGTGCGCCGGATCGGAGATTCCGATCGAAGCGTCGGACGGCGGGATCTACGGCGAGTCGGAATTCGCCCTGGTGCGCGCCCTCGAGCGCGAGGGGCGGCTGGCGCTCGACGCGGAAGGGGAGCGCTGGTACGCGCGCCGCCGCCGGCCGCACCGCGACATCAACCTGCGCTCGACCGGCAGCACCTACAGCATCGCCGATGAGCGCACCGGACGCGTCATCGGGACCATCGACGGCGTGCGCGCCTTCCACGAGACCCATGCCGGGGCGGTCTACCTGCACCACGGCCAGCAGTTCCTGGTGCGCTCGCTCGACATCGACAACCGGCGCGTCACGGTGGAGCGCGCCGACCTCGAGTACTACACGCAGGTCCGCGGCGAGAAGGAGACGGCGATCCTCGAGGTGCTCGCGGAGCGCAGCGCGGGTCCGCTCGAGGCGCGGCTCGGGCGTCTGCGCGTCACCGAACGGATCACCGGCTTCGAGAAGCGGCGGCTCCATGGACGCGATCGTCTCGGGATCTTCGAACTCCGCATGCCGCCGATCCTCTTCGAGACGGTCGGGTTGTGGATGGCGCTCCCGGAGGTGTTCCCCGACGTCGTGCGCGAGCGCGGCGGCGATTTCATGGGGGCGATCCACGCCGCCGAGCACGCGATGATCTCGCTCTTTCCGCTCCTGGCGATCTGCGATCGCGGCGACATCGGCGGCATCTCGTACCCCTTCCACCCGGAGGTCGGGGGACCGGCCATCTTCATCTACGACGGGCATCCCGGCGGCGTCGGCCTGTCGGCGCGCGGCTTCCGCGATCTCGAGACTTTGCTCGCCCGCACCGCGGAGCTTCTGCGCGGCTGCCCGTGCGAGATCGGCTGTCCCTCGTGCGTGCAGTCCCCCAAGTGTGGCAACGGCAACCAGCCGCTCGACAAGGCGGGCGCCCTGCTGGTGCTCGAAGCGCTCCTCGGGCGGGTGCCGCTGCCGGCCGAGCGGCGTCGCGCGACGGCGCTGCGTGACAGTGCGACGGCGGCCGCGGGCGGAACCTCTCCGGGTGCCGGCACGGTGCCGGTGGCCGTCGCGGCGCCCGCTCCGGGGCCCGGGGCTGCTCCGGCGCTCGCGACCCTGTTCTTCGATCTCGAGACGCAGAAGAGCGCCGAGGAGGTGGGCGGCTGGCAGAACATCGCGGCGATGAAGGTGGCGCTCGCGGTCACCTACGACGATCGCACCGGGCGCTTCCGCACCTACCACGAGAAGGACGTCAACGAGCTGCTCCTCGACCTGCTGACCGCCGACCGCGTGGTCGGCTACAACATCGACCGTTTCGACATCGAGGTCCTGCGCGGCTACACCGGGCGCGACCTGTCGCACATCCGCACCCGCGACATGCTCGCCGACATCCATCGCACCCTCGGGTTCCGGCTGCGCCTCGCCGACATCGCCCAGGCCACCCTGGGGGCCGGCAAGAGCGCCGATGGCCTGCAGTCGCTGCAGTGGTGGAAGGAGGGGCGCCTCGATCTCATCGAGGAGTACTGCCGCAAGGACGTCGAGGTGACCGCCAACGTCTTCCGGTTCGGGGCGGAGCGCGGCTACATCCTCTATCGCGACAAGGAAGGCCGGGCGCTGCGGCTGCCGGTGGACTGGAAGTAGCCCGCCCTCCGCCCGAATCGTCCGCTTCCGGGACGCCGCATTCCGATTCCGCGCATCGACCTCGCCCGACCTCCCTGCGTCGAGGGAGCGGGATCGCAGAAGGACGGTGGCACCTGGCTTGCTGATCCGCTGCCACCCGGTGCGGGAGACCCATGAAAACCCTCGGAATGGATCTGCGGTTCGGGCTCCGGATGCTGCTGCGGACCCCGGCGATCACCCTCGTCGCCATCATCACCCTCGCGATCGGCATCGGCGGGAACACCGCCCTCTTCTCCATCGTGGACGCCGTGCTGCTGCGGCCGCTGGCCTATCGCGACCCGGAGCGGCTGGTCGTGCTGCGCGACAAACAGCCCGCCGTCCCTTCGGCTCCGACGTCCTACCCCGAGTACCTGGCGTGGAAGGCCGACACGAACCTCTTCGAGCAGGTCGCGGCGATGTTCGGCGCCTCGGGCTCGCTGACGGGTGAGGGGGAGCCCGAGAGCCTGCCGGCCATGCGGGGCAGCGCCGCGCTCCTGCCGATGCTCGGTGTCGCACCGATCCTCGGCCGCACTCACACCGAGGCGGAGGACGACCGCGGCGGCGAGCGGGTGGTCACCATCAGCGAAGGGTTGTGGCGGAGGCGCTTCGCCGCCGATCCGGCGGTCATCGGGAAGCCCGTGACGCTCAACGGCGAGCCCTGGACGGTCATCGGAGTGCTCCCCCGTTCCTTCAGCTTCGGGCGCCCGGTGGACCTGATCTTCCCGCTGCGCCTCGACACGGAGAACGCCCAGCAGGGGATGCATTTCCTCTCCGTGTTCGCACGCCTGCGCCCCGGCCTCCCGTACGAGCAGGCTCAGCGCGGCATGGAGGCGAAATCGCCGGGCCTCGCAACCGACCTCAAGACCGACCATGTCTGGTACGTGGTCAGCCTCAAGGAGTGGGTCGTCGGTGACACCTCCCGCACCCTGGCCCTGCTCGGCGCCGCGCTCGGCTTCGTGCTCCTCATCGCCTGCGCCAACGTCGCGGGCCTGCTCCTGGCGCGCGCGGCGGCACGCCGGCAGGAGGTGGCGATCAGGCGCGCCATCGGCGCGTCACGCGCCGATCTCGTGCGCCAGTTCCTGACCGAGAGCCTGATCCTCGCGGTCGCCGGGGGGGTCCTCGGCTGCCTGCTCGCCGTGTGGGGGGTGGACCTGTTCAAGACCCTGCCGGAGGCCGGCATCCCGCGGGCCCGGGACGTCTCGGTGGGTCCCGTCGTGCTGCTCTTTTCGCTGGGGCTGTCGCTCCTGACCGGCCTGCTCTTCGGCATCGCGCCGGCGCTCGAGACCAGCGCCTCGACGATCGACCCGCTCAAGGGAGCCACCGGTCTGGCGGGGGACACGCGCCGCGTGCAGCGGATGCGGGGGCTCCTCGTCGTCGGCCAGGTGTCGCTGTCGCTGCTCCTGCTGGTCGGGGCGGGGCTCCTGACGCGCAGTCTCGTCGGGGCGCTGCGATCGGAGCGCGGCTTCGACGTCGCGAATGTCATCACCATGGAGCTGGACCTCCCGGCCCGCATCGTCAAGGAGCCGGCCGACCAGGCCCGCTTCTACTCCGACCTGCTCGATCGGTTGCGCGGTCTGCCGGGCGTCGAGGCGGCGGCGACGTGCAGCCATCTCCCGCTCTCGGGGAGCAACACCAACGGCGACGTCCTGATCGAGGGGAGGCCGGCGGCCCAGGGAGAGACGCTCCTGTCGGAGCTGCGGCGCGTCAGCGAGGACTACTTCACGGCGCTGCGCATCCCGGTCCTGCGCGGGCGGGCCTTCACGTCGCGCGATGCGGCCGGGGCGCCTGCGGTCGCGATCGTCAACCAGGCGTTCGTCGATCGCTTCCTCGCCGGACAGGACCCGATCGGCCGGCGGGTCGACGCGCAGTGGGACACCCACGGCTGGCAGGAGATCGTCGGGGTGGTCGGCAACATCAAGCACGACGCGCTCGACGCGCCGCCGCTTCCCGAGCTGTACGTACCCTTCCGGCAGGTGCCGATGGAGTCGATGGTCGCGGTGGTCCGCGCCCCCGGCGATCCGACCGCGCTCGCGAGCCTGCTGCGCCGGGAGGTGTACGCGGTGCGACCCGACCAGCCGGTGAGGTCCATGCGCACGATGGACGAGGTGCTGAGCGCCTCGATCGCCCCGCGCCGGCTCACCGCCTCGATGGTCGGCGCCTTCGCCTGGATGGCGCTGTTCCTCGCGTCGATCGGCATCTACGGGCTCCTGGCGTTCTGGGTCTCGGAGCGGCGCCGCGAGATCGGTCTGCGCATGGCGCTGGGGGCCCGGCCGCGCCAGGTGCTCGGCCTGGTGGTGTCGCGGGGGCTGCTCCTGACCGGTCTCGGTCTCGGGATCGGCCTGGCCGCGTCGGCCGGCCTGACGCGCCTGCTCAAGGGGTTCCTGTACGGCGTCGGACCCTCGGATCCCGTGACGCTCTTCGCGACCCCGCTCCTTCTCGGCGCCGTCGCTCTCTTCGCCAGCTGGCTGCCCGCCCGCCGCGCCATGCGCATCGACCCGGCGGTGGCCCTGCGCAGCGACTGATCGCCCGCTCGCGCACGGCCATCCCGCCCCGTCGCGAAGGGCCGGGGCGGCCGATTTCGCCTTGATCGGGCGCCGCGAGGCGTGCTAAAAGATCGACCGTCCCATCGCATTCCTCACGAGCCGATCATCGAAACAGGAGGTCGTTCATGACGCGCACCGAGTTGATCGACGCTTTGGCCACTCAGACCGGCGGCGACAAGAAGGTTGCGAAGGAATTCCTCGAGGGATTCACGCGCATCGTCGAGGCCGAGATGAAGAAGGAAGGGGAGGTCCCGCTCGCCGGCCTGGGCAAGTTCCGCGTGTCGAAGCGCGCCGCCCGCACCGGGCGCAACCCCGCCACCGGCGAGGCGATCCAGATCCCGGCCAAGACGGTCGTGAAGTTCGCGATCGCCAAGCAGCTGAAAGAGCTCATCAACGCCTAGGAATCACCGACCCGCGGCCGCGGGCGGGTGAGCGGCGCCACGCCGCTCCCTTCAGGCCACTTCCGCCAGCGTCCCCGCCTCGTCCACGGCGGTGATCCGCGCGGACACCAGGCGGTTGAACAGGTCGCCGGCGTCCCGTCCGCCCGCATCCAGCCCGCAGTCGATGAAGTTGTCGGAGAGGGCGCGGACGCGCCCGTCCGGCCGCACCTCGCGCAGCGCCAGGACCTCGAGCGTCCGACCGACGAAGCGCCGGCGAAAGCGCAGCGACAGCGCGCCGCCGAGGGCGCGCAGCCGGGCGCCGCGCGCGGCCATCACCGGCGGGGGCACGCGGTCCCCGAGGGACGCGGCCGCCGTCCCCGGCCGCTCCGAGTAAGGGAAGACGTGCAGGTACGCGAGCGGGCTCGCCTCGATGAAGCGGCAGGTGCTCTCGAACTCGGCGTCGGTCTCCCCGGGGAAGCCGACGATGACGTCGGCGCCGAGAGCGGCATCCGGGACCGCGCTGCGCACGCGCTCGAGCACGCGGGCGTACTCCGCGCTCCGGTAGTTGCGCCGCATGCGCGCCAGCACCGTGTCGCACCCCGATTGCAGAGGGACCTGCAGGTGCCGGGCGAGGCGTCCCTTCCCGCCGGCCAGCAGGGACGCGATCCGCTCGCTCACGGTTCTCGGCTCCAGCGAGTTGAGCCGCAGCCGCGCCACGTCGCCCCGGTCGAGGGCGCGCGCCAGCAGGTGTTCGAGGCGGTCCGGCGGATCGAAATCGCCTCCCCAGTCGCCGGTGTTCACGCCGGTCAGCACCACCTCGCGGTAGCCGGCGCCTGCCAGCGCCGCGAGGCGGTCGAGCACCATCGGTGCCGGCAGGCTCCGGCTCGCGCCGCGCACCGAGGGGATGACGCAGTAGGAGCAGCGCAGGTCGCAGCCGTCCTGGATCTTGAGGAAGGCGCGCGTGCGATCGCGCTCGGCCGGGTCGCAGGCGATCGTCTCGCCGAAGCGCCCGAGGTCGAGCCCCGGCGCCGCGCCCGGAGATGAGGCCGGTCTCGCCGCCGGCGCCGCGGGCCCGGCCAGGCCGAGCGCGGCGCGGGCGATCGTCTCGACGCGGCCGGCCTGGTCGGCCATGCCGACGACGGCATCGACGCCGGCGATGCGCCGCAGCGCCTCCGCGTCCCGCTCGGCGTAGCAGCCGGTGACGACGAGGGTCGCGCCCGGGTTGGCGCGCCGCAGGCGGCGGGCGATCTGGCGCGCCTCGCGGTCGGCTCCGCCGGTCACGGTGCAGGTGTTGAGCAGGACGAGATCCACGCCCGCGTCCTGCTCCGGACGATGCGCGCCTCCGGGAGCCGGGTTTTCGGCCGCGCGCCGCATCCCGAGCCGGCGCAGGCGCGCTTCGAGCGCCGCGGAGTCGGCCTGGTTCAGCTTGCAGCCGAGCGTGACGATCCGGTAGGTCGGCGCGCCGCGGGCGCGCCGCTCGCCCCCGATCACCCGCGTGGGGCGCTGCTCTTCAGGGCGCGGTTCTTGTCCATCACCTTGCGCGCCATGTCGTCCTTGTGCTTCCGCAGCCGCTCGCGCAGATCGGCGTCGGCGGTGGCGAGGATCTGCGCGGCCAGGATGGCGGCGTTCTGCGCGCCCGACTTGCCGATGGCGACCGTCGCGACCGGCACGCCCCCCGGCATCTGCACCGTGGAGAGCAGGCTGTCGAGACCCTGGAGAGCCGACGACGGCAGCGGCACGCCGATCACCGGCAGGATCGTGTGCGCCGCCACCACACCGGCCAGGTGGGCGGCGTGGCCCGCGCCGAGGATCGCCACGCCGAAGCCGTCCTCCTCGAGACGCGAGGCGAGCCGCGCGGTCTCGGCCGGAGTGCGGTGGGCGCTGGTGACGTCCACCTGGTAGGGGATCCCGAACGACTCGAGGGTCTTCGTCGCCTCGCTCATCATCTCGAGATCGCTGTCGCTGCCCATCGCCACCCACACCTTGAGCGGGGAGGCGGAGGATTTGCCGCCGGAGTTTTGCGCCACGCCATTTCCCTCCTGTCAGGAAGCGGCGATTGTAGTCGAGGCGGGGAAGATTGGAATCGGGGGGAGGGGAGAGCCGGGCGGTGGGTCGAAAGGTCTCAGGCCTGGCGGGTGGCGGCGAGCGGCCGGAGCGGCTCCTCGCAGCCGCAACGCTCGAGCCGCCGGTTGCAGGCGAAGCAGTAGCCGTTGTCGGCGAAGAAGTCCGCCATTTCCTCCTGCCAGGCGTCGATGAACCCGACCTTCTCGTAGTCGCTCATCCGGCTCATGTCCACGAGGGCCCGGATGTTCTCCCGCGACTCGTGATAGGCCTGCAAAAGCTCGAAGATGCGGCGGGATGGACGGGACGGCTGGGCCATGCGATTCCCCTCGAAAACGAACCCGCGAAGCTTACCATCACGACTTTTTCGCGGCGAGAAAAGCCCCCCGCCGGATGCGGAGGGATCCCCGCGGAAGGGCCGGCGAAGCGGACGAAAACGGCCTCCTGGCAGGGTGTCAGGCCCGGGGGGCGGGGCCGGATCCGGCGGCGGCGAAGGCGGCGATGTCGCGGCGATGCTGCATCCCGGGGAACCGGAGGCCCGCGACGGCCGCGTAGGCGCGCCGCCGCGCTTCCGCCAGGTCTTCCGCGCGGGCCGTGACCGTGAGCACCCGCCCGCCGGCTGTCTCGATGCGTCCCTGGCGCGCCCGCGTGGCGGCATGGAAGACCACGACGTCCCCCTCGCCCGGCTGCCCGGAACAGGTCTCCAGCCCCTCGATGACGTCGCCCGCGCGCGGGGTGCCGGGATAGCCCGCGGCCGCCAGCACGACGCACACGGCGCCCCCCGCATGGAAGCGGAGCGGCGCCTCATCGAGTCGGCCGGCCAGGGTCGCCTCGATCACCTCCACCAGATCCGCGGCCAGGCGCACGGCGATCAGCTCCGCCTCGGGGTCGCCGAAGCGGGCGTTGTACTCCAGCACCTGCGGTCCCTCGGGCGTGAGCATCAGACCGGTGTACAGAACGCCCCGGTACGGGCGTCCCTCGGCGGCAAGCCCGCGCACGGTCGGCAGGACGATGCGTTCCATGACGGCGCGCTCGAGCGCCGCATCCAGCAGGACCGACGGCGAGTAGCCCCCCATGCCGCCCGTGTTGGGACCGCGGTCGCCGTCTTCGAGGCGCTTGTAGTCCTGGCAGGTGGTCAGCGCGCGCGCCCGCTCGCCGTCGCACAGGGCGAAGAACGACACCTCGGGACCGGTGAGGCGATCCTCGATCAGGATGCGATCTCCGGCCGCGCCGAAGCGGCGCTCGACGAGCATCGCCGCGACGGCCTCTTCCGCTTCGCGCCGCGTCGCGGCGACGACGACCCCCTTGCCGGCCGCGAGACCGTCCGCCTTCACGACCGCAGGGCGATCGCCGCGCTGTGCCAGGATGCGCGCCGCCGCGGCGGCGCTGTCGGCGACGCCGAAGGCGGCGGTGGGGATGCGGTGCCTCAGCATGAATTCCTTCGAGAAGATCTTGCTCGTCTCGATCTCGGCGGCGGCGCGGCTGGCGCCGAACACCTTCATCCCGCGCCGCTCGAGCTCGTCGGAGAGACCCGCGGCCAGGGCCGCCTCGGGACCGACGATGGTCAGATCGACCTGTCGCGATCGCGCCAGGTCGGCGAGGGCCTCCACGGCGGTCGGATCGCCGGGAAGGCATTCCGCCACCGCGGCGATCCCCGCGTTGCCGGGAACGCAGAGCACGACGCGCTCGCGCCCGCCGCGCCTCACCGCCCAGGCCAGCGCGTGCTCGCGCGCTCCGCCGCCGACCACGAGGATGTTCATCGCGGGTATTCTAGGACGCCACGGGGGACTCGGGCCTTTGGGATCGCGACCATTCGCTTGGCGGGGAGGAGCAGCCTCGCTCCTCGTCCTGGCGTTTCTCCTCGTGGCCCTCGGCACGCCCGGCACCGCAGCGGCGGCGGAGCTGGCGCCGCCGGCCGCGGCGCCGACGCTCGTCGAGAACCCGCTCGGGCCGCTGCCGGTGGACACCCCGGAGCACGAGGCCTATGCCCACGGCCACTATTGGCTCTTCCTCGTCTGGAACCTGTTCACGCTCGGCTTCCTGTGGGCTCTCCTGCAGTCCCGCTTCGCCAGCCGCGTGCAGGAGTGGGTCGAGCGGCTGACGCGCCGCCCCAGCCTCAAGCTGATGGCGTGCGTCGCCCTGTACTCCGCGACGCTGTGGATCGCTTCGCTGCCGCTGGCGATCGCGACGGGTTACTTCCGCGAGAAGCGCTACGGCTTCATGAACCAGGACTTCTCCGGCTGGCTGGGGGATCGCGGCAAGGGGTTCCTGGTCTCGCTCGTGGTGCGGCTGCTGCTGGTGACGCTGCTCTACCTCCTGATGCGCCGGCTCGGCCGTGCCTGGTGGGTCCCGGGGGCGGCTTTGACCATCGGCTGCAGCATCCTCGGCATCGTCATCGCGCCGGTCTTCATCGATCCCCTCTTCAATACCTTCACCCCGCTGCACGACCAGGCGCTGCGGGCGGACATCCTCGACCTGGCGCATCGCCAGGGGATCCCGGCGCACGAGGTCTACGAGATGGACGCGAGCACGCAGTCGGAGCACAACAACGCCTACGTCACCGGGCTGTTCCACACGCAGCGCATCGTCCTCTACGACACGCTCCTGAAGCGCTTCGCCCCGCGCGAGATCCGGGCGGTCATGGGGCACGAGATGGGGCACTATGTGCTGCACCACATCTGGAAAACGGTGGCGTTCCTCGCGCCGATCATCCTGATCGGGTTCCTGCTGGTCGATCGCGCCGCCCGCCGGCTGATCGCCTCGCACCCCCGCTGGGACATCCGGCGCATCGAGGATCCGGCCTCGGTTCCGGTCGTCGCCCTCGTCGCGCTCCTCTATCTCCTGGCCGTGGGGCCCGCCATCGCGACGTACAGCCGGCACCAGGAGAGCGCCGCCGATCGCTTCGGCTTGGACGTGACGCGCGATCCGGAGGCGATGGCCTCGAGCTTCATCAAGTTCGGGCGCTACGACCTGTCCGAATACGAGGCGCACCCTCTGATCGAGCTGCTGCTCTTCAGCCACCCCAGCGTCAACAACCGGGTGCGCCAGGCGCAGGCCTGGGCGCGCGCGCATCCCGGGAGCGCGCCCGCGGAGCGCTGAGGGAAACGCGGGCCCGCGGCCCGTCTTCAGTCGGGAAGGAAGCGGCCGCGCAGGTCTTCCGGAACGAGCGGACACGCCTCCTCCGGCCGGCGGAAGAGGCGGTGCCGCACGCGCGCCACCGCGTCGTACGCCGCGTCGGCGAGGCGGACCGGGAGAACTCCGGAGACGCCCGCGAGCACGCGCCAGTAGCCGCCGAGCTCCGCCAGGGCGCGGAAGACTCCCCGGGAGCGGGTCAGGACCTCGTGGGACCGCGTCACGAGGACCAGGCTGTCCGGCAAGGCGGTGCGCTCCTGCGCCGGGACCGCGCGATGGAAGCTCTTCCCCTGCAGCGTGCCGAAGCGCAGGTGCGGGCCCGTGGCATCCTCGGCGAGGAAGAAGCGGACGGCGCCGTGACACAGACCGCACGTTCCGTCGTAGAACAGCGTGTCCGGATCGGCGGAGGCCATCCGGCGGCGGGCGTCGCGCGCGCGTGCCGCGTTCGTGCCCGTTTCGATGCTCCCGGGAATCCAGCCCGGGTCGAAGGCCAGAAGCGCCAGGATGAACGCCACGGCGAGATCGAAGGCGCGGGCCCCGCGCGAGAAAAGCACCACGGCGAGCGTCACGAAGGCGAGACGGTGCAGCCACGGCAGCGCGGCCGGCATTCTCCATGGGCCGCGCGGATCGGTGCGGCCGCGCGCCTCCCACGAACCATAGGGGGCCGCCGGAATCGCGAGATGGGTGAGAAGGAGCCACGCCACGCCCCAGCCGCCGGGCGACACCGGCGTCCCGGCGAGCACCACCACGATGGGAAGCAGCAGGAGCAGCAGGACCGCCATCAGGCGGTCGCGCCACCCGGCGGCGAAGAGGAGCGCCGCCGCGAACGCGCCGGCGGCCAGAACGAGCACCGCGACGTTTAAGCCGGCGACGATCGCCGCGCCGGAACCGGTGGCGTCCCATCCGGACTGCCACGTGGCGACCACCGACACGATCCGCAGGACGATCGTCAGACCGAGCAGCGCGCGGCACACGCTGTACTGCCCGCCGGTCCAGCCCGAGGAGGAGTGCACTCCCGGCGAGGTTAGCACGCAGTCACTTGGTGGTACGATCACCGGCCGCGAACCCACCCCGCGGCCTCGAAGGAGCCACCGAACCGATGATCCCGCAGACGCTCCGCGCCTCGACGCGATCCCGGAGTCCGTTCGGCCCCATCATCCTCGCCGCGGCGGCGCTGTTGTTGTCCGCCGCTCCGGCGCGCGCCCAGGGGGAGGTCGATCTCCGCCTGTTCCGCCCGTCCCTGACGATCAGCGGCATCGGCGTCCCGAAGGAATCGTTCACCGACGACGACATCGCCGGCGATTTCAGGTCGACGAACCTGCAGCTCCTCGCCAACATCCCGCTCGGCCCCGCGCACTTGAAGACCGACGGCGGCGGGCTCCTCGGCTGGCAGCCGATGCTGACCCTCGGAGCCGGCGCGACCGATCAGACCTTCGACCTGCCGGCGGTCGATCGCGAGCCGCGGCTTTACAACGGCCTGCTCAATGCTTCGGTCCTGCTCGTCAGCAGCAAGCCGAACCTGCACTACATCTCGCTCGGCGCCTCGTTCGCGGAAGACGAGGACACGGTCTCGAATCCCGACCTGCGCGGCTCGGCCCTCTATCTCGGCACGTACCACAAGAACGAGTCGGCGTGGACCTTCGTCTACGGCGGCGTCTATTCGTTCGTGTACGGCCGCGGGCTGCTCCTGCCGGCGTTCGGCTTCATCTGGGTGCCGAACCCGACCTGGGCGTTGTCGGGAATCCTGCCGTTCGGCTGGCGGCTCAGCCAGAAGGTGGGGGAGACCACCTTCTTCAATTACGTGCTGTGGGTGTCGGGTCAGCGCTATGGCTTCAACAACGACGGCGTGTTCTCCCAGTGCACAGGGCTTACGGACTCGGGCTGCATCCCGCAGGATTCCCGGGACGACAAGGTGTACGAGCGCGTGCGCGAGCAGCACGTCGGGGTCGAGCTCGAGACCGGGCGCGGCCGTCCTTTCTCGTTTCTCGTCCAGGCGGGTCTCGCCTTCGCGCGGAACATGGCCTTCACCCCGATCGAGACGGGCAACGACAAGGGCATCGAGTCGGTGCCGGATTCGATCGTCGACGAAGGGATCGATCCCGCGCCCTACCTGAGGCTGTCGTTCCGGGTGCCGCTCGGCAAGAGCCTGATCGACGAGGCGCGCGCCAAGGCGAAGGACGTGGCGCAGCCGTGAGCCAGGGTGCCCCCGTCACGCCGCGGCGCGGCCGCGGCGCCCTGAGCAACCGGGAAGGTCGGTTCGAGCGCACCCGCGTCGAGGTCGGCCCCGACATCGAGCCCGATCCGGACGTCGATCCCCTGGCCGATCCACCGCCCGTCGCGACCACGGTCACGCCGGAACGGACGAAGTCGATCCTGACGACGAACGAGTCCCCCGACGTCGGCTTTGATCAGTCGATCAACCCGTACCGCGGCTGCGAGCACGGCTGCGTCTACTGTTTCGCGCGCCCGACGCATGCCTACCTCGGGCTGTCGCCGGGGCTCGACTTCGAAACGAAGCTCTTCTCCAAGCCGGACGCCGCGGCGCTGCTCCGCCGCGAGCTGGACAAGCCGGGGTACGTCTGCCGCGTCACGGCGCTCGGCGCCAATACCGACGCCTACCAGCCGATCGAGAAGAAGCTCCGCATCACCCGCGGCATCCTCGAGGTGATGAGCGAGTACCGGCACCCGGTGATGATCATCACGAAATCGGACCTGGTGCTGCGCGACCTCGATCTCCTCGGGCCGCTGGGGCGGGAGGGGCGCGCCGCCGTGATGGTCTCGGTCACGACGCTCGATCGCAAGCTGGCCCGGCGCATGGAGCCGCGCGCCGCGACCCCGGAGCTGCGGCTCGAGACCATCCGCCGCCTCACGGAGGCGGGAGTGCCGGTCGGCGTGCTGGCCGCGCCGATGATCCCGGGCCTCAACGACTCCGAGCTCGAGGCCATCGTCGCGGCCGCGGCCGCGGCGGGAGCGGTCACCGCCGGGTACGTGCTGCTGCGCCTGCCGCTCGAGATCAAGGACCTGTTCCGCGAGTGGCTCACGACCCACTATCCCCTCAAGGCGGACCGGGTCGAGGCCCTGCTGCGCGACATGCGCGGCGGCAAGCTCTACGAGGCGGCGTTCGGAACGCGCATGCGCGGCCGCGGGGCGCACGCGGACCTCCTCGAGCAGCGTTTCCAGGTGGCCATCCGCCGCGCCGGGGTGGGTGAACGGGACATCGAACTCGACGAGAGCGCGTTCCGGGTGCCGCCGCGGCCCGGCGACCAGGGATCGCTGTTCCCCGGATGAAGGCGACCGCATGGCTGGCGCCGCTCCTGTGCGCGCCGCTCTTCCTCGTCGGCCTCGGATCCACGGGGCTGGCCGACCCGGATGAGGGCCGCAACGCCGAGGTCGGGCGCGAGATGCTGACGACGGGCGACTACGTCACGCCGCACATCAACGGCGCCGTCTACCTCGACAAGCCGCCGGTGTTCTTCTGGGCGGTGGCCGGCTCGCTCGGCCTGTTCGGGGTGAACGAGGCGGCGGCGCGGCTGCCGTCGGCCCTCGCGGCGATCGCCGGCGTGGCGCTGACCGTCTGGTTCGCGCGGCGGCATTTCGGGGCGCGCGTCGCGGCCTGCGCCGCGGCGATCCTGGCGTTGTCGCCCCTCTATGTCGTGTTCGCGCGCCTGGTGATCTTCGACATGCTGCTGCTCGTCTGGACCACCGCCAGCACGCTGCTGTTCTACGAGGCGATGGAAGCGCAGCGCCCGGGAGGGTGGCTCGGCGTCGCCGGGTTCGCGATCGCCGGAGTGGGGACGATCACCAAGGGCCCGGTGGCCCTCGTCGTGCCGCTCCTCGTCGCGGTGGTCTGGGCGTTCGTCCGGCGGGAGCCGCGTCTTCTCGCGAGGTTGCGACCGGCGGTCGGCTTTCTCGCGTACTTCGCGGTCATCGTGCCGTGGGTGCTGCTCGTGGAGCACCGCCATCCGGGCTTCCTGGCGTATGCGCTCCTGGGGGAGAACCTGGCCCGCATGACCGCCAATCCCTACGACACGGCGCGGCCCTTTCACTTCTATGCGCGCGTCATCCTGCCGGGACTCTTTCCGTGGATCGTGCTGCTGCTGGCGCAGGGAATCGCCTCCGCGTGGGATCGGCTGCGCCGCGGCGGATCGTCCGGGGCGCTCGGGCCGGAAGAACGAGCGATCCGCTTCGTCGGCGTCTGGCTCGGGGTGATCCTGGTCTTCTTCTCGGTGATCGCGTCGAAGCGGCCGTCGTACATCCTGCCGGCCTCGGTGCCGGTGGCGATCCTCGCGGCCCAGCTCGTCGTCCGCGCGTCGGAGAACATCGGGCGCGACCGGCGACGCCGCGCCGCGGGCTCCGTCGTCGCCGCGCTCGCGACCCTGGTCGTCGCCGCCGCGGGGTTCGCCGCGGGCGCCGGCTCCGGCGCGATGGCGATCCTCGAGCGCGCCGGCGACACGATGAGCGACGCGGGAGCGTCCCCGAAGCTGCTGACGTTCGCGGCGGCCGGATTGCTGACGGCGGCGCTCCTCCTGTTCGCGCTGCGCGGCACGCGGCGGCCGTCGCTGTACATCGCGGCCGCGGCGCTGCCGTTCCTGTGCCTGCTCCCGGTCGCGCGCGCGGCGGCGCGCCATGTCGACGCGGCCCGGTCGTCGCGCGCCGTCAGCCGCTACCTGCTCGGCCACCTTCAGGCGGACGATCGCATCGTCTGTTTCGAGGAGTACCGGCCGGGGCTCAACTTCTACCTCGCCCGCCCGGTGGGGCAGGTGACGCGCGCCGGGCGCATCTTCACCAGCAACTACATCGCCGCGCACCTCGCCGCGATGCGCCGCGATCCGCAGTTCCGGCTGATGGAGCCGGCGGAGCTGCAGGCTCAATTGCGCGACACCATGGCCCGCACCTACGTGCTCGCGCCGCGCAAGGAGTACGACGCGCTGCGCGAGACCGCCGGGCTGCCGCTGCGGCCGGTCTGGGAGGAGGGAGGCTTCGGCCTCTTCCTTCCGGACGGCACCGGCGGGGGATAACCTATCCCCATGTGCGGCATCGTCGGCGTCGCGGACTTCCGGGGCGGGGCGGGACCCGACCCGGGACTCCTCGCGACGATGACCGACACCCTGGCGCACCGCGGGCCCGACGGCCGCATGGTGCTGCGGCTCGACGACGGCGGCTCGCCGCGCCTCACCTTCGGCTTCAGGCGGCTGAGCATCATCGACCTCGGCGCCGGGGCGCGCGCCTACTCCGACGAGTCGGGGCGCATCCGGGCGATCTGCAACGGCGAGATCTACAACTGGCCCGAGCTCGAGCGCGGGCTCAGGGAGAGAGGCCACCGCTTCGAGACCCGCTGCGATACCGAGGTGCTGCCGCACCTGTACGAGGAGCACGGCCTCGACTTCGTCACCCGCCTCAACGGCATGTTCGCGTTCGCCATCTTCGACGCGCGCGCCGAGCGGCTGGTGCTCGGGCGCGACCGGGTGGGGGAGAAGCCCCTCTACTACGTCGACCGTCCGGGCGAGCTGCTGTTCGGCTCGGAGATCAAGGCGCTCCTGGCGCACCCCGACGTGTCGCGCGCCCGCGACCTCGAAGGGCTGACCCGCTATCTTCTTTACGGGTACTTCCCGGCGCCCTGGACCCCCTTCCGCGACATCCGCAAGCTGCCGGCCGGGCACCTGCTCATCGCCGAGCGCGGCCGGGTGCGCATCGAGCCGTACTGGTCGGCGCAGCGGTTCGTCCCGGTGGCCGGCGGCGCTGCCGGCGAGCCGTCCGAGCGCGAAGCGGCGGCGGAGGTGCGGCGTCTCCTGCGCGAAGGGGTCGAACTGCGGCTCAGGGCCGACGTGCCGGTCGGGGTCTTCTTCAGCGGCGGCATCGATTCCTCGGCCATCGCCGCCCTGGCGGTCGAGGTGCAGGGGAAGCCGGTCCCCACCTTCTCCCTCGGCTTCGAGGACCAGGACTTCGACGAGTCGGGCTACGCCCGCCGGGCGGCGGAGCGTCTCGGCACCGAGCACCACGAGACCATCGTCGGCGAGAAGGATCTCGTCGGCGCCTTGTTCTCCGTGGCGCGCATCCTCGACGAGCCGCTGGCCGACGCCTCGGTGCTGCCGACATGGCTCCTGTCGCGCTTCGCGCGCCGGCACGTGAAGGTGACCCTGGGCGGCGAGGGAGGGGACGAGCTGTTCGCCGGCTACCCGACCTACATCGGCGACCGGCTGGCGCGTCGCTACAACCGGCTGCCGCGGGCGGCGAGGGCCATCTTCCGCCGCGCCGTGGAGGCTTTGCCCCCCGGCTTCTCCAACGTCGGCCTGGAGTTCCTCCTGAAGAAGTTCGTCGCCTCGGCCGACCGCCCCGACGACGAGCGTCATCCCATCTGGTTCGGCGCGTTCCCTCCGGAACGCCAGCGTGAGCTGCTGTCCGACGACACCCTGCGGACGCTCGAGGGCCTGCCCGGCCACGACCCGTTGCGCGAGGCGCGCGCCATCCGCCGGCGCGCCGGGTTCCGGCACCCGCTCGACGCGCTGCTCCTGACCGATTTCCTCCTCTACCTCCAGGATGATCTGCTGACCAAGATCGATCGGGCCTCGATGGCGGCCTCGCTCGAGGTGCGGGCGCCCTTCCTGCACCACCCGCTGTTCGAATACGTCAGCGGACTGCCGGCGCGCTACAAGCTGCACGGTCACGACACGAAATGGATCCTCAAGCGGGCGATGGGCGCCAGCCTCAGCCCCGAGATCATCGGCCGCCGCAAGCGCGGCTTCAACATCCCGCTGGCGCGGCTCCTGCTCGGGCCGCTCACGCCGCTGTTGCAGCGCGCCTTCGACCCGGAGCGGCTGCGCCGCGAGGGGCTGCTGCGGCCCGAGGCGGTCGGCGCGCTGTGGGAGGCCCACCGGACGCGGCGGCGCGATCACGGCCGGCTGCTGTGGAACCTGCTCATGCTGCAGCTCTGGCTGTCGCGCACCGAGTCGGGGGGCGACCTCTTGGACGGCCCCGGGGGCGCGTGCTAGATTTCGGCCCGATGCCGGGCCGCCGCCGACTGTTCGCCGCCTTCGCGGCCGCCCTGTTCCTTCTCCTGGCGGCTGCCTCGGCTCCCGCCGCCGACCCGCTGGCGTTCACGCTGCGCACGGTGGACAACGAGACCGGCACGCGCGTGGTCATCGAGTTCAGCCGCAAGCCGCAGTACGAGGTGCGCGGCGACAACGGCAAGGTCTACATCACCCTGCACGAAAACGACGTGCGCGCCCCGTTCAAGAAGAAGGACGTGGAGAGCGCGCTCCTCGAGAAGATCAAGTTCGCCGAGGGCTTCAGGACCTCCGAGATCGTCTTCTACACGGGTCCGGAGTTCGCCACCTTTTCGACCTTCGAGATGGGCGAGCCGTTCCGCATCGTCCTCGACCTGCGCCGCCGCCAGGCGCCGCCGTCGGCGCAGCACGTCGGCCCGGGTGCGACGCCGCCCGAGGGACAGCCGGCCCAGGCGCCTCCGGCCACCGCAACGCCGCCGCCGGCCGCGCCGGGTCAGGCGCCTCCACCGGCGCCGCCGCCGGTCGCGGAGCCGCGCAAGCGGGCCGCCTTCACCGTGGTCGTGGACGCCGGTCACGGCGGCGAGGAGACCGGCGCCAAGGGCCCGAGCGGCCTGCTCGAAAAGGACGTCACGCTCGATGTGGCGCGCCGCGTCAAGGCGCGCCTCATGTCGGACGACGGGACCGCCGTCTACCTGACGCGCGACGACGATCGCAAGGTGCCGCTGGACGACCGCACCGCGCTGGCCAACCACGAGAAGGCGGATCTCTTCGTCAGCATCCACGCCAACTCGTCGCGGCGCGACTCGGCGCGCGGCTCCGAGACCTATTTCCTCTCGTACCAGGCGACCGACGACGACGCGCGCGCGCTCGCGGCGCTGGAGAACGACACGCTCGGGATCGAGCGCGGCGTGTCGGGACAGAGCGGCCTCGACCTCGTGCTGTGGGACCTGGCGCAGTCGGCCTTCCTCAAGGAGTCGAGCGATCTCGCCGAGGAGATCCAGGACCGCCTCAACGACACGCTCGGCGTGCGCAACCGCGGCATCAAGCAGGCCCCCTTCCGCGTGCTGATGGGGGCGACGATGCCGGCGGTCCTGGTGGAGATCGCCTTCATCAGCAGCCCCGAAGAGGAGCGCCACCTGCGCGAGGCCGCCTTCAAGGACCGCATCGCCGAGTCGATCGCGGCGAGCATCCGCAAGTTCCGCGAGCGGACGAAGCGGTGATGGCAGGACCTCTGCGGCGTCCGCACGCAGGACGCGCCGCCCTCGCGGCCGCGGCGGCGCTGCTCGCCGGGCTCCTGCCGGGTCTTTCCGCGTGCGGCGGACACAAGGACGGCGCAGATACCGGGACGACGGACTCGGCGGCCTCCGCCGCCGGGGCGCCCCCCGCTCAGAGCGCGGCTTCTCCGGGCGCCGCCGCCGGCCCCTCCGCGGACGCCTCCGGAGGCGCCGCCGCCGTCCCGATCACCGAGGCCGAGAACCGCCGCGAGGTCGTCCTCTTCTTCCAGAGAAGCGACGACGACATGCTCGGTCCCGAGAAACGGATGATCCTCCCCGGGACGACCGTCATCGATCAGGGCAAGCAGGTCGTCGCCGAGCTCATCGCCGGTCCGCGCACCAAGGGACTGCTGCCGACCATCCCCGAGCGCACCACGGTCCTCGGGCTCTACCTCGACAAGAGCGGCACCGCCTATCTCGACCTGAGCAACGAGTTCGTCTCGGATCGGCAGGAAGGCTCCTCCGAGGAGCTGGCGACCGTCTTCTCGGTCGTCGATTCGCTCACCTACAACCTCCCGGAGATCAAGCGGGTGCGCTTCCTCGTCGGCGGCGAGGAGCGCGAGACGCTGCAGAGCCATCTCGACCTGCGCCGCGCCTGGCTCAAGGACATGTCTATTGTCCGGATGGACGACGCGCAGTGATCGGCGTCTTCGACTCGGGGATCGGCGGGCTGACCGTCTACCAGGCGCTGCGCCGCGCCCTGCCGCCATCCGAGCGGATGCTGTACCTCGGCGACACGGCGCGCGTGCCGTACGGGACCAAGGGGGACGCGACCGTCATCCGCTACGCCGTCGAGGGGGCGCGCTTCCTGGCGCG
>DASYQE010000062.1:0-1668 GCA_036005805.1 Candidatus Polarisedimenticolia bacterium | reverse complement strand
CGAGCGGGCGCGCCTCTGCTTCAACCTCCTGATCGATCGTCGCCCGTCGGCGATCGCCCGCTGTGTCGATGCGAACGACGTGGCGGCGGCCCTCGCCTTCGGGCAGGCCCGGAGTCTCGAGATCGCGGTCAGGGGCGGAGGCCACAACCCGGCCGGCCACTGCGCGGTCGACGACGGCCTGGTGATCGACCTCTCGCGGATGCGGGACGTCCGTGTCGATCCCGAGAACGGGATTGCGCATTCCCAGGGCGGAGCAACCTGGCTCGACTTCGATGCCGCGACCCAGGCGCACGGCCTGGTCACGCCCGGCGGCGTGGTCGGCTCGACCGGCGTCACGGGCCTGACCCTCGGTGGCGGGATCGGCCACCTGACAGCGCAACACGGGCTCACCTGCGACAACCTGATCGCCGCGGAGCTGGTCACCCCGGCAGGGGAGATCGTCCGCGCAAGCGACGATCAGAACCAGGAGCTGCTCTGGGGGCTGCGTGGAGGGGGTGGCAACTTCGGCGTCGTCGTCCAGGCTGAGTACCGGCTCCATCCGCTGCGGCAGGTCATCGGCGGGCGCCTCGAATACGAGGGAGATGACGTGGCGGAGGCGCTCCGCCTCTTCCGCGAGCTCGCGAACGAAGGCCCTCCGGAGCTCAGCATCCAGGCCCAGCTTGGCACCGACGCTTCGCTCGTGCCGCAGCTCGTCGTTGTCCCCTGCTACACGGGCACGGGCGACGATCCGGAGGCCCTCGGCCCGCTCCGAGCGCTGGCCGGCCACGCCAGCGACGGCGTTCGGCGCCAAGGCTTTCTCGAGCAGCAGCGCATCTTCGACCCCGGGTACGGCGTCGACCGCAACTACTGGAAGGGCCACTTCGTCGCCGAGCTGCCCGACGAGCTGATCGACGATCTGATCGGCTGCATGACTGCGCTCGGCCGTCCGCCTGGCGGAATCCTGATCGAGTCGCTTCACGGCGCGCCGAACGACGTCGCGCCGTCCAGCGCCGCCCTCGGCTACCGCGATGCCGCGTTCAACGTCAGCGCGATGGCGAGCTGGACCGATCCCGCCCACGACGACGAGAGCATCGACTGGGCGCGCTCGACGGCGGCCGCGATCGAGCCCTGGTCAGTCAGCGGCGGCTACGCCAACTACATGCAGGCAGACGAGCCCATCGACCGCGTCCGCGCGGCTTTCGGCCCCGATTCGTTCGCGCGCCTCCAGGCCCTGAAGTCCCGCTACGACCCGGACAACGTCCTACACCGGAACCAGAACGTTCCGCCCTCGGGCTAGACGAGCGCTACTCCGGAGGGCTCTCCGGCGCAGGCGCCGACGGGTCGCTCTGCCAGAGGCCGATCGGGTTCCCCTCGGTGTCCGTACCGGTCACGAACCAGCCCATGCCCGGTACCGGCTGCGGTTCGTCCGCCTTGCCCCCGAGCTCCTGCAGGCGGCTCGCGCCGGCGTTGATGTCGTCGACGTCGAAGTAGACGCGAATCGCCCCGGTATCGCCGGGGAACACGGCGCTCCCCGCGTCCTCGGCGACTTGAGCCATGTGGTACTCGAACGGTCCCTCCATCGCCTGAAACTGCCAGCCGAAGATGCCCTTGTAGAACTCCTGCGCCCGGCTCGTGTCCTGCGCGGGTATCTCGAGGTGAACGGGCTTTCCAGCCAACGCGGCTCCTTTC
>DASYQE010000061.1:0-3314 GCA_036005805.1 Candidatus Polarisedimenticolia bacterium | reverse complement strand
ACCGGCATGAAGCCGTCGCGGCACGGCATCGTCGATTTCGTCGTGTCGGCGCGCGACACCGGCGCGCTCATTCCGGTCACCAGCGCCATGCGCCGCGTGCCGGCGTTGTGGAACGTCCTCAGCCGGCAGGACGTCGGCGTGGACGTCGTGGCGTGGTGGGCGTCGTGGCCGGCCGAGCCGGTCCTCGGGCGCATCGTCTCCGACCGCGTCGCGTTCCAGCTGTTCGACCAGGCGGCGCAGGACTGGAAGAGCGCCGACCCGGACAAGGCGCGCGGCAAGACTTCGCCCGCCGATCTCTTCCCGGAGATCCTGCCGATGATCAAGGCGCCGTCGGAGGTCACGGACGCCGAGGTGACGCCGTATCTCGGCCCGCCGCGCGGCGGCGCGGGCCTGACGGCCGAGCAGGCCGATCTCGTCCGCCAGTTCCGCACCGTCGTGGCGGCGGGGCAGACGTACCACGCCATCGCGAGACATCTCCTGCGGCAGCCGGCGGGATCGGCCGCGGGCCCGCACGTCAGCCTCTTCTACTACGAAGGGCCCGACACCGCCTCGCACCTGTTCATGCGCGATCGCCCGCCGCTCCTGCCGGGTGTGAACCCCGAGGACGCGGCCCTGTTCGGCGCCGTGGTCGATCGCTACTACGAGACGCAGGATCGGTACCTCGGCGACATCGTCACGGACGCCGGCCCCGACGCCACGGTCATCGTCGTCTCCGACCACGGCTTCAAGTCGGGTGACGATCGGCCGGCCGACAGCGATCCGCGCATCGACCGTGGCAAGGCCGCGGAGTGGCACTCCCCGATCGGGGTCCTGGCGATGGCCGGGCCCGACGTGCGCCGCGGGGCCGACCTCGAGGCGGCGTCCATCCTCGACGTCACGCCGACGATCCTCGCGCTCCTCGGCCTGCCGGCGGCGCGCGACATGGACGGCCAGCCGCTCACCGAGGCCTTCACCCCCGAATTCGCCCGGGCGCGCCCGGTCGCATGGATCGACTCCTACGGCGGGGCGAAGGCCGACGACGACGAAACGCTGGTCGCCTCCGCCGGCGACGACGAGCTCGTCGAGAAGCTGCGATCGATCGGCTACATCGGGGACGAGCGTCTCACCGCGCAGAACAACCGCGGCCTCATCGCGCTCGACGAGGGCGACGTGGATGGCGCCATCGCCCACTTCGAGGGGGCGCTCGCGAAGGGAGCGGGCACCGCCGAGATCCGGCTCAACCTGGCGCGCGCCTACTTCCAGAAGGGCGACCTGGTGAAGGCGCGCGGCACGGCGGAGGCGCTGCTGCGCCAGGATCCCCGCGCCAAGCAGGCGGAGGTCACCCTCGCCGTCATCGACATCAAGGAAGGCCGCCTGCCCGAGGCGGAGGCTCGGCTTCGCCGCGCGCTCGCCGTCGATCCCAATCTGCAGCTGGCGCACACCAAGCTCGGCGAGGTGCTGCAGAAGCAGGGACACGACGACGCGGCGCTCACCGAGTTCGAGCGCTCGGTCGCCATCTCGCCGCTGAGCCCGATCGAGCACAACCACATCGGCAACCTGCACCGCAAGCACGGCCGGCTGCCGCAGGCCATGCAGGCCTACCGCGACGCCATCCGCGCCGACCCGCGCTACGCCGGCGCCTACAACAACCTCGGCCTGTGTCTTCAAGAGCAGGGCAAGCTCGCCGAGGCCGAGGCGCTGTACCAGAAGGCGCTCGCCATCCGGCCGGAGAATGCCGTGCTGCACAACTCGGTCGCCACGCTGCGGGCGCTGCAGGGTCGCCAGGAGGAGGCGCTGGCCGAGACCGAGAAAGCGCTCGCCGCCGATCCCGACTGGCCGGTCGCGGCGGGGAACAAGGCGACGCTCCTGTTCGAGCTGGGACGGTTCGCCGACGCGCGTCCCGCCTTCGAGCACTGGGTCCAGGTCGAGCCGGACGCGATCGAAGGACGGCTCGGCTGGGCGCTGACGCTGCTCGCCTCAGGCCAGCCGCAGGACGCCGCGATGCAGTTCCAGGAAGTGCTGAAGCGGGATCCCGGCAATCTGCGCGCTCATGTCGCGCTGGGCGAGACCTACCTGCGCTCGGGGGACCTGCCGCGCGCCCAGGAGCAGCTCGAGGCCGCCGTGAAGACCGGCGAGCCCGTGCCGCGGGCCTGGAACTCGCTCGGCGAGGTCTACTCCAGGCGCGGCATGACGGATCAGGCCGCCGCCGCGTTCCGCAAATCCCTCGCGATCGATCCGAAGCAGCCCGACATCCGCGCCAGGCTCGCCGGCGGCCGCTGAGCGGAAAAAAAGGGGCGGCCCGGAGGCCGCCCCTGGAATGAAACAGTTCTTGGGTCCGGAATCAGTGCTTGCCGAAGCGAAGCACGACACCGGCGTGCAGTGAGTTGAAGCCGATGCTGTCCCGCGAACCGGATTCCGTATTCCCTGTTGATGCTGCGCAGCATCCCCCGCTGCCGAGAGGATCAGTGACCAGACCATCCCAAGTCTGGCCCCCGTAGCCGAGATAGACGTCGAGGTTTTCCCACATCCATACACCACGGAGATCGTAGTCTCGGATTTCCCCGCGGACATTGTCGGTGTCTGCGCTGACCTGGTCGAAGTTGAGGCCACTGGCATTGCGTGTGCGTTCGGACTGGATGTCACCCTGCAGGAACGAGAAGGCCATCTTGCCCTGCAGCGCGAAGCGATCGGTGAACCCGAAGGAGAGCAGCGCTCCGACCTTGACGCCGAAGGCATCTGAATCAATGTGCTTCGACTCGATGTAGTAGGTGAGGGCCGTGGTGTCGCTGCTGAACCCCTGGTCCTCCGTATACGACGCGCTCCGCAAGCCAGCAAGCCACTTGATGGTGAACCGCTCCCCCACATCCATCGCCCGGAAGTAATCGATGTCAATCACGCTCGCTTTGATGCCAGAGGTGGTCTTGTAGGTTACCGGAGCAGTCAGTCCATACGAGGTGGCGTAGTTATAACCGTACTGTCCGAAGACGGTCGGATAAACGTAGTTCACGTTATCCACGTGATTCTCTGTCTGGTCGTTGTCGAAGCTCCAGTAGGAGGCCTCGAGCCCGCCGAGCTCACCCCAGGAATAGCCGGCCTTGATGGCCCAGGAGAAATCGGCGTCGTTGTCGATCATGTCTCGCGTGGTAAAGCCGTTGGCCGGATTGACCAGGACCGCGGACGTCTGATCAACGCCCGTCGGCTGCGTCGTGGCGAGATCCAGCGCCACGAAGAATCCCTTGTAATCGGCCCCCGCGGCCATCGCGGGGCTCCCCGAAGCGGCCAGGGCGAGACCCGCCACCACGGCCGCGCATGCCAGCATCCGTTTCGGGTCGTTC
>DASYQE010000060.1:0-15655 GCA_036005805.1 Candidatus Polarisedimenticolia bacterium | reverse complement strand
CTTCGACAAGATCATGGCGACGAAGTAAGCCGGCCCGGCCTCACGGCGCGGCAGGAGAACCGGATGGCGGAGAAGCGGCAGGGAGGGCGGGTCCTCCCGGGATTCGGGCTGTCGATGGGGATCACCCTGACCTACCTGGGGTTGATCATCCTCCTGCCCCTCTCCACCATCTTCCTCAAGACCGCGACGCTGTCGTGGGAGGCGCTCGGCAAGACCCTCACCGACCCGCGCACCCTCGCCGCGTACAGCCTGTCGCTGCGGACCGCGTTCTACGCGGCCCTTCTCAACGCGGTCTTCGGCCTGCTGGTCGCCTGGGTGCTCGAGCGCTACTCCTTCCCCGGGAAGCGCCTCCTGGACGGGATGATCGATCTGCCCTTCGCGCTGCCGACCGCCGTCGCCGGCATCGTACTGACCACCTTCTACGGCCCGACCGGCTGGGCCGGGCGCGCCCTGGAGCCTCTCGGGATCAAGGTCGCCTACAGCGAGCTCGGCATCACCGTCGCGCTCGTCTTCATCGGTCTGCCGTTCGTGGTGCGCACCGTGCAGCCGATCCTGCGCGGCCTCGAGCCGCAGATCGAGGGGGCCGCCGCCAGCCTCGGGGCCGGGCCGTTCGAGACCTTCGCGCGGGTCATCCTGCCGGAGCTGCTGCCGGGACTCCTGACGGGCACGACGCTGGCGTTCGCGCGCGGGCTCGGGGAGTACGGCTCGGTCATCTTCATCGCCGGCAACATGCCGGGGAAAACCGAGATCACGCCGCTGCTCATCATGATCCAGCTCGAGCAGTACAACTACGCCGGCGCGGCGGCGATCGCGCTCGGGTTCCTGCTCATCTCGTTCACGCTGCTCCTCGCCGTGAACGCCCTGTCGGCGTGGACCTCCCGTCCCGTGGCGCGCGCGTGAAGCCCGGCGAGCCGACGGAGGGACGCGGCCACTCGTCGGGGCCGGTGCACGCCATCCTCATCGGCGTGGCGCTGGTGTTCCTCGGGCTGTTTCTGGGGGCGCCGCTCCTGGTCGTCTTCTTCGAGGCGTTCCGCAAGGGATGGGGCGTGTACGCGCAGGCCATCTCCGACCCGGTGGCGCTCGCGGCGGTCAAGCTGACCCTCACGGTGGCGGCGCTGGTCGTGCCGATCAACCTCGTCTTCGGGGTCGCGGCGGCCTGGCTCATCGCCCGGTTCGAGTTCAGCGGCCGCCGCTTCCTGACCTCGCTCCTCGACCTGCCGTTCAGTGTCTCGCCGGTCATCTCGGGGATGATCTTCGTCCTGCTGTTCGGCGCGCAGGGCTACCTCGGCCACTGGGTGCAGCGGCACGACTTCAAGATCATCTTCGCGCTGCCGGGGATCGTCCTCGCGACGCTGTTCATCACCTCGCCGCTCATCGCGCGCGAGCTGATCCCGCTGCTCGAATCGCAGGGGACCGACGAGGAGCAGGCGGCCCTCACCCTCGGCGCGCGCGGCTGGCAGACCTTCCTGTGGGTGAGCCTGCCGAAGATCAAGTGGGGGATTCTCTACGGCATCATCCTGTGCAATGCCCGGGCGATGGGAGAGTTCGGCGCCGTGTCGGTGGTGTCGGGGCACATCCGCGGGCTGACCAACACCATCCCGCTGCACGTCGAGATCCTCTACAACGAGTACCAGATCGCCGCGGCGTTCGGGGTCGCGTCGCTGCTGACGCTCCTGGCCCTGGCCACCCTCGTCGCCAAGAGCGCCGTCGAATGGAGAGCCGGCCGGAGGCCCGCGTGAGGCCGCGTATGATGGGGCGATGCGCCGCTTAAGTCTCCGCACCCTGCTCATCGCGCTCAACGTCGGGCTGGTCACGGGCGCCATCGTGGCGGTCGTGACCGCCGCGGCCATCGAGCTGCGCAGCCTCGCGAACGACCAGGCGCTGGCGCGCGCCCGCCTCGCCGCCACCGGCGCCCGCCAGGCGCTGCGCCTGGCGGGAGAAGACCTGGTCGCGGCGGCCCGCCAGGCGCTGGAGCGGCCGGGACTGCAGAGCGCCCTCGCCACGCAGAACCGCGAGGCGCTGACCGCGTTCGTCACCCGCGCCCGCATCGCCAGCGGCTTCTCCGGCTGCGCCCTGGTGCGCGGCGGCAACCTGCTGGCCGCGAATCCTCCCGAGCTGCCGTGGGGGAACATCGTGCAGTCGCTCGCCGGCACCCCGCCCGGGGGCTGGTTCCTGGGGCCGCGGGTCGGCGCGGTGCCGTTCCTGCTCGTCGGGACGGCGCCGCTCGAGAAGGGAGAGCCGGCCGCCGGCCTGCAGCCCGCCCCGGCCACGAGCGCCACGCAGACGCTCATGGTCATGACGCGGCTCGCCGACGAGTCGTTCGAGAAGTCGCTGACCGCCCAGGGGGGGCTGCACGTCGAGCTGCTCGGCTGGCGCGAGATCTCCGAAGAGGCGTCCGACCGGGCGTCGCTGCGGCAGCGGGCGCTCGAAGACGGGCATCCGATCGCGGCGCGGGTCGACTCCTCGGACGCTTACCTGGCGCTCGAGCCGGTGGCGACGCGCGGCGGCGCCCCCGAGGCGCTCATCGAGACGGCGCTCCCCATCGGTGAGATCGACACCGCGGCGCGCGGCCTGTTCCGCTCGGTGCTCGCCGTCGGCATCCTCGCCGGAGGCATCGCGGCGCTCCTCGCCACCTCGGTGGCGCGGCGCCTGACGCGCCCGATCGAGGAGCTGACCCGCGCGACCACCCGCATCGGGCGCGGCGACCTGACGACGCCGATCCCGCGCCCGGCGGAAGCGTTCGAGCTGGGGGAGCTGGCCGGCTCGATGGAGGAGATGCGGGGGCAGCTGCTCGACCTCACCGCCGAGTCGCGCCGCCGCCGCAAGGACGCCGAGGCGATCCTCGGCGGCATCTCCGAAGGGGTGTACGCCGTCGATCGGGAGCGGCGTTTCCGCTTCCTCAACAAGCAGACGGCCGATCTCCTCGGCATCGACCCGAAGGAGGCGATCGGCCGCTTCTGCGGCGACCTCCTGAACCCGCAGGGCCCGGACGGCATCCGCCCGTGCGAGGACAACTGCCCGATCCTCGACGCCCGCTTCCGCGGCGGCACCCGATCGACGGAGCGGTTGCTCCTCCGGAACGGCAGCCTGCGCACCGTGGTGATCAACAGCGCGCCGCCGGCTGCCGGACGCGACGACGAGACGGAGGGTGCCGGCGGCGATGCCGCGGCCGGCCGGCAGTTCCAGCTGATCCGCGACGAGACCGAGATCGAGGCGACGCGCCGGCTGCGCGATGCCGTGCTGGCCAACATCACCCACGAATTCCGCACCCCTTTGTCCGCGCAGCTCGCGTCGCTGGAGCTGCTGCGCGACCGCCTGCCGGAGAACGCCACGCCCGAGACCGTCGATCTCCTCAAGTCGCTCGAGCGCGGGGCGCTGCGGCTGACGCAGCTCATCGACAACCTGCTGGAGAGCGTGCGGCTCGACGCCGGGCACTCGGAGATCCGCCGGCAGCCGCTCAATCTCGACGAGATCGTCGAGGAGGCGGCGCAGGCGACCGCGTCGCTTCTCGACCTGCGCGGCCAGCGGCTGGAGGTCGACCTGCCGTATCCGCTGCCAGAGGTGCTGGGGGATGCGCCCCGCCTGGTGCAGGTCTTCGTCAACCTCATCGCCAACGCCAACAAGTTCGCCCCGACCGGCACCGTCATCAAGGTCGGCGGCCAGCTCGATCGCTCCAACGTCACCCTGTGGGTGGAGGACCAGGGCCCCGGCTTCCCGGCGGAGGACGGCGTGCTGCTGTTCGAGCCGTTCATGCGATCCCCCGGCGAGGAGCCGGAGCAGAGCGGCATGGGGCTCGGCCTCTACATCGTCAAGTCGATCGTCGAGCGCCACGGCGGCCACGTCGAGGCCCGACCCGCCGGCGGCAGCCACCCCCGTCCCGGTGCGCCGGCCGCCACGGGGGCGCGCCTGTCGGTCACCCTGCCGATCGACGCGCGGACCTCCCGCGCCGCCGCCGAGGCGCGCACCTCGTGACCCAAGGAGCGCGCCCGTGAAGATTCAGGTGGTGGACGACGATCTCGAGCTGCGACGGCTCATCGCCTTCACGCTGCGCGAGTCGGGCTACCTCATCGTCGAGGCGGGCGACGGCGAGGCGGCCCTCGAGCTCCACCAGCAGGAGCAGCCCGATCTCGTCATCCTCGACGTCAACATGCCGAAGGCCGACGGCTTCGAGGTGCTCCGCCGCCTGCGTCAGGGAGGCTCGCGCACGCCAGTCATGATGCTGACGGTGCGCGCCGCCGAAGAGGACCAGGTGCGCGGCCTCGACCTCGGCGCCGACGACTACCTGCCGAAGCCCTTCAGCCCGCGGACGCTGCTGGCGCGCGTGCGCGCCCTGATGCGCCGCAGCGGCGAGCCGCGCGACGCCCGGCTCGAAGCCGGCGATTTCGCCCTCGACCCCGAGCGCCGCGGTGTCTCGGTCAAAGGCGCCGATCCCGTCCGCCTCACCGGCCTGGAGTGGCGCCTGCTGCAACTGCTCGTCGCCAACGCCGGCCACACCCTCCCCACCGAGCGCCTGACCGTCCATGTCTGGGGCAGCCGCGGCACCGGCGACCGCCAGATGCTCAAGCAGCTCGTCCACCGCCTGCGGCGGAAGATCGAGGCGGACCCCGCCGACCCCCGTCATCTCAAGACGGTGAGCGGCGTCGGCTACGTCCTGGAAGTCTGAAGGTTTTTCTACTGCTCGACGCAGAAGAGCCGCGTCTGGGTGGATGCGCAGGACGAAGTCCCGGTGCTCCACCAGGCCGTGTCGCTCGAGGCGGCGCGCCCGGCCGTCGCCGTCGAGGCGGTCGAGGTCCAGTTCACGCAGGTGCTGGCGGAGGTGCCGGCGGTGGTCGGAGTCGCGGCCCCGGTCCAGACGAGCTGTCCGTCGCCCGCGGAAGCGCCGGTGCCGAGCTGCCACATCCCGCTCGCCAGCCTGTGCCCCGCCGCGAGGTCGGCGCCGGTGCCGATGAATGTTCCGTCCAGGCGCACATAGCGCTGGGCGGCGCTCACGACCGACGCGGCCGTCGTCCCGTTCTTCGCCACGAAGGCTTTCACCGTGCCGGCGATGCTCGCCGGCTTGTCGAGTGAGCAGCGCAGGTCGGGGGAGGCGCCGACCGCCGGCGTGAAGTTGCCGCTGAGATAGATGCGCTTGCCGCTCTCGGGCGTGACGGTGAGAACCGCGGTCTTCGTCTTCATGAGGCAGTAGAGCGAAGCGGTCTGCGAGCACGGGGTCACCGACTGGCTGCTCCACCCGCCCGATCCGCCGGCCGCGTCGCCGGTGGTCTTGAAGACCGAGGCCGCGTTGCTCGTGTAGGTGAAACAGTTGTCCGCCGTCGCCGACCCCCCGTTGCTCGTCGAGGTCATCACCAGGCGGGTGCCGACGTCGACGCCGTTCTCGTCCAGCCGCAAAGGGTTGTAGACCGTTCCAGAGGTCAGGAGGCTCGTCAGCGTCGTCGCGAACGGCTTTCCGTCGAGCCGCACCCATCCCTGGATCCCGGGGGCGATGCGGGACTGGGCCAGGCTCCCGGGCAGCGAGAGCCAGGAGATCCAGGCGTTGCCGGCCGCGTCGTTGAGCCCGGCTGCGCTCGCCAGCGCGTTGCACTGCTGATCGTAGGCGCCGACGCTGCCGAGCGTGGTCGCGATGGCGGCCGAAGACACGAACGCCAGGTTGTTGGTCATCGGGCTGAAAGTCGCGGTGACCGATCGGGGCTGGGTCATCGCGACGGCGCAGTCATGCTGCGATCCGGTGCAGGCGCCGCTCCAGTTCCTGAAATAGGAATTGCTGCCGTCCGCGGTCGCCGCCATGAGGTTGACCATGGCGCCGTTGTCGTAGCCGGTCGTCTCGGGACAGGTCCCGACGCAGACGGGCGAGCCGTCGCGCGTCACCGACCCGGTCCCGCCGACATCGATCGTCAGCGGCCACTTGCCGACGCCGGACAAAGTCGACTGCGGCGCGCCGCCGGGCGTCGCCGAAGCCCGCAGGGTCGCGCCCTTCGCGCCGGCCGTCGTCGGCGCGAAGCGCACCCGGACGTTGCACGTGGCGCCGCCGGCGAGCGCCGCGCCCGTGCAGTCGCCGGCGATCGGCGCGAGGATCTGGAAATCCGCCGTGTCCCCGGAGACGAGGCCGATCGACAACGCCCCGCTCGTGCTCTGCCCCTGGTTCCTGATCTGGAACGTCCGGGGCGCCGTCGGCGTCCCGACCAGCGCGCTGCCGTACGCGTCGGATCCCGGAGTGATGGAAAGCGACGCCGTCGATTCGATCTGGCAGGCGGAGGAGCAGCCGTCTCCCGGCGCCGTCCCGCCGTCGTCACAGGTCTCGTTCAGGTCGAGGATCGAATCCCCGCAGGTTCCGGACACGGCGGCGTAGAAGAAGGCCGAGCCGGCGGCGGGCGCCGTCGCATCAGCCAGCCCCGTGCCGCCCGAATTCGTCGTGCCGAGCAGGTGCGCCGGGGCGACGATGCCCTGCGGTTGATCGGATCGATGCAGCTGGTAGGGGGACGTCCCGCCGCTCCAGGTCTGCAGGCTCTCGCCCGGTGCGGCCCCGTGGTCCAGCGTCAGAGTGATGTCATCGGCCAGACCGGGCGCCCACGCCGCAATGAAAACGAGGAGGCCAGGCAAGACGATCCGATGCGCTTTGTGTCTCAGGGGGGCCCTCCGTCGCGGTCAGGCGCGATCGATCGAGCTGCGCGGGCTCTTATGCACCAACGAACGGGAGGTGTCAACGTGGCGGGCGATTGTTCCCGCGCCGTCGCCCTGATCGAGCCGGCGCGGGCTCCGACCCCCCGGCGGCGGAGCGGTCGTCCCGGAGCCGGCGATGCAGCGCGAGGGCGTGCAGCGCCAGGCCGCGCGCGGCGCACACGATGAGCAGCGCGTAGAAGAGGCCGAAGACGAGGTGCAGCCGCTGGAGCACGCCGTAGACGAGCGCCACGCAGAAGCCGAATGCCGCCTGGCGGCGCGGATCGAGGGGCGTCGTGGCCGGGTCGGGAACCATGTAGAGCGTGAAGATGATGAACGCGGCGCTGGTCATCGGCATGAGCGGCACGAGGAGCGGCGTGCCGGCGAGCCATGCCCGCGCCAGTCCCTGCAACACGAAGCCTCCCACCCACGCGGCGACCAGGGGCAGGCGCCCGGTGAACAGCGCGTGCACCACGATGCCCGAGAGCAGCACGAGGATCGGCACGCCCAGGTTCCACAGCCCCGTGACGTTCTCGGTGAAGTGATAGGGGGGCGCGAACGAGACCTCCGGCAGGAGCACGAGGGTCAATCCGACGCCGAGGTTGGAAGGATTGAAGACGTGCTGCGTGTGGCCGCCGCCGACCGGGGCGCGGAAGACGAGCTTCGATCCGATCGACACGACGACCGCGAAGACCAGCGGCCACAGGCGCTCGTTGGTGTAGAGCAGCATGCTGCAGGCGAATCCCGGAATCAGACACGCCGGCAGGAAATTCAGGAACGCCCCGGCGCTTCCCGTGAAGCGCAGCGCCCTCCCGCGGGCACGCGCGTCCACCCCGTCCAGGAGCATCGAGACGCCGACGGCGGTGGCGATCGCCGTCGGCGGCGAAGCCCACGACTGCTCGAACCCCAGCACCGTGTGTCCCAGCACGTTCCACAGGATCATCAAGGTGGTGAAGTACCAGAGGGCGAAGAGCCGCAGCCTCGGGTTGCCCGCCGGATAGAAGAGCAGCGTCGCGTTGAAGTGGCGCGCCGCCGGCGCGGGCGGGATGCGAGCTTCGACGCGGGAACCGCTCATCGTCCCGTGGCCTCCGGGGTCGTCCGAACGCTCGCCGTGTCGGTCAGCGCGATGGTCCGCCGGCCGGGAAGCACCGACAGCGCGGCGGAACGAACGCTTCCGTCGCGGTCACGCCAGGCGAGCTCGACCGGCAACGGCCGCGCCGCGCCGCGCGCCCCCAGACCGAAGTGCAGCTCCGGGCTGCGGTGGCCGGAGTGGCCGTTGCCGCCGTCCACCTGCGCCACGAGAGAGCGGCCGTCCTCGAGATCGACCCGGGCCTGCGCGCCGAAAACCGGCGACCCGTTGGCGCGAACCAGCACCAGGTCGAGGAATTCCCCCGCGTGAAGCGCCCCGTTCCGGAAGAGATACGACGGCCCCCACTGGTTCGCGGTCACGAAGTCGAGCCGTCCGTCGCCGTCCACGTCGGCCACGGCGAGACCGCGGCTGACCATCGGCTCCGAGAGCCCCAGGAGCGGCGCGATGTCGTGGAAGCGTCCGTCGGCCGCGCGCGCGAAGAACGAGTTCGGATCGTGCCCGCTCAGGTCGGCGCCGGGACGGAATGTCGGCCACAGCCGCGGGTCGTGGACGATGCGATCGTTGCTGGTGCCGAGCGCCTGCAGCTCGGGCCAGCGGTTGATCGTCCCCCGGATGAAGCCGCAGGCCTGCATGGCCTCGAACGTCCCGTCGTTGTCGAAGTCGGCCAGGCGCGCGTCCCAGGCGAAGCCGCTGCGCGACAGGCCGAGCGCTTCGCTCCGGTTGACGTACGGTGCGATCCCCGCCTTCATCTCCTCGGGGTGCCCGGTGCTCATCCACAGGAAGTGGCTCTCGGTCAGGGCGAACCGCGTGGCGATGTTGCTGACGTAGATGTCGAGCAGGCCGTCGCCGTTCACGTCTCCGAAATCGACTCCCATGCCCTTGAACGAGTCGCGCCCGAGCACGCACGACTTGGGCGTGGTGAAATCGCGCCGGCCCTCGAGCACGGCGAAGCGGAGCGTGCCGGGCGTCGAGCGGTTGTGCAGCAGGCGATCGGGGCCGAAGTCGTTGGCGAGGTACAGCTCGGGCAGGAGATCGCCGTCCAGGTCGGCCGCTCCCATCGCGAGGGTCCAGCCGCGGGAGACCCCGTCTTCGAGCACGTCGTCGATTTCCTGGTAGCGCGCCAGAGGCTCCGCGCCGCCGGTCGCCTCGCGCCACAGGAAGAAGTGCTTGCGCCCTCCGTTGAGCGCCCGCGACTTGCCTTCGTGCATCACCTCGGTCCCTTCGGCCCGCGGGTCGAGAATGCGCGCCCCCTCCCGGAAGTAGGCGCCGATCAGCAGATCGACATGACCGTCACCGTCGAGGTCGGCCTGGAGCGCGCAGTTGGAGTACCAGCGCTCGCCCGAATCCACCAGCTCCCGGGTCGCGAACGAATCGGCGGCGAGGCGCCCGCCGCCGGCCGGGGGAGCCCCGGCGGGCCCGCCGTCGGCGGACTTGCGCAGGTACAGGAGCGGCGTGCGGCCCCAGAAATAGACCAGCAGGTCGGACACGCCGTCCTCGTTGAAATCCCCCGCAAGGGTCCCGGTCGGGGCGAGCGTCGCCGGGTCGTAGGAAGCGCCGGCCCATGGGGCGGTGTCCAGCTCGAACGGCTCGAAGCGCCGGGGCGTGCCGGGAGCGGGACTCACCGTGACCCGGTCGGTGCGGGGATCGACGAGGACGAGATCGTTGGCGAGGCCGTCGCCATCCAGATCCGCGAGCGTGGCGGCCGCGCCGAGGGAGGAGACCCAGGCGGAGATCCGCTCCAGGCTCGGATGCACCGCGCGCACCGATTTGTACGGCGGATGGCCGGCCGCTTCGGCGACCGGCAGGCGCTCGAACGAGAACCTCGAGGCCAGGCCCGCGGCGTCGGGCGCGGCGAGGGTCGGCAGCCGGGCGAGCGCATAGCAGCCGACCGACAGAACGATGGCGGCCAGGCTGCCGGCGGATTTGCGGCCGATCAGGCCGACTTCACCATGGTCCGGAGCGTGCTGGCGGCGATCTTGAGGAGCCGGCTGACGCTGAAATCCATGCAGTACCCGAGCTGCTTCAGCACCTTGCCGCTGTAGACGTAGTCGGTCGAGGCCATCTTCCGGACCCCCGCGCCCGCGTTCCAGGTGTTGTAGAAGCGGAAGACGGCGGCGACGGTGAGCGCGTCGTAGATCGCCTCCTCGCTCCAGCCGGCCTCCTTCAGCACGCTGATGTCGGCGGCCGTCACTGCGGCGGGATTCTCCGTCAGCTTGCCGACGTAGCGGAAGAGCGCCTTGTGCTTCTCGTCCAGACCCGACGTCTCGAGGTCACACAGGACCTGGTCGACGAGACCGGCGTCCATGAACTGGGCCGCGGCGGCCGCATGGGCGTCGCTGCAGAAGCAGTACTGGTTCTTCTTGGAGACGTAAGCGCCGATCAGCTCCCGGGTTCCGGGGGAGAGCGGGGAGGGGCCGCGCATCACCTCTTCGGTGAACCGCACGAGGTGGTCGGTCGCGCGCTTCTTGAAGCGGAAGAGATGGAGGATGTCGGGGACGGCCTCCCCGGCGTTGCGCAGCCGCCGAAGCGCCAGGGCGGTCAGCCCCTTGGCGGGTCGGGTTTCGATCTCTTTCAGGTACATGGGTCCGAGCCTTCCTGGGTCTTGCCCGGTTGCTCCAGCGTTGCGCCGGGAAGGGCAAGACGGATGCCACGAGAGCCGAGGCGTCCAAGGGGGAACAACCCCGAAAAGAGGGCCTCAATCCGTAGGAATCATGCACACCCGTTCATAAGGATTGCGCGCCGCATCGGCTGTCCGCGATGCCTCGGCTGGCATCTTCCCTCGCGCTGTGCCATCATCCCGGCCCATCCGGACAGTCGGGGGCCAGGGAACAAGGGAGAAACATGAAGATCAGCGCGAGGGATTCGGGGAAGGTGAGGGTGCTCGACCTGAAGGGCAGGATCACCCTGGGAGCCGGGGACCTGGAGCTGCGCAAGGCGGTCCAGGACGAGCTGGACAAGGGGAACAACAACATCGTCCTGCAGATGCAGGGCGTGGACTACGTCGATTCGGCCGGACTCGGCGAGCTGGTGGCCGTGAAGAAGCGCACCGTCGCCAAGGGTGGCAACGCGAAGATCGTGATGCCGAGCGAGTCGGTCTACAAGGTCATGTCGATCGTGTCGCTGCACCTCGTGTTCGAGATCTTCGACAACGAGGCCAAGGCGATCGCCTCCTTCTGAGCCCCGGCCGGCGCGCCGCGCCCGCCGTCCCGGCCGGCCGGCGCCGGGCTCCGACATGAAGCGGGTCACCGTCGAAGCCGGGCCGGCGGATGCCGGCCGGACCCTCCAGGCGCTCCTGCACGATCGCTTGAGCGTCAGCCACGCCCAGGCCCGCGGCCTCATCGACGCCGGCTCGGTGCGGGCCGCCGAGCCTCCGGCCGTCCGCTCCGGTGACTACGCCCGCCGCCTCAAGCCCGGGGACCGTTTCGAGGTCGCCTGGCAGGAGGGGCGCCGCTACCACGCGAAGCCGGTCGAGCGCCCCGGTCGCGGCTACGAAATCCTCCACCGCGACGACGCCCTCATCGTCATCGACAAGGGGCCGGAAGTGCTGTCGGTCCCGACCGCCCTGCGCTCGGAGGACAGCCTGCTCGATCGCCTGCTCGAGAACGAGCGGGGGAGGGGCATTCGCAACGCGCAGGTCTTCCCGGTGCACCGGCTCGACCGGGACACTTCGGGGTTGCTGCTGTTCGCGCGGACGGGCCCGGCGCTCGGCGCCCTCAAGGAGCAGTTCGCCGACCGCTCGCTCGAGCGCCGCTATGTCGCCGTGGTCGAAGGCAGGGTCGAGCAGGACCGGGGGCGCTTCGAGAGCCGGGTGGTCGAGAGCCCCAGGGATCTGAAGGTCCGTTCGACCCGCCGCCCCGACCGGGGGAGGCAGGCGATCACCGAATACGAAGTGGCCGAGCGGCTGCCCGACGCCACCGTCGTCAACGTGCGCCTCAGGACCGGCCGCAAGAACCAGATTCGCGTCCATTTCGCGGAGGCCGGCCATCCGCTCGTCGGGGACCACCGGTACGGCAAGCCCTCCCGCCACATCCGCCGCACCGCCCTGCATGCCCTGCGGCTGGCCTTCATCCACCCCCTGACGAACCAGCGGGTCAGCTTCGAGTCCCCCCTGCCGGAGGACATCAGCAACCTCATCCGCCGCCTTCGATCGCCCCGGGGTTGACCCGAGCGCCTCGTCACCTCAAGTTTGCTGAGAAGGCATACCCCCGGGGCGGCTCGATGGGTTATCCTTCCTTGGCTCAGACAATCACCAGGCTCGAGGTCGAGGGTGGAAATGGACAGCGCAGCCAACGGCAGATCGGCCCGCGCCGCCCGTGAGGCGCGCCGGGACGACGACGCAGCCGAGGCCGAGCAGGCCCCGGCCGGCACGACCGCTCCGAAGGCGACCCCGCCGAAGCCGGCTCCGGAACCCTCGGCCGACCGCGGCGCCGCGACCCTCTCGATCACCGACAACCGCACCGGCAAGGCCTACGAGATCCCGATCGTGGACGGGACCATCCGGGCGATGGACCTGCGCCAGATCAAGACCGGTCCCGAGGATTTCGGGATCATGTCGTACGACCCGGCCTTCACCAACACGGCCGCCTGCCGCAGCGCCATCACCGAGATCGACGGCGACCGTGGCATCCTCAACTACCGCGGCTATCCGATCGAGCAGCTCGCCGAGGAGAGCACCTACCTCGAAACCGCGTACCTGATCCTGCACGGCGACCTGCCGGGCCGGCAGCAGTACGCCGAGTGGGTGCACAACATCACCCACCACACCATCCTCCACGAGAGCATCAAGAAGTTCATCGACGGATTCCGCTACGACGCGCACCCGATGGGGATGCTGATCTCGACGGTCGCGGCGATGTCCACGTTCTACAAGGACGTCAAGGACATCTTCAACCCGAAGGTGCGGCGCGAGCACCACTACCGGCTGCTCGCCAAGGTGCCGACGCTCGCGGCGTTCGCGTACCGGCACAGCACCGGGCTGCCGTTCTCGTACCCCGACAACGACCTGTCGTACACCGGCAACTTCCTGAACATGCTCTTCAAGATGACCGAGGTGCGCTACAAGCCGAACCCGGTCCTGGAGCGGGCGCTCGACGTGCTGTTCATCCTGCACGCCGACCACGAGCAGAACTGCTCGGCGAGCGCCATGCGCGGCGTCGGCTCGTCGCACGTCGACCCGTACTCGGCGGTGGCGGCGGCGATCGCGGCCCTTTACGGCCCGCTGCACGGCGGCGCCAACGAGATGGTGCTGCGGATGCTCTCCGAGATCGGCTCGGTGGCGCGGGTTCCCGACTTCGTCAAGCGCGTCAAGTCCGGCGAGACGCGGCTGATGGGCTTCGGCCACCGGGTCTACAAGAACTACGACCCGCGCGCCAAGATCATCAAGAGGATGGCCGACGAGGTGTTCGAGGTGACCGGCCGCAACCCGCTGCTCGACATCGCGCTGGAGCTCGAGCGCATCGCCCTGCAGGACGACTACTTCGTGTCGCGCCGCCTCTACCCGAACGTGGACTTCTACTCCGGGCTCATCTACCAGAGCCTGCGCTTCCCGGTGGACATGTTCCCGGTGCTGTTCGCCATCCCGCGCACGGTGGGGTGGCTGGCGCAGTGGGAGGAGATGCTGCTCGACCCGGAGCAGAAGATCGCCCGGCCGCGCCAGATCTACACCGGCCGCGCGCGCCGCGATTACATCCCGATGGAGCGCCGCGGCTGAAACGGCGGCTCGCCGCGCGGCGCCCGCCGCGCCACGAAGGAAACATCCCGACATGAATCCAGGAACAGGGCAGGGGACCACCGTCGCGCAGCGTCCGCGCGTTCTGCTCCTGCTCCCCACGAACACCTACAAGGCGGCCGACTTCCTGGCCGCGGCGGATCACCTCGGCGTCGAGCCAATCGTGGCCTCGGATCAGCCGCAGGCGCTGGAGGACATCACCCCCGGTCGCACCGTGACGCTCGAGATGGGCGACGACGCGGCCGCGGCGCGCCGCATCGCCTGGTTCGCCAAGGCGCAGCCGCTCGCCGCCGTCATTCCGACCGACGACCGCACCGCCGTCATCGCGGCGCGGGCCTCGGAGCTGCTCGGTCTCCCGCACAACCCTTACGACGCCGCCATCGCGGCGCGCCGCAAGGACCGCCTGCGCGGCCGGCTGCAGGCGGCGGAAGTGCGCACGCCGCGGGCGCGCGTGGCCTCGTGCGTGCCGTCGCCTTCCGACGAGGCGCTGCGCGTGGACGCGGAAGCGGGACGCTATCCCTGCGTGCTCAAGCCGCTGGCGTTGTCCGCCAGCCGGGGCGTCATCCGGGCCGACGACATCATCCAGTACGCCGCGGCGTTCCGGCGCATCGAGGCGCTGTACCAGCGCCCCGACGTCATCGAGCGGACCTCAGCCGAGACGCGCATCGGTATCCTGGTCGAGGAATACGTCGACGGACTCGAGGTGGCGCTCGAAGGGATCGTGTCGAAGGGAAGCCTGCGCACGCTGGCCATCTTCGACAAGCCCGACGCCCTCACCGGGCCGTTCTTCGAGGAGACGATTTACGTGACGCCGTCGCGCCTCGCCGCCGCCGACCAGAGAGCGATCGAGGCGACGGTCGCGGCCGGGGCGAAGGCGCTCGGACTCGTCGAGGGGCCGGTGCACGCCGAGCTGCGCCTGCAGCCGGGAGAGGCGCCGTGGCTCATCGAGCTGGCGGCGCGCTCCATCGGCGGCCTGTGCGCCCGGGTGCTGCGCTTCGGCTCGGGCCTGTCGCTCGAGCAGGTCGTGCTGATGCACGCGCTCGGGCGGGACACCGACTCGGTCGAGCGCGAACGACGCCCCGCCGGGGTGATGATGCTGCCGATCCCGCGCTCCGGCCGCCTGGTCGCGGTCGGCGGCATGGACGAGGCGCGCGCGGTGCCCGGCATCGAGGGGATCACCATCACCGCGACGATCGGCCAGCCGGTCGAGGCGCTGCCGGAAGGCTCCGCCTACCTCGGCTTCGTCTTCGCCCGCGCCGAAACGCCGGCCGTAGCCGAAGCGGCCCTGCGCGCCGCCCACGCCCGCCTCGACATCCGCATCGACCCGATCGCCTGAGACGGCGCCGGCGTCAGGCCGGCCGCGCCGGAGGAAGCGGCGCTACTTGTCGTCTCCCTTGCTGGCCTTCTGGCCGCCCTTCACCCAGCCGTCGATGCCGTCGGGCATGATGAAGACGTCCTGGTAGCCGAACTCGACGGCCCGCCGGGCCGCCTTGTGGCACTCCATTCAAAGCAGGTTGTGGCAATAGAAGATGAGCGTGGCGTTCTTTTCGGCCGGCAGGTCGGCGGGCTTCATGGTCTTGCTGTACAGCCGGACCGCGCCCGGGACGTGGGCTTCGTGATAGGTTTCGTCGCTGTTGCCGTCATAGACATGCACGTTCGGCTGCCCCAACCGCCGCGCCACCTGATCGACGGTGAAGCGCCCGAACGGCTCCGATTCGGGCATCCCTTCTTCTGACTTCTTCTTGCCCGCCGCGAGCGCCACGGCGGGGAGGAAGGCCAGCGCCGCGGTCGAGGCGATGGCGGACCTGCGGGAGATCGGCATGGACGAGGGCTCCTTTCCTTCGCGGTCCGGCGCCCTGCGCGCCGGACGAACCGGCCGATTCTACGCCCGCGCCGCCGCTTGCGCGGCCGCCTTCGCGCTCACCACCGGCCCGGTTCCGGCCTGGGCGGCCGGGCCGTCGGCGCCGGAGCGCTGGTCGTTCTTCTGGCACGGCTACGCCTACCTCGACTCCAATCGGCAGGGAGGGGATTCGGGCGCACGGGTCTTCGAGTCGATCAACCATTTCATGGCCGGCGGCGACCGGCCTCTGGGGGCCTGGCGGATGGGACTGCGCGGCATGTTTTCGATCGAGCCGGCCACGGTCCCGCCCGAAGGGAGCCCGCTCCTCTTCCAGCGCGGCGAG
>DASYQE010000059.1:0-2136 GCA_036005805.1 Candidatus Polarisedimenticolia bacterium | reverse complement strand
GCCGTAGGCTCCGATCACGCCGCGCTTCACCTGCCCCTCGAAGAACGAGAAGGCTTCCTGCGCGCGGCGATAGAACTCCGTGCGGGTCGCTTCGAGATCCTTCGCGCCCCGGTGCGCCGCGTCGGAGAGAAAGTATTCCGGGTTGTGCAGGAGGCACACGTCCAGCCGCTCCGATTGAAGCCGGCGCAGCGAGCGCTCGAGCTGATCGCGCAGGAACTCCGGGTGGATGCAGTGCCAGCAGCCGTCCATGTAGCGGACCATCTCCGGGAACGGATCGCCGCGCCGCTCCCGCTCGAACGCCAGGTCGAGGTTGTGTCCCTGCACGTAGCCGATCTTCGAGACCACGAGCACCTTCCGGCGCGAGCCCGGAACGCGGCGCTCGCGTTCCGCGAGGATGGCCCCCACGAGCGACTCGCTCCCGCCGTCGGTGTAGTTGGTGGAGGTGTCGATCAAGGCGCACCCGGCGTCGAGCGCCCGCTCGAGCGCGCTGCGGTGCGCCGGCGTGCGATCGTCCACCCGGTAACAGCCGAAGCCGATGCGCCCGAAGGGGCGCACCGCATCCGTGGACCGCGGCGCGTCAGGCATGGTTCCTCAGCATCAGCTCCCGCGGGTGCGGGTTGAGATAGACCTGGTCGAGCAGGTAGCGCACGTCGTGGCGCCGGAGGTGATGTCGCAGCAGCGCCAGCGGCACCACGAGCGGCAGCCGCCCGCACCGCATGTCGTCGATCGCCTCCAGGATCTCCTGCTTGTCGCCGGCGTCGAGCTGGCGCTTGAGATAGCCCAGCATGTGCTGCAGCACGTTGGCGTGCCTGCTCGGGGTCGCGCGCCGCTTCAGCGTCTCCATGAACGCCACAGCATACCGCCCGGCCGCGTCGACGGCCGCCCCGCGCGCGCCGGCGACGATGCGTCCGAGGCGGCGCGCCCCCTCCGGGTCGTGCGCCATGAGCAGCAGCTTGTGACGGGCGTGGAACTCGACCAGCCGGCCGGCGGCCGGTCGCGACGCGAGCAGATCGCGGAGCCGGCGGAACGCGAAGACGCGCTCGATGAAGCTCTCACGCAGGCCCGGATCGTGCAGCCGCCCCTCCTCTTCGACCGGCAGGAGCGGCAGGCGGTCCATCAAGGTCCGGGCGAAGAGGCCGACCCCCGCCTTCGGACGGCCGGCCGCGGGCCCGTGCACCTTCACCCGCTCCATGCCGCAGGTCGGGGAATCGCTCTTGAGGACATAGCCGCACAGTTCGAGCCCCGCGAGCGCTTCGACCCGGCGCGCGGCGAACGCCTCCATGGCGTCGGTGAGATCGGTGCGGCTCTCCCGGCCGACCAGCCGGGGTGTTTTGGGATTCCCTTCGAGCCGGATCGGCTCGCGCGGCACGCCGAGACCGACCTCGAGCTCGGGGCAGACGGGAACCCACTCGACGAAGGGCCCGAGGGTCTCGATCAGCCACGCGTCGCGCTTGTGCGCGCCGTTCCAGCGCACTTCCTGACCGAGAAGGCAGGAGGAGATCCCGACCCGGAAGCGATCCTGGCGGGCCTGCGAGCGGGTCACCGGCCGGCGGAGGGCGGGGCCGCGGCCTTGGGTGCGGTCGGGGAGAAGCCGAGGTCCACTTCGCGGCCGGCCTGGAAGACGGCCATCGGCCGCGTCAGGACGCTCACGTCCTGCAGCGGGTCGCCGGGGACCGCCACCAGGTCGGCGATCTTCCCGGGGGCGATGGTGCCGATGTCGGCGTCCCTGCCGAGCAGCTCGGCGGCGTTGCGGGTGGCGGCCGCGAGGGCCGCGCCCGGGGTCATTCCTCCCTGCACCATCAGCTCGAACTCGTGCGCGTTTCTCCCGTGCGGGGAGACGGCGCTGTCGGTCCCGAAGGCGATCTTCACTCCCGCCGCGACGGCGCGATGAAAGGAGTCGGCCATCTTCGGCCGGACGGCGAGCGCTTTCTGCACGGCGAATTCGGGAAGGGTGCCCGCCTTCGCGGCGGCTTCGACCGTCTCGCCGGCCATCAAGGTCGGCACGAGGAACGTTCCGTGCTCCTTCATGAGCCGGATCGCCTCGTCATCGAGGATCGAGCCGTGCTCGATCGAATCGACGCCGGCCTTCACCGCCGCCTTGATCCCGGCGGTGCCGTGGGCGTGCGCCGCCACTTT
>DASYQE010000058.1:0-6225 GCA_036005805.1 Candidatus Polarisedimenticolia bacterium | reverse complement strand
TCCCGCTGGTGAACTACCAGGGGGTGCTGCGCAGCGCCTCCGGCCAGCCGCTCGACGGGGACTACGACATGGTCTTCCGCTTCATGAGCGCCGCCTCCGCCGGCGACGAGATCCTCGTGGACGACTGGAGCCAGGGGGTCGGCGGCCCGGTGCACGTGTCGAAGGGGCTGTTCAACGTGACCCTGGGGGCCGGCTTTCCGACCGACGGCTCCGGCCCGGGAACCTACACCTCGCTTTCCCAGGTGTTCCGCGACTACGCCGCGGTCTGGCTCGAGGTGCGGGTCGGTGCGGAGACGCTCACGCCGCGCACGCTGGTCGTTTCAGCGGCGTCGGCGCTCAACGCCGATCACCTCGACGGCAAGGACGCCGCCGACTTCATCGACACCTCGGCGTCGCCGCAGACCAAGGCGGGCCAGCTCTTCTGCTCCGACGGCGTCTACGCCACCTCCACCAGCGGCGGATACGGCATCGAGGCTTACGGCGGTGTCGCCGGCGGCTTCTTCCACGACCAGGGGGACTCGGGGTTCGCGTGGGTCGGCTACGGGAATCGCGGCGTGCACGCCGGCGGTCTCGAGATGGGAGGCTATTTCCTCGACTCGGACCAGAGCGGTTCTGCCGAGCTCGGCAGCGGCGATTTCGGAATCAAGGCGTACGGCAACACCATGGGCGGACGCTTCCAGGATCTCAATGGCTCCGCGATCGCCCAGGTCGCGTCCGGCGACGACGGCGTGTACGCCAGTGGCAACGTCACCGGCCTCTTCGGGTACAGCCCGGGCGCGAGCGGGTACGGCGTGCACGGCCAGTCGTTCGGAGCCGGCGGATTCTTCGAGGATCGCGGCGGCACCGGCTCCGCGCTGGTCGGCAAGGACAATCGTGGTCTCGAGGCCTCCGGGTCCGAGATGGGGGGCTACTTCAAGGACACCGACAACACCTCGTCCGCCTCTCTCGCTTTCGGCACCTACGGCATCGAAGCGTTCGGCACGCTGGCAGGAGGCTATTTCACCGACGGCGACATCCTGGACAGCGGCTACGCCTACGTCGGCTACGGCGACTACGGGATCCAGGCGCACGGTGAGACGGCGGGAGGTTATTTCGACGACTCGAACAGCAGCGGCTATGCCTACGTCGGCTATGGCGAATACGGCATCCAGGGATATGGCAACAGCGCCGGGGCTTACTTCAAGGCCCTGGGCGCCACCGGCTTCGCCTATGTGGGCGAGGGGAACTTCGGCATCAATGCGTTCGGGTCCGATCGCGGCGGGCATTTCGCACAGACGAACGGGGGGACGGGGGCGGCCGACGTGGCGTGGAGCGATCGCGGCATCCAGGCGATCGGCAGCGATGTCGGCGGCTACTTCGGCGATTCGAACAGCTCCGCCTTCGGGATGGTCGGCTACGGAACCTACAAGATCTACGGCAACGGCGCGATGTCGTTCGTGCAGAACCATCCGCACGACAAGGGCAGGGTGATCGTCTACACCGCCCCGGAAGGGGACGAGACCGCGACCTACACACGCGGCACCGGGCAGCTCGTCAAGGGCTCGGCGCAGGTCTCCCTGGGCGAGACCTTCCCCCTCGTGACCGACCCGGAAATCGGCCTCACCGCGTACGTGACGCCGCGCGGTCGCGCCGTCCCGCTGGCGGTGCAGTCCCTCTCCACCAGCACGCTCGTGGTGAGCGGTCCGGCGGGGGAGGACGTCGTCTTCGACTACATCGTGTACGGACTGCGCATCGGCTTCGAGGAGACGACGGTCGTGCAGGAGAAGACGCAGGAGGCGCGCATCCCTTCGATGACCGATCACCGGCAGCGCTTCGAGCGCGAGCCGGGACTGCGCGACTTCACCGCCGGCGCCCGCTTCGAGCGGATGGAGGCGGCGGTCGGTCGGCCGCACGGTCCCTCCGGGGCCGCGGCGGCCCTGCGCGCGGCGGTCGAGGAATTCGATCCGTCGGCGCACGGCCGGCCGAAGGCCGACCGCGAGCCCGTGGACCCGGGTCCCGAGGGACTCGTATCGCCGGACCGGGGGGAACCGGGTCCGGGGAGCGGGTCGCCGGGGGCAGCCGCGAGCGCCGCCACGTCGCGCTCCTCGCAGGCGTCGGAACCGGCCGGCACCGATCGGCCCGCCACGGCGGAGCCGACGGTCACGCGTCTCGGGGGATGGCGCGAGGCGGTCACCATCGCCGTGATGGTCGGCGAGACGGTCGAAGCCGGAGACGTCCTGGTCGCCGAGGCCTCGAGCCCCGGCGTCCTGAAGCGCAGCGCCACGGCCGCGGATCGCGGCGTCGTCGGAATTGTCGCCGGATCGTCCGGCCGGGTCGAGACCGCGGAAGGGACCGCGGCGCCGGAGCCCGTCGAGGCGCCCCTCATCGTCGCGGGGATCGCGGTGTGCAAGGTGGACGCCTCCTACGGAGCGGTGCGGGTGGGGGACACGCTGACGACCTCGCCGACGCCGGGCCGGGCGATGCGATCCGACGAGCCGATCGCGGGGGCCATCCTCGGAAAAGCGCTCGAACCTCTGGCCTCGGGAACGGGGAGCATCCGCGTGCTGGTGACACCCCGATGACGGCGGTCGTCGCCGCGACGATCGGGCTGCTGCTCTTCGTCTCGACCCCGGCGCTCGCGCAGCAGAGCGCGAGCTACGACCTGCGCGAGCACACGCTCAACGCGGGAGGCCATCCCGTCTCGGGCGCCGTCCTGAGCTCGCCGGCATACCGGCTGTCGCTCGACGCCCTCGGAGACTTTGCGGGGGCGCCGTCCTCGAGCGTGAACTTCCAGCTCGACCCGGGGTTCGTGCCGGCGTATCCGCCGCCGTCGGAGGTGACCGGGCTCGTTTTCCGCCCGGACAACGTCACCATGACCTGGAACGTCGACCCCGCGGCGGGAACGTACCAGGTGTACCGCGACCCTCTGGCGCGACTGCTCCTCGGAGGAACCGGGACCTGCTGGCAGAGCGGGCTGGTTGCGGCCCAGGCGGTCGACTCACAGATCCCGGCGGCCGGCACCGGCTACTTCTACCTGGTCACGTCGCGCAACAGCCTGAGCGAGGAGGGGACGAAAGGGTTCGGCAGCAATGGCCTGGAACGGCCGAACCCGCTGCCGTGTCCCTGAGCGTGCCTGAAGCCGCGTCGATCAGAAGCGGTAGCCGGAGACCGTGTCGGGCGCGGGGCGGTAGAAGATCAGGTTCGACACCGCGTCCACGTCGTACACCGGCTCGCGGTCGTGCCCCAGGTCGATCACCGTCTCGATGCGGCCGGTCTCCTTGTCGACGCGCGCCAGGCCGGTGCCACGGCCGCGCGCGACCATCATGAAGACGAAGTCGGGGACGGTGGTCGTCGCCTTGAAGCGCGTGCGCGCCTGCTCGCCGTAGCGCGCGCTCAGGGACGCGGCCTGCTCGGCGGCCTGGGCGTAGCCGGTGGCGGCGGTGGCGGTGACCGCGCGGTCGATCGATCCCGGCGCCGTCTTGGTCGAGGCGCCGGCGAACGCGACCGACCCCATCCCCGCGGCGGCCGAAGCCATCGCCATCCGGACCTGCTCGGCGCGCAGGAGCGCGCGCATCAGCCCCGGCAGGCGCGGCGAGGCGTAGTAGGCGTGGAACAGCAGCGCGCCGTCGGCGCCCCAGGAGACGACGTTCTGGCTCGACAGGACGGTGACCCGGTCGCCGCGCATCTCGATCTCGGTCGGGGCCTCGTCCTCCTCGAGGCGGGCCGGCTCGCGCGAGACGGTGGAAAGCGTCGCGCGGTCGAGGTCGAGCCGGTGGAGCGTGCCGGTCTTCCCCGCGTAGGCGTAGAGGCTGCGGCCATGCACCGTGGTCACGAGCGAGTCGTCGGAGCGCAGACCCTCGGCCAGGACCGTCTTCCCGGTCTTCAGATCGAGGATGTTGACCTCGCTCGTCGTCGTGTAAAGGAGCCCCGCCGGGATCACCTGCGTCGTCTCGATCCGCCCGCGCAGCTTCAGAGGCTCCTCGAAGCGCAGCGCACCGCTGTCGGGGTCGAGCAGCGTCAGGAAGTATTCCGTCCCCTTGTTGGTCCAGGCGGAGTCATAGCCCGTCGTCAGGACCAGCCCGGCCGTCGTCCAGTCGTGGTTGAGGATCCCGCCCTGGATATCGATCCCCTTCCCCTTCCTGCCCCACATCGACTCGCCGGTCTTGTAGTCGCAGAGGAGGATCTTGCCCTTGCCGGTGGTGGCCGGGCTGAGGATCAGTCCCTGGTCCGCGAAGATGACGTCGTTGAGCCCGCCATGGACCTTGACCGGCTTCTCCCAGGCGGCGGCGCCGTCGGCGATGCGCCGCGCCGTGTACTCGCTCTGGACCGTCTCCTGCTGCGAGCCCGTGGTCGTGGTCATCGAGGAGAAGGTCGTCTCGCTGCCGACGAAGACCATCCCCGGGGCGCGCGGGGAGACGTGGAACCGGGTGGCGCGCGTGCTGTGCGCGTTCGGCGCGCGCCAGGCGATCTCGCCGCTCTGCGTCTTCACGGCGAAGATCTCCGTGCTCGACGCGATGACAAAGGTGTCCGGGTCGAGCTCGACCGGCTCCCCGACGATCCCCGACTGGTTGGTCGCCGCCTGCAGGAACGCGGTCAGCTTGCGCGTGAAGTTCCCCTGTCCCGCGAGCAGGTGGTTGTTCTTCCAGCGCAGGCTGCCGCGCTCCACGTCCACGAGGAACATCGACGTCGCCGGGTCGCCCTCGCTGAACCCGAAGAGGAGCAGCGCGCGGCTCTTCGGCAGGTAGTGGCGGCTGAGCACCTGGTTCACCCCGGCGGCGCGCGAATCGAACAGGACGCGGCCGTCCACCGAGTCGAGGATCACGACGCGCGGTTTCTGCAGGCCGTCCGACAGGACGACGAGCGAGGTGCCGGCGATCTCCTCGTAGTGGTCCTGCGCCATCGCGCCGAGACCCGGAAGCGTCCAGAGCACGCGGCCGCTGGCGGGATCGAGCGCCGTCAGGCCGAGGCCGGTCTTGACCAGCACCTGTCCGAGCGGCGCGACCCGCTGCCACTCGACGGCGCCGTCGAGGCGCACGCTCCACGCCGGACGGAGCACCGGCGCCTCCTGCGCCGGGTTCGCGGCGGGGGCGGCGGCGGCGATCGCCGGGAGGACCGCGGCGCCCAGCGCCAGCGTCACGCAGACCAGCATCAGGACCTGCCCGGGGTGCGACCGACGGGGCGACGGCATGGGATCCCTCCCGCGCCCATCGAGGGTCGGGCGCCCCGCCAACTTAGGGTCCGACCTGCGGGAAGGCACGCGACGTGTCCCGCGGGCCGCGCGGCCGAGCCGGATCCGGCCTGCCGGTCCTTATCCTCTATTAATGGGGGCGCCTGGAGGGCGCGACCGGACGGGGTTCGTCAGCCGGCTGACGCACCTGATCGTGGAGGCCCTCGGCCGGGCAGCGGTCAGTCGCGCAGCGCTCCGCGGTCGCGGACCGCCATCATGGTTCCCTGCATCGCGGCAACCAGGATCCCGGGACCGCCGGCCTGCGCCGCGCGCACCTCGGCGGTGCAGATCATCAGCGTGCGGCCGGACTTGATCACCCGCGCGGCCGCCTCGAAGCGATCGCCGCGCGCCGGGGCGAGCAGGTTGACCTTGAACTCGACGCTCAAAACCGCCGCCTCCGACTCCATCAGGGTGAGCGCGGCGTAGCCGCAGGCCGAATCGGCCACTGCGGCGACGACGCCGGCGTGCAGGAAGCCGTGCTGCTGGACGAGGTCTCTCCGGAAGGGGAGGGCGATGACGACCTCACCCGGATCGATGCGCTCGAGACGGGCGCCGATCGTCGTCATGAACGCCTGCGCCGCGAAGCTGCGGCGCACGCGCGCGGCGTAGTCGGGATCGCGGACCGTGGGGGTCACCGGCGCCGATTCTATCGTGAGTGTTCTAGGATGGCGGGCCGCGCGACGGTCGGAGCGCGGCCGGCGACCGTGCAGCGGGGCGAACGGAGGGGATCGGCGTGAGCAGCCTGGGGCTTTACGTGACCTCGGTCCTCATCTGGGGATCGACCTGGCTCGCGATCACCTTCCAGTTCGGGCCGGTGCCGCCGGCCGTGTCGGTCGTGTACCGCTTCCTGCTCGCCGGGGGGATCCTGTTCGCATGGACGGCGGTGCGGCGCATCCCGATGCGCTTCACGGCCGCGCAGCACCGCTGGATGGCGCTGCAGGGCTTCCTGCTCTTCGGCCTCAACTACCTGCTGGTGTACCTGGCCGAGACCCGCGTCGCCTCGGGGCTCGTGGCGGTCG
>DASYQE010000057.1:0-2514 GCA_036005805.1 Candidatus Polarisedimenticolia bacterium | reverse complement strand
ATCTGCAGCTCGTCGAAGCGCTGGATCCCGGGCTCGGCGTAGAGGGTCTGGAGCTTGCCGTCTCTGTCCTTCAGGGACACGGTGCGGCCGGCGCGGTCGATCGCCTCGATCTTCGTCTTGAGGGTGATCGTCCCCTTCTTCTCGATCGGCTGCGGTTCCGCGGCGATCGCCAGCAGGGCCACGGCAAGCCCGATGCCGAGCGCGGCGACCAGCAGGATGCCTTTCATGGCTGAACCCTCCTCAGGGGCGATCCCCCCCAGGATCATCGGGGCTTATATCATGGTGAGACCCGCTCCTGCTGCCAGGCGCGCGGGTCTCAGACGGCCTTCAAACCCTGAGAGCGGAACATCGCGACGGCGCGTTCCACGTTCCCGGACGACGGCGGCTCGGTGGCCTCGAGCGTGTAGTCCATCTTCAGCTCCTTCCACTTGAAGCGCCCCAGCTGGTGGAACGGCAGGACGTCCACGCGCTCGACGTTGCCGAGCGACGCGGCGAACTGCGCGATCGGCTCGATGTTCTCCACGTCGTCGGTCAGGCCCGGGACGAGGACGAAGCGGACCCAGACGGGACGCTGCTTCGCCGCCAGGCGACGGGCGAAGTCGTGCACCGGGCCGACCGGCTGACCGGTGAGCCTGCGGTGCCGCGCGTCGTCCCACGTCTTGAGATCGAGGAGGACCAGGTCGAAGGCCTGAAGCTCGGCGTCCGACAGGCGCTCGCCGAGGAAGCCGTTGGTGTCGAGCACCGTGTGGATCCCCATCCGGCGCGCCGCGGTGGCCAGGTTCACGACGAAACGGTCCTGCACCAGCGGCTCGCCGCCGCTGATCGTGAGCCCGCCCGACATCACCTGCAGGCCGGTGCGGTACTTCGCCAGCTCCTCCGTGGCACGCGCCAGGGTCACCGGGATGCCGTTGCTCATCTTCCAGGTGTCCGGGTTGTGGCAGTACAGGCACTTGAACTGGCAGCCGGTGGTCCAGGCGACCACGCGCATTCCCGGCCCGTCCACGGCCGACGCGGTGGTGAACGAATGCAGGAACCCCATCTGCCCGGTCTGGAGCGCGGACCGGACGTCGGATTCGGGAACGTCCTCGCCGAGATGGACCCGCAGCTCGTAGGGGCTTTTCGCCTCGAGGTCGCTCACGAGGCGCCCGCGCCGTGGAAAGTGCGGTGGATGACGTCCATCTGCTGCTCGCGCGTCAGCCGCACGAAGTTCACGGCATAGCCGGAGACCCGGATGGTCAGGTGCGGGTACTTCTCCGGGTGATCCATGGCGTCGACCAGGGTCTCGCGGTTCAGGACGTTGACGTTCATGTGGAAGCCGGTCGCCCCGAAGAAGGCGTCGAGCGCGCCGCGCAGGTTGACGATGCGGTCGTCCGCGACGCGGCCGAGTCCTTCCGGGAGGATCGACGCGGTCAGGGAGATGCCGTCCGCCGCGTCGCGGTACGGGATCTTGGCGACCGAGGCGGCCGAGGCGTGCAGGCCGTGGCTGTCACGCCCGTGCATCGGGTTGGCGCCCGGAGCGAACGGCTCCCCCTCGCGCCGGCCGTCGGGGGTGTTGCCGGTGTTCTTGCCGTACACGACGTTCGAGGTGATGGTCAGCACCGACTGGGTGTGCACCGCGTTGCGGTAGGTCGGGTACTTGCGCAGCATGGTCATGAAGGTGCTGACGACCCACGACGCCAGGTGATCCACCCGGTTGTCGTTGTTGCCGAACTGCGGATACTTGCCCTCGACCTTGTAGTCCTTCACGAGCCCGGTCTCGTCGCGCACCACGGTCACTTTCGCGTGCCGGATGGCCGACAGGCTGTCGGCCACGACCGACAGCCCCGCGATGCCGAAGGCCATCGTCCGCAGCGGCGCGTAGTCGTGCAGCGCCATCTCCAGCCGCTCGTAGGCGTACTTGTCGTGCATGTAATGGATGACGTTCAGGGCGTTGACGTACACGCCGGCCAGCCACTCCATCATCCGCTCGTACTTCTCGACCACGTCCTCGAAGACCAGCACGTCCCCCTTCACCGGGTCGAACCGCGGGGCGATCGGCTCGCCGCTCATCTCGTCGCGCCCGCCGTTGATGGCGTACAGCAGGCACTTCGCCAAGTTGGCGCGGGCGCCGAAGAACTGCATCTGCTTGCCCAGGAGCATCGGCGAGACGCAGCAGGCGATGGCGCCGTCGTCCCCCCAGGCGCGCCGCATCATCTCGTCGCTCTCGAACTGGATCGACGAGGTCTCGATGGCCACCTTCGCCGAGTAGCTGCGAAACCCGTCCGGCAGTTTCGGCGAGTACCAGATCGTCAGGTTCGGCTCGGGGGCCGGGCCGAGGGTGAACAGCGTGTTCAGGAAGCGGAAGGAGGTCTTCGTGACCAGGGTGCGGCCGTCGTCCCCCATGCCGCCGATCGACTCGGTCACCCAGGTCGGATCCCCCGCGAACAGCTCGTCATACTCCGGCGTGCGCAGGAAGCGGACGATGCGCAGCTTGATGACGAAGTCGTCGAGGATCTCCTGCGCCTGCTCCTCGGT
>DASYQE010000056.1:0-16722 GCA_036005805.1 Candidatus Polarisedimenticolia bacterium | reverse complement strand
CTTCGCGGGGACGATCCTGATCCTCTATTACGTGCTGCGATGAGCGCCGGCGCGTCCGGGAGAACGAGGTGATGAGCGCCGCGACGCTGATGGGTCTGCTGCCGGTCCTGATCCCGGCCGTGGGAGGCCTCTGGGTCCTCGTGCAGGTGGCCATTCTGCAAAGACGGACGCTGCGCTGGTGCGCCGGACAGGCGATCCTGGTGCTGGCATTCGGCATCGCGGCCGACGCGCTGCTGTGGCGATCGGGGGCCGAAGGCACGATGCTCGACGCCGCGCTGGTCCTCGACCGGCAGACGCTGGCGTTCAGCCTGCTGTTCCTGCTCGTCGCCGGCCTGACGGTGCTGATCTCGCTGACGCACCTCGAGTCGCTCGACTGGGCGCACGGGGAGTTCTACGCGCTGCTGCTGTTCGCGGTGTCCGGCATGACCATCATGGCCGGCACCGAGAACCTGCTCAGCCTGTTCATCGGCCTCGAGGTGCTGTCGATCCCGCTCTACATCCTGGCCGGGTTCACGCGCGACCGCGTCTACGCCATCGAGGCGGCGCTCAAGTACTTCCTGCTCGGCGCCTTCTCCACCGGCTTCATCCTCTACGGCATCGCGCTGCTCTACGGCGCCAGCGGCAGCGTGACGCTGCACGGCGTCGCCGACGCGCTGGCGGCGTCGCGCGGCGGGCTGAGCGATCCGCTGCTGCTCGCGGGCGGGGCGCTCCTGCTCATCGGCCTGGCGTTCAAGATCGCGGCGGTGCCGTTCCACTTCTGGGCCCCCGACGTCTACCAGGGCTCGCTCGCGCCGGTCGCCGGCTTCATGGCGACAGGGACCAAGGCCGCCGCCTTCGCCGCCTTCGTGCGCGTCGTGTCGATCGCGCTGAACGCCCCGCAGCCGAAGGAGCAGTGGATCCACGTCACCACGGTCGTGGCGATCCTGACGATGTTGATCGGCAACCTGGTCGCCCTGGCGCAGCAGAACATCAAGAGGATGCTCGCCTACTCGAGCATCGCCAATGCCGGGTACCTGCTGGTCGCGCTCGCGGCGGTCGGCAAGCTGAACATCGAGGCGTCCTCGATCGCCTTCTACCTGTTCGTCTACGCCTTCATGACCATCGGCGCTTTTGCCGTGGCGGCGATCCTCGGACGGGACGGGGAGGCCGATCACGCCTACGCCCTGACCGCATATGCCGGCCTCGGCCGGAGGCGGCCGCTGCTGGCCGCGGCGATGACCGTCTTCATGCTGTCGCTGACCGGGATTCCGCCGGCCGCCGGCTTCATGGCGAAGTTCTACATCTTCCGTGACGCGGTGCGCGCCGGGCTCGTGCCCCTCGCCGCGGTCGGCGTCCTCGCCTCGGTCATCGGCGCCTTCTACTACCTGCGGGTCGTCGTGCAGATGTATTTCCGCGATCCGGCCCCGGAACCTGTGGGAGGTGCCGGCCTGCGCATCTCCGCGACCGACGCGCTCGCCATCGGCTTCGCAGCCATCGCCGTCCTCTACATCGGACTCTTCCCCAACGTCCTGCTGACCCTGGTTCGTTTCGGCGGCTGAGACAACCGCCGCCCGGCGTCCTGCGCCTCTGGAGCCCGCCGGGAAGCGGGCTGGATGTCTTCCGGGGCCACGGTGCCGGGCGGTCCGGCCCCGCGCGGTGGCAGCGCCTCCGGCGCGTTCTGGACCCTGCTTCTAGCCCGACCTGACGGGAAGCCCGGCCGATGTGGTCTCCGCCTGCCGGCTGTGCCGGTCGGGGGGGGGCTGCCGTCCGGCACCCGGCCGCCGCCAAGCGGCGCGCTTGACGATCCCGCGCGGCGGCCGGTAGCATGCGATCACCTTGAAGCGTGAGACGTGAGGCCGCTCGATCCAGAAGAAATCCTGCGCCACTACCGCCGCGGCCGGGGCCTCCTCGCCATCCGCGGCAAGATCCCGATTCGCGACGAGTACATGATGTCCCTGGTCTACGGCCCCGGCGTCGGGGCCGCGGTCCAGGAGATCCAGCAGAACCCCGCCGCCTCCTTCACGACGACGATGCGTGGCAACGCCGTCGGCATCGTCACCGACGGGTCGTCGGTGCTGTCGTACGGCGACGCTGGTCCCGCCGCCGCGCTTCCGGTGATGGAAGGGAAGGCGGTGCTGTTCAAGGCGCTCGCCGGCCTCGACGCCTTTCCCCTCTGCCTCGACGAGCGCGATCCGAGGAAGATCGCCTCGATCATCCGCCGGCTCACGCCGACCTTCGGGGCCTTCGCCATCGAGGACATCGCCTCGCCGCGCTCGTTCGAGCTGCAGGAGGTGCTCGAGGGGATGAGCGACGCCGACCTGCCGGTCCCCTGGTTCTTCAACGACATGCAGGGGGCGTCGGCCATCATCCTGGCGGCGCTGCGCAATGCCCTGCGCATCGTCAACAAGGAACTCGGCTCGCTCAAGGCGGTGATCACCGGCGCCGGCGGGGCCGGCATCAGCGCCGCGCGGTTCCTGCGGCGCGCCGGCATCCAGGACCTGACCCTGTGCGACCGCCACGGCATCATCCGCGCCGGGCGCGAGGGGATGAACCGCTTCAAGGAGGCGGCTGCCCGCGAGTTCAACCCGAAGGGGATCGAAGGGTCGGTGCGCGAGGCGCTGCGCGGCGCCGATCTCTTCGTCGGCCTGTCGGCCGCCCGCACCGTGACCCCCGACATGATCAAGGCGATGGCGCCGCGCGCCATCGTCTTCGCCCTCGCCACTCCGGAGCCTGAGATCGATCCGGATGAAGCGCGCGAAGCCGGCGCGGTGGTGGTCCTCACCGGCGGGGCGAACTACCGGCACGGCCTCAACGTCGCGCTGGCCTTCCCCGGGATCCTGCGCGGCGTGATGGACGCGCGCGCGCCGCGCGTCTACGACGAGATGCTCATCGCCGCGGCCGACGCCATCGCCGCGCTCGTGCCCGAGAAGGAGATCGCCCCGGACCGGATCGTGCCGCGCGTCCTCGACCTGCGCGTCGGCCCGGCGGTGGCGCGGGCGGTGGCCAACGCCGCGGTGGCGCTCGGCGTCGCGGCCAACGACGTCCATCCCGACGAGATCGGCGAGCAGACGCGGCACCTGGTGTACGAGGGGGACACGGCTTTCGTCGAGCACCCGTCGCGTCCGCTGGAGCGTGGTCTGCCGCGTTCGCTCGGCGACGAAGCGCTCGATCTCCACCGCCGCTACCGCGGCGCGCTGGCGATCGCGGCGAAGCTGCCGCTCAAGGACGAGATGACTCTCGGGATCATCTCCACCCCCGGCGTGGCGGTGCCGGTGAAGGAGATCCTCGCCGACCCGATGAACGTCTGGGAGTACACCACCAAGGGGAACCTGGTCGCCGTGGTCACCGACGGCACCGCGGTGCCGACGCTCGGCCCGGTCGGGGCGCTGGCGGCGCTGCCGATGATCGAGGGGAAGTGCGTGCTGCTCAAGACGTTCGCCGGCATCGAGGCGATGCCGCTGTCGCTCGACGCGCGCGAGCCGGTCGAGGTGGTGACGCTGGTGCGGGCGCTCGCCCCGGCGCTCGGTGGCGTGCTCCTCGAGGGGATCGCCACCCCGGCGTGCTTCGAGATCGAGCGGCTGCTGCGCCAGTCCACCGACATCCCCATCTTCCACGACGCGCAGCACGGCACCGCCGTCGTGGTGCTCGCGGCGCTCATGAACGCCGCGCGCCTGACCGGGCGCGAGCCGGAGCGCATGCGCGTCGTCATCAACGGCGCCGGCGCCGGCGGCGCGGCGGTGGCGCGGCTGCTGCTCGCGGCCGGCCTCGAGGACATCGTCCTGTGCGACGCCAAGGGGGCGCTCTTCGACGGGCGCGCCAATCTCTCCCCCGAGAAAGCGTCGCTGGCGGCACGCACCAACCCGGAGCGGCTGCAGGGCTCCCTCGCGCAGGTGGTGCGGGGACGGGACGTCTTCATCGGCCTGTCGCGCGGCGGGCTGCTGACGACCGAGGCGGTCCGCAGCATGGCGGAGCGGCCGATCATCTTCGCCCTGGCGTACCCGATCCCGGAGATCGCCCCGGCCGCGGCGGTGGCCGCGGGGGCGGCGGTCGTCGCGACCTCGCGCCACGAGCGGCCGAACCCGATCAGCAACCTGCTCGCCTTCCCGGGGATCCTGCGCGGCGCGCTCGACGTCGCGGCGCGCGACATCGACGACGGCATGCTGCTCGCGGCAGCCGACGCGCTCGCGTCGCTCATCCCCGACTACGAGCTGACCGCGTCGAGCATCCTGCCGCGCCCCCTCGAGTTCCAGGGCGTGCCGGAGGTGGCGATGGCGGTGGCGCGCGCCGCCCTCAAGTCGGGGCTGGCCCGCCGCCGCGTCGACCCGCACCAGGTGCTCGAGCGCACGCGCGACTATCTCTACGGCGGGACCCTCCTCGCCATCCCGGAGCAGAGCAGCCGGGCCTTCGCGGAGGTCCCCCCCAAGCGCTAGAGACCGCGCCAGACCTAGAGCCGCAGGCGGTCCGGGGGTTTCCTTCTGGGCCTCCCGGGCATCCCTGTGGTATGAAAGAGGCTCCCTGACAGACGAACGACCCGGAGGATGCGGACGATGGCCACGGCGGCGACGAAGGAAGTCCTCAACCCGTTCCAGATCGCGATGCAGCAGTTCGACACGGCCGCCGGGCACCTGAAGCTCGAGCCATGGCTGTACGGCGTCCTCAAGGCGCCGAAGCGCCAGCTCATCGTTTCGGTCCCGACCAAGATGGACGACGGGTCGATCCACGTCTTCGAGGGCTACCGCGTGCAGCACAGCATGGCGCGCGGGCCGGCGAAGGGAGGCATCCGCTACCATCCCCAGGTCACGCTCGACGAGGTCAAGGCGCTCGCGTCGTGGATGACCTGGAAATGCGCCACCGTCGGCATCCCGTACGGCGGCGGCAAGGGCGGCATCGTCTGCGACCCGAAGAACATGTCGCAGCGCGAGCTCGAGAACATGACCCGCCGCTACGCCTCCGAGATCAGCGTCATCATCGGGCCCGAGCGCGACATCCCGGCGCCGGACGTCTACACCAATGCCCAGACGATGGCGTGGATCATGGACACCTACTCGATGACGGCGGGAGAGACGGTCCTCGGCGTCGTCACCGGGAAGCCGCTGCCGATCGGCGGCTCTCAGGGGCGCAACGAGGCGACGGCGCGCGGCTGCCAGTTCGTGGTGCGCGAAGCGTGCAAGGAGAAAAAGATCACCCTGCGCGGCGCGAAGGTGGCGGTGCAGGGGTTCGGCAACGCCGGCAGCATCGCGGCGCGCCTCCTGCACGAGGACGGCGCGGTCATCATCGCGGTGTCGGACAGCAGCGGCGGCATCCACAACGACAAGGGGCTCGACATCGCGGCGGTCGAGGCGCACAAGGGACGCACCGGCTCGCTCAAGGGCTACGCCGAGGCGGGCTCCATCAGCAACGAGAAGCTGCTCGAGCTGGAATGCGACGTGCTGGTGCCGGCGGCGCTGGAGAACCAGATCACCGCCGAGAACGCGCCGCGCGTGAAGGCGAAGATCGTCGCCGAGGCGGCCAACGGGCCGACCACCCCGACCGCCGACGAGATCCTGCACAAGAACGGCGTGTTCCTCATCCCCGACATCCTGGCGAACGCCGGCGGGGTGACGGTCTCCTACTTCGAGTGGGTGCAGTCGCTGCAGTCCTTCTTCTGGGAGGAGAAGCAGGTCAACGAGCACCTCGAGAAGATCATGATTCGCTCCTTCCACGAGGTGCTCGGGATCGCCAAGAAGTACGACGTCCACATGCGCACCGCCGCTTACATCCTGGCGGTCGGACGCGTCGCCGAAGCGACCCGCATCCGCGGCATCTATCCGTAGTGAAATCCGCCGGACTGCTGCTGTCGCTCGCGCTGGCCGTGTCTTCTGCGGTGGCGGCCGACTCTCCGAAGCCGGCGGCGCCGGCGATCCGGCCGTCCACGTCCACGCTGCGGATGCGGATGAAGCCCCAGGTGACCGTCTCGGTGTACGCGCCGACGATGTCGCGGCCGGACCTGCTGCCGGTGATCTTCCTGGTCGGCGACTGGGGCTGGCGGCCCCTCCAAGAATTGACCGCCGCGGCCCTCGCCGCCGAGGGCCGCCTGGTCGTCGGCATCGACTCCACCGAGTACTTCGAGCGCCGCATGGAGCCCAATGACTGGTCGCTCGATCTCAAACAGTTCCGCGACTTCACCAACGGCAAGGCGGGCAGACCGACCACGGCACCGGTGCTCCTCCTGGGCTACGGCTGGGGCGGCGAGGTGATTCCCTACATGCTCAACCGCGGCGGCGCGGAGGGGTTCGCCGGCGCGCTGCTCATCGGTCCGAACGCCCCCAGCGCCTTCATCTACCGGGTCTCTCTGCAGATGGAGACCGTCCCGTCGGTGCCGGACGAGTCCTTCGACACCGGCCAGGAGCTGAAGCGCCTGCCGCCCGCGTTCCCGGTCGCGTTCGTCGAAGGGGAGCTGGACACGGGCAGCCAGGCGGCCACCCTCGAGACCCTGGTGCGCGGCCCCCACAAAAGGGCTGTCGTTCCGGGCGGCGACCGGCAGTTCCACGAGGTCCGCGACATCTTCTTCAACCGCATCAGCCAGGGGCTCGCCTGGCTCGAGACGCAAAGCCCGGCCTCCCCGGTGCCCGGGACGCCGGCCTCCGGCACGCCCGCGCCCGGAACGAAGGCCCCCGGGGCTCCCGGCGGCAGGTAGTCGAGCCGCCGGCTCCGATTCACGTTGCGCGCCGGGTCCCCCGGGCGTAAGAAGAGCCGGATGCGCAGGCTCGCCGCCGTCGCCGCTCTCGCCTTTGGTCTGTCCCTGGTCCCGGGGACCGCGCACGCCGCCGGGGCCCGCTCCTTCAAGAGCGGCCCCATCCAGATCACCGCGGACGGGTCGCGGGTCTGGGTGGTCAACCCGGACCACGACTCGGTGTCGCGCCTCGACACCGCGACCGACGCGGTCGTCGAGTTCCCCTTGCCGCAGGCCGGGGCGCCGATCCGGCACGCGCCTTCCGGTGTGGCCGTGACCGAGGACGGGTCCGAGGTCTGGGTCGCCTGCCACGACTCCGATCGCCTCTACGTGCTGCGCGGCTCGGACGGGGCGGTGCTGTCGCGCCTCGATCTGCCGTGGGGCAGCGGGCCGTACGGCGTGGCGCTGTCGCGCGACCAGTCGCGGGTCCTGGTCACGCTCCTGCGCTCGAGCCGCGTGGCCGTCGTCGATCGCGCCGCGCGCCAGGTGGTAGCACTGCTCGACACCTTCCGCAGCCCGCTCGGCATCGCCTTCATGGAGGACGGCGTCTCAGCCTGGATCACCCACCGCCACGTCCTCGATCGCCTGCCGCGCGTCAGCCGGATCGATCTGTCGGCTCCCGGGCCGCGCGTCACGACGCAGGAACGCACCGACGGCGCCGGGCCCCAGGACAACGCCGCGCTGCACGATGCGAACCCGGCGCACAACGTGGCGGAGGGCGGCTACCTGAACTTCCGCGGCCAGCTGGCGCAGCGCCCGGGGACGACGCGCGTCTGGGTGCCGACGCAGTACGACAACCGCAACCAGACCGTGGTCACGCCGGACGGGATCCTGCAGGCGACGCTGCGGGAGATCGACCTGACGACGCGGCGCATCCCCGGGACCATCGCCGACAAGATCATCCTGTCGGCGAAGCAGGTGCACGACCCGCAGACCGCCGCCTGGATCGGACCCGGGTGGGATCTCGGCGTCGCAGGTCCGGACGACGTCGCCTTCTCGAGCGACGGCGCCACCGTGTACCTCGTCGGCGAGCTGAGCGAGAACCTGGTGGTCCTGCCCGCGGCGACGCCGCCCTACCGCGACGGTGTGGCGCCGAGCCCGGTGCTGGTCGATGTCGGGCAGCGGCCGGAGGGGGTGGCGGTGTCGCCCGTGGCGATCGGCGGGCACGTGTACGCCTGGGTCGCCAACGTCCTGTCGCGCGACGTCTCGAAGATCGACGTCACCACCTGGTCGTCGGCGGCGGAGGTGGCCCGCATCCCGGTGACGCCTTCGACCGCCGAGCCGCGCAGCGCGGCGTTTCTCAACGGCGATCGGTTGTTCCACACCTCCGCCGACCCGCGCGTCTCGTCGAACCGCAAGGTCGCGTGCGGCTCGTGCCACATGGACGGCGAGCAGGACGGGCGCGCCTGGGACATCCAGCACCTCCCCGGGACCCACGGCCCGCGGCAGACGCAGTCGATCCTCGGGCTCGGGCTGTCGATGGGGCCGAAGGACCCGGCGACCGGGCTCGGGCAGCTGCACCGCTCCGGCGATCGGGACGAGGTGCAGGACTTCGACCACACCTTCCGCGGGCCGCAGATGGGCGGGACCGGCTTCATCGCGCCGGCACTCCTGCAGCCGGAGCTGGGGCCGCCCAACGCCGGCCGCGATCCCGATCTCGACGACGTCGCCGTGTACGTGCTCGGGCTTCCCCCCTTGATGCGCTCGCCTTTCCGCAACGCCGCCGGCGCGCTGTCGGAGGCGGCGGTGCGCGGCGCCACCTTTTTCAACGGCGCCGGCAGCCGGCCGGCCGACGCGCGCTGTGCCACCTGTCACGTGCCGGAGACCGGCTTCGTCGATCTCGCCTTCCACGACGTGGGCGAGCGCCACGATCCGGGCGAAGCGGAGCTGAACACGCGGGCGCCGCTGTGGGGCGTGAACACGCCGTCCCTCGTCGGCGTCTGGGACTCGCCACCTTACGCCGGCGTGGCGCAGCCGAAGGACGCCGAGAGCCTGCTGGAGGCGATCCTGGATTTCCGCCGGCCGGGACGGACCGCGCCGCACGGCGTCGCCGGCGGGCTCACCAATGCGCAGGTGCGCGACCTCGCCGAGTTCCTCGCCTCGATCGACGGCAATACCACCGCGGCGGAGGTGCGGGGCGCCGCCGACCACGCGCCGCCGCGCGTCGTGCGGGTCGAGCCGGCGTCTTTGACCCGCGTGGATGCCTGGTTCAGCGAGAGCGTGTCGGCCTCAGCCGCCGTGCCGTCGGCGTGGCGTTTGCGCGCCGTCGGCGGCCCGGACGTGCCGATCCTCGGGGCCGCCCTCGATCCGCAGAACGGCGACCGGGTGACCTTCACCACCGGCACGCTCCACCATGACTGCGGCCCGGTGACCTACGCGCTCATCCCGCAGGGGGCGATCTTCGACCGGGCCGACAGCGCCGCGGGCGGCGTCGCCAACGCCCTCGATCTCGCCGATGCGTCGAACACCCGCACCTTCGTCGTCGGCGACACGCTCACGGTCACGTTCGGCGCTTCGGGCTACGAGAACTTCACCATCCCGGTGCACGATTCGGGAACGGTGTTCGGCAGCGCCGGCGGCGCCAACGGCACCGTGTGGCTGCGCTCCAACAACAACGGCGCGCAACGCAACACCGACTTCGTCCGCTTCGAGTGGGAGCAGGCCTTCGCGGCAACCGGCGTCGTCTCGCCGAACAGCCTCGTCGCCGCCTCGTTCGCGCTGCAGCCGTCGTTCGGCGACGCGCAGACGATCGAGGCGCGCCGCGTCCTGCAGCGCTGGTGGGATTACGGCGGTCCGGATCTCACCCAGAACCCGGTGAATCCCGTCAACGGCCACGGCGGCGCCACGTACACCTGGAGCGAGTTCAACGTGAAGGCCTGGAACACGCCCAACGCCGCCGCCCGCGCGGCCGGCGTCAACGGCCAGAACGTCGCCGACTACTTCGGCACGCGCGACACCGCCTTCGATCCGGACGTCATCGTGACCCTTTCCGAGATCGGAGGGCCGACGGTGTTCGGCGGAGCCGGCGTGCTCGCGGCGGTCCGCTTCTGGCTGCAGAACCCGACGCTCGACCAGGGGTACGCCCTGCAATTGACGAGCACGGCGCGCCACGAGAGTCGCTTCCGCGCCGGAGAAGAGGAGTTGCGCCAGGCGGGGCCGGTGCTGACGATCACCTACCAGTTGCCCGCGACGACGAGCCCGCCGCTCCCCGAGGTGTCGGCCCCGGCCGCGGCGCAGCCGCTCCTGGTCGACCAGGTTCCGGGAGGGGACCTGGTGATTTCGTTCGAGGACATCGGCGCCGCGGCCGGGGCCTACGATGTCTACGAGGGGACGCTCGGCGGCGGCTACACCCACGCCCCGAAGATCTGCAACGCCCAGACGACGGCTTCGAACGGACGCCGGCAGATCCAGGTGACCCCTGCCGCCGGCAGCACCTACTACCTCGTGACCGCCGCCGACCTCTGCCAGGAAGGCACGAGCGGCTCGAGCTCCGCCGGCGTGCCGCGCCCCTCCGCGAATCTCACCTGCTCGCCGTAGGACTCAGAACGAAGGGGCCCCGGACTTCAGGGCCCCTTCGCCATTCAAAGCGGGGAAGCTTACCGGGCGCAAACCCAGCCGGTCGGCCGGTCCTGGCAGTGGCAGGCACCGTTCGGTCCGCAAGGGCCGCCGTCGAACACGCACTGGTATGCGTAGATCTGACAGGTAGCCATGGGCTGCGGCTGCTGGCTCGAATCGCCGCCGGGGAGCGGAGCGGGCGCCTCCATCGAAGCCTGCACGCCGCACGCGGGTGCAACGTCCGGGAGCCCGGCGAGCGCCGACGGACCTTCGGGCGCGGTGCGGGAGGAATCCGCCATGACCACGTGAGCCAGACCGATCGCTGCGACGGCGACCAGCGCGACCATGAAAGCCTTGCGCATCGTCATCCTGTCCTCCTCTGGGAAGGCCGGATGATTCCGGCCACGCTGTTAGTGTCGCGGCGGCGCGCGTGGTCGCCGGCGTTCCTCCTGGCGGGACGATCTCGGTAGAACGACGGTCGGCTGCGCGCGGCGCGGGTCGCCGCCGACCGCACCGCGCGCAACCTCCATCGTGAAGAGTTCCTCTAGTGTCTCGAATGCCGCAAAGGTCGCGGGATTTCGCTGAATCGGACGAATTCATGAGGTACATTGCCTGGCGTTTCCACGGAGCCAGCGGGCCGACCCGACCACACTTCGTCATGGACGCCGAACACGCCGCCGCCATCGCCGCCCTGCTGCGCGGCGACCCCGAAACGATCGCCGACGTGCGCGCCGCGATTCGCGCGGTCGTGCGGGCCTTCCAGTTCCGCGGGCGTGATGTCGAGCGCGATCTCGCGCAGGAGGCGCTGAGCCGCGTGGTCGAGAACGTCACGACAGGACGCTTCCGGGGCGAGGCGACGCTGCGCACCTACGTCCAGCAGGTGGCGAAGTTCGTCTGCCTCGAGCACATCCGCCGCAAGCGCACGGAGGTGCGCATCGATTTCGAGGCGCTGCCGTCGCCGGAGCGCTGGTCGGGGCCCGAGGAGTCGCTCCTGCTCGACGAGGAGCACGCGCGCAACCTCGAAGCCTTCGCCGCGCTCCCGGCCGCGTCGCGCGAGCTGCTGAGGCTGGTGTTCGTCGAGGGGCTGACCTACGCCGAGCTGGCACGCCTGTTCGGCGTGACCGAGAGCGCCATCAAGTCGCGCATCCACCGGCTGAGGCTGGAGTGCCGCGAGCGGCTGGGACGCGGGGGCCCGGCCCCGGGGCGGACGCCGTGGAAGAGGCCGTCCGAGGTGGAGTCGTGAGCGCCGCCGAGCGGCATCCCGACCTGCTGGCCTACGTCGCGGGCCTGCTTCCGGAGCCTCAGCAGGCGGACATCGCGGCGCACCTGAGGCGTTGCGACGGCTGCCGCGACGAGGAGCGCTCGCTTCGTTCGCTCCGGCGCAGTCTCCGGTCGACGACGGCGCCGGCCGGCGGGCACCCCTCCGCGGAGGACCTGGTCGCCGCCGACGCAGGCGCGCCGCGCGATTCGCTGTCCGGTCACGTCGCCCGGTGCGCGGAATGCCGGGCCGATCTCGAGGCCCTGGCGCGCGTCCGGCTCGGCGCGCGCGAGGAGCGGCATCGCGAGCGCTTTCAGCGCGCCGCGGCTGATGCCGCGCCAGGCGGCGAGGATGACGCGCCGTTCCGTCCCAGGGGCGCGCGCCGCATCGGGCGGAGCGTGCTCGCGGCGGGACTCGCTGTCTCGCTTCTCGGCGTCGGGTGGGTGGCGTTCCGTCTGCGCCCGGCGGCGCGGGCGCCCGAGGCCGGCCCCGTGGTGCTCCATCCCGTGACGCGCGGCGCGTCCGCGGCGCGACCGGTCGTCGCGGGAAGCCCCGCGTGGGTTCGTCTCGTTCTTCCGTTCGGGGCCCCCGGAGGACGGTACGAAACGCGGCTCCAGGACGCGAATGGTCTCGAGATCGTGGCGCGGACGAGCATCGTCAAGGATGGCGAGATCCTCGAAGTGCGCTTCGACGCGCCCGACCGGCCGGGGGAGTACCACCTTGCAGTGCAATCCCTGGAGGCGAAGGACGCGGCGCCCCTTCTGTACCCGCTGCACGTCACCGGCCGGCAGCCGTGATCGCCGGGCGGCCGTGAGCGCGCGGTCCCGGCGCGACTGAACATGCCCCGCCGGGCGCCGCCGGGCCTCACCGCCGTCCTCGGGGCGTCGCTGCTCCTGCTTGGGACCGCGGCGATCACCCGCGACTTCGATTCCCCCGCGCCCCCGCGTGCGCCCGAGGCGGAGCTCGACTCTGCGCGACGGCAGGCCCGGGACGCGCGTCTCGACAAGGCCGCGGCCGAGGTCGCCCGGGCGGAAGCGGAGCACGGCCCGAGGTCCGCGGAGCTGGCGCAGGCGCTCGCCGGGCAGGCGTTCGTCCTCTGGGGTGCGGAGCACTACGTCGCCGGCCGGCCGATCGCGGAGCGGGCGCTGGCCCTTTTTCTCGCGCAACCCCGGGAAACCTCCTGGCTGGCGGGAAGCCGCTACCAGGTCGCCGAGTTCCGGCGCGCCACGGGCGACTACGCCGGCGCGCTGGATCAGTACCAGGCCGCCATCGCGACGTGGATCCGGCTGCCCGGCGACAACGACGCCGGCATCGGCTCCGCCCTGCACTACATGGGGATCGTGCATGCCCAGACCGGAGATCCGGAGGGGGCGCGGGCCTGTCTGCTGAAGGCGCTCGCCGTCCGCGAGCGGGCGGCCGGCGTCCCGGACGCGCAGGTCGCCAACACCCTCCAGGCGCTGGCCGATCTGGCGGCGCGCGCCGGTGATCCGGCGGCGGAAGGACTCTTCGAGCGCGCCCAGCGGATCTGGGAGCGGACGCTCGGGCCGGCCGACCCGTTCATCGCGCGGAGCCTGTTGGCGCGCGCCCGCCTCCTCGCGGCCGCCGGCGACCTGGCGGCGGCGCGGCCGCTGGCCGATCGGGCGCTGTCGATCCGTGTCGCGGCCTTCGGGCCCCGGTATCACCTCGTCGCGCAGGCGCGCTTCGCCCTCGCCGACCTGCTGGCGCGCGCCGGCGAATGGGAGGCGGCGCTGGCGGAATCCGAGGAGGCGCTCGCGATCCTCGAGGAATCGCTCGAGCCGTCCGCTCCGGAGGTCGCCGCGGCGCTCGCGGACCGGGCCCGCCTGCAATGGCGCGCGGGGCGGCGAGCCGACGCGATCGTCACGGCGCTGGCCGCCGAGCGAAGGGCGCGCGCGCGGTTCCTGCTCTCCGTCCACGATCTCGACGACGGGCTGGCACTCCGCTTCGCCGCGGTCCGCACGTCCGGGCTCGATGTCCTCCTGACGGCGCTCGCGGAGGGATCGGATGGCGGCGCGACGGCGCGCGAGGTCTTCGACGCGGTCATCCGATCGCGCGGGATGGTGCTCGACGCGCTCGAGCCCGGCCACCAGGGAAGCGATCCGGGGCTCGACGAAGTGCGGCGCGCGCTCCCGCCCGGCGATGCCCTCGTGGCCTGGGTGCGCTACCAGCGTCTCGCGCTCGATGGCCCGGCCTCTTCCTACCTGGCGCTCGTGCTCCGGCCCGGGAGCGAATCGCCCGCGGTCCTGCCGCTCGGTCCGGCGGACGCCATCGATGCGATGCTCGCCGCCTGGCGGCAGGAGGCCACGCGGGACCCTCACGGCAGGCCTGCGAACGAGTCCGACGAGGCGGCGCGCGCAGCGGGGGAACGCCTGCGCCGCGCCGTCTGGGATCCGGTCGCGCCGTTCCTGGTGGACGCACGGCAGGTCTTCCTGGTCCCGGACGGCGCGCTCGACCTCGTCGCGTTCGGCGCGCTGCCGGCGGGGGGCGATCGCTTCCTCGTGGAGTCAGGTCCGCTGCTGCACGTCCTCACGGCCGAGCGCGATCTCGTCCGGCTGGCCGGCGGCTCCGCCACAGGCCGCGGCCTGCTCTCCATCGGCGGCCCCGACTTCGGCGTGACCCGCGGAGCGATATCGTCGCGTGCAGCACCGGCCGTGGCCACGAGCGTGGCGATGCCGCGCCCCCTCTGTCCGGAATTCGCCGCGCTCTCTTTCGAATCGCTCCCGGGAGCGGTGGAGGAGGCGCGCGAGGTCGCCGCGCTCCTCCCGGTCGAAGGCGAGCGCGTCGTCCTCGAGGGAGGGAGGGCGCGCGCGGATGCCGTCGCGACCCTGGCGCCGGGGAAGCGCATCCTTCATCTCGCGACGCACGCCTTCGTCCTGCCGGAGTCGTGCGGCCTGGTGCCCGGGAAGGGCACCGCCGAAGACCTTGCGGCGCCGCCCCAGGAGCGGGTCCTTCTCCGCTCCGGCCTCGCTTTCTCCGATGGCGTGCTCACCGCCGAGGAGATCGCCCGCCTGGATCTCAAAGGCGCCCAGTGGGTCGTGCTGTCCGCCTGCGACACCGGCCTGGGGGACGTCCGCGCCGGGGAAGGGGTGGTGGGCCTGCGTCACGCCTTCGAGAGGGCCGGCGCGCGCACGGTGATCCTGAGCCTGTGGGGGGCGGACGACGCTTCGGCGCGCGCCTTCATGCGGGCGCTCTACGCGGCGCGTTCGGCCGGGGCGACGACGACCGAGGCGATGCGCCGCGCCGCCGTCCGCCTGCTCGAAGACCAGCGCGCCCGCGGCCGCACCACGCATCCTTATTACTGGGGTGGCTTCGTCGCCACCGGCGACTGGCGCTAGCGCCGGGCGCGACCGGACGGCGGTGAGCGGGCGCGGCACGCCAATTCGCCCGTAACCGGTCCGCCGGCCTGCGGCGCGCGTAAAAAAGCCCGCCGGTCCGCGGTTGCGAACCGGCGGGCGGTCTTTCGATTGCGGCGCGGCTATTTCTTCTTGAAGGTGAAGATGCTGATGCCGATGCGGATGCCGTGGCTATCCTGGTCGTCGAAATCGTCGGCGCCCATCAGCTTCTGCAGGAAGAACTCGAACCGCACGGCGGCGGAGTCGCCGACGAACATCTTGGCGCCGACGGCCGCTTCCAACTCGTCATCGACGAAGTCGCCGAGGTCCCCCGAGACGAACCCGAACGAGCCGGAGACGTAGCCGGTGACCGGCTTGTCCGGCATCCAGTTGAACGTGTAGATCGGCCCGAAAATCAGCGCATCGGTGCTGTCGCCCGTGTCCGGGTCGATGTTCAGGTACGACAGGTGCGCGCCGATCTCGTGGTACCCCTTCGGCGTCAGGATCCACTGCCACTGCCCGTCGATGTTCGTCGTCGAGCCGACGTCGTCCACGTCGGTCCACGCGATGGCGAAGGCCCACTCGTTCAGCTTGTCTTCGAGCGGGGTCGCCAGGGCCGGGGACGGAGAAGCGGCCCAGGCCAGAACCACAAAGATGAAGGAGAAGAGGACGGTACGGCTGAGACCTTTGGACATCGGACCCTCCCTTGTCGGATCGGCACGAGTGGTTCGAAGTTCAAGTCAGAGCCAGTTGCGGGCACCCATTTACCATCGGAAGCCATCCCGGGCATCCGCAGAAATACGGAGACCGCCATCCCGTGGCACTGGGAATGCACTCCGTTGCCGGAGAGAAGGAGGGAGAGTCATGGCCCGATGTCATTCCTGTGGCAACGACTACGCGAGGAGCTTCGAGGTCACCAAGGCCGGCCGCTCCTACACGTTCGACTGTTTCGAGTGCGCCATCCACGTTCTGGCGCCCGAGTGCGCCCACTGCGGCGTGAAGATTCTCGGGCACGGCGTGGAGGCGGATCAGGAGATATTCTGCTGCTCGCACTGCGCCCGGCATTCGGGCGTGCGCGGGAGCGTCGACCACGTGGAACAGAACGCGCCGGCCTGATCAGGAGCCGGCGGGCCAGCCCCAGCCGAGCAGCAGGCCGTAGGTGAAACCGCCGGCCTGCACGTCGTTGCCGAACAGCGTCACCTGCGCGTCCGACCAGCGCACTGATCCGCCGACGTTGAAGCGCCGTCCAAGGCGCCAGAAGACGCCGCCTCCGGCCCACGCGGCCGCGGCGTGATCGATGTCATCCGCGACATCCAGATCCAACATGGCCCCGACGAGCCCGACGCCGCCGCCGAGGAAGGGCCGGGTTTTTTTCTCGCCCCAGATCTTCCGGATGCCCAGGTCGAGCTCGAACGTCGTGCCGTAGATGTCCCCGGAGGTCACGAACCCGCCGACGTTGATCGGAACGCGCTCCTCCACCGCGGCCGACGCGAAGTAGTCGACGGCGATCCAGACTGGCCAGGCCTCGCGGCCGAAGGTGACCTCGACCCCGAAGGCGCCCTGGTCTTCCACCGGAGCCCAGTCGTCCCTGTCCATCGGCTTGGCCCCGACGAGGATATTCACGTCTCCCCCCGCGAACGCCGAAGTGGCGGGAGCGGCGAGCAGGAGGATCGATACAGCAAGCGCGAAGCGGACGACGGCAGGCCTGGTTTTCATGTTCCCCCCCCGGAGGAGGAGCGCTTATACCAGAGTTCCTTGAGGCGCGGCCTCGAGACAGCCTAAACTCCCCGGGATCACCAACTCCTGGGGACCATGAAACAGACGATCCTGGAGCGGCTCCACATGTGGAGCGCGTTCCAGCCCGACCG
>DASYQE010000055.1:0-48766 GCA_036005805.1 Candidatus Polarisedimenticolia bacterium | reverse complement strand
CTGGCTGTTCGCATCGAGGATCATCCTCCGTAGAGTTCACGTGTCGTGTGAACTTTCGCGGGGGACTCTGCGACGGACGGGTGACGGAGACGGCGCGGATATGTGACAGACGTGTGACAGCGGGGGGTTCAGCCGAAAAGCGGCAGGGTCACCCGGAAGGTGGCGCCTGTGCCCGGAGCGCTCTCGGCTTCGATCGACCCGTCCATCGCCTGCACCAGGTGCTTGGCGATGGCGAGCCCGAGCCCGGTCCCGCCTTCGCGCCGGTCGCGCGATCGCTCGACCCGGTAGAAGCGCTCGAAGATCCGCCCCAGCTCGTCGGCCGGGATGCCGGGGCCGGTGTCGGAGACGGCGATCACCAGGTGGCCGTTCGAGGCCCGCGCGCGGATGCCGATGCGGCCGCCATCGGGGGTGAACTTCACGGCGTTGCCGAGCAGGTTGATGAGGACCTGCGCGAGGCGATCCCGGTCGGCCCGGCAGGGGGGCAGTTCCTCCGGCACGTCGATGGCGAAGGTCTGGTGCTTGATGTCGGCGGCCTGCCGCACCACGCCGACGGCCGCGGCGGAAACCTCGGCCGGAGAGGTGGCCTCGAGGTCCAGGCGGGCGCGTCCCTGCTCGACCGCCGCCAGGTCGAGCAGCTCCTCGATGAGCAGGCGCAGGCGCTCGGCGTGCCTGTCGATGACGCGGACGAACTCGACGGCGCTGCCGGTGTCGGCGAGGCCGCCGTGCAGAAGCGTCTCCGAATAGCCCTTGATCGCGGTCAGGGGCGTGCGCAGCTCGTGCGACACGTTGGCGACGAACTCGCGCCGCGCCTGCTCCAGGCGCTTCAGCTCGGTGACGTCATGGAAGACTGCCACGGCGCCGATCGGCTCACCGCCGTCGCTGTGCAACGGAGCCAGGCTGGCGCGCAGGACCTTCTCCTGGTGGCCGCGCACGAGCTCGATCTCGCGCGTCAGGGGACCGGTGGCGGCGAGCGCCGCTTCGATCGACTCCTGCAGCCCCGGGACCCGGGCCGCCTCGAGCGGCCGGCGCCCTTCGAGGGGGGGCGGGGCGTCGAAGATGCGCTCGAAGGCGGTGTTGGCGAGGAGGATGCGCCCGGTCCCGTCGGTCAGGAGCACCCCTTCGACCATCCCCTCCAGGACGGACCTCATCTGGTTGCGCTGGCGCAGGAGATCCGCCAGCCGTTCGTCGAGCGTCTCCGCCATGCGGTTGAGGGATCGTTCCACCTGTCCCAGCTCGTCCTCGGGCCCGCGACGCGTGCGGGCGGTCGTCCGGCCATCGGCGATCGCCGCCGCCGCGACGGAGAGCCGATCGAGGCGCCGGACCAGGCGCCGCGACGCCAGGACACCGAGCAGAGCGGCGAGCAGGATCGAGGCGAGCGCCGCCGCCGCCACCGGCCCCACCACCGCCCGCTCGCCCCGCTGCACTTCGTCGAGCGGCACCGACAGGCGCACCACGCCGCGCGCCGGGTCGTTCGGGTCGAGGCGCACGGCGACATAGAGGAGATCGCTGCCGATGGTATGGCTCCAGCGGATCGCTTCGCCTGTGCCCTCCGCCATGGCCTCCTGCACCTCCGGCCGTCCGGCGTGGTTCTCGACCGTGCGCAGACCCTGGGCGTCCAGATCGGTGTCGCCGAGGACGGTCCCGTCCGCGCCGATGACGGTGACCCGCACACCGAGCTCGGTTCCGATGCGGTCGGCGAGCCCATCGGCGGAGGCCTGGAGGTCGGCCTCGCTGCGCGCCAGGTCGCGCACCAGGATGGCCTGCGAGCGCAGGCCGTCGGCGAGACGTCGCACCGCGCGCCGCTGCAGCGACAGGGTGAGGAACAGCGCGGCCACGACGACCGAGAGGCCGGCGACCAGGACGAACGACAGCGGCAGCCGATGGCGGAGTCGCAGTCTAGTCCCGCTCCTCGTACCCTTCGGGGCGGAAGCGGTAGCCGTGGCCGCGCACCGTCTCGATCCACGAGCCGACGATGCCGAGCTTGGCGCGCAGGCGCTTCATGTGGGTATCCACGGTGCGCGTCTCGAGGTCGCCGCTGTAGCCCCAGACATCGCTCAGCAGCTGGTCGCGGCTGAAGGCCCGTCCGGGCCGCCGCGCCAGGCGGTGCAGGAGCTTGAACTCGGTGGCGGTCAGGCCCACCTCGCGCCCCTTCAACCGCACGACGTGCGCCGCGAGATCGATGACCAGCGGGTCGAAGGTGATCTTCTCCTCTCCCTCGTCGCGCACGTCGCGACGAAGGATCGCCTGCACCCGCAGCACCAGCTCGCGCGGCGAGAACGGCTTGACCACGTAGTCGTCCGCGCCCAGCTCGAAGCCGACGATGCGATCCACCTCCGAGCCGCGCGCCGTCAGCATGACGATGGGGATGGAGCGGGTCTTCTCCTCCTGGCGGAGGAGCCGGGCGACCTCGGTCCCGGGCAGGGTCGGCAGCATCAGGTCGAGGACGACCAGGTCGGGCCGCTCGCGCCGGGCGAGATCGAGCGCCTGCTGTCCGTCGAAGGCGCTGACCACCCGGAAGCCGGCCTGGACCAGGTTGTATCGCATGAGATCGACGATGTCCTTTTCATCGTCGACCACGAGAATGGTCTGTGACATGTGGACTTTCTCCGGGCCGGGATCGGGCCCCGGAGGCAAGAATTATAGGTCGGCGGGGGGTGACCGTGACGGGACCGTGACGATTGGGTGACAACGGGGGCGGCGTTATAGACTCTGGCCTTCCGCAACCGTTTTTCGAGGAGAGATCGATGCTCGAGAAGACCCGCAAGACCCCTGCCAGGAAGAAGACAGCCAAGCCGGCGGCCAAGGCGGCCACGCCGGAGAACGCCCTTCCCCCGGCCCGTCACGAGAACGCGCCGGCTCTCCCCCCCGCCGAGGCGGCACCGGGGAGCGGCCGCGCGACCCAGGGCTCCCCGGCCGTGGCGGCCGGCATGGCGACCCCCGAGGCCTTCCCCGCCCCCGGAAAGTCGGCGCCGAACACGCCGATCACCGCCGAGCAGCGCTGGCGGATGGTCGCCGAGGCGGCCTACTTCAAGGCGCAGCGCCGCGGTTTCGTCGGCGGCGACTCTCAGCGCGACTGGGCCGAGGCGGAAGCCGAGATCGACGCCTGGCTGCTCGAGAGCCGGTAGTTTGAGCAGCGGCCCTGAAGACGCCTTCCGGCGGCTGCCGGAGCTGGCGCGCAACCTCTGGTGGTCGTGGCAGCCGGAAGGGCGGGATCTGTTCGAGCGGCTCGCCTCCGCGGTCGGCGCTCCCGACGGCCCGCGCGCCCTCAACCCGCTCAAGGTCCTGGGCGAGCTCGACGCGGCGAAGCGTGATGCCATCCTGCGCGACGGCGATCTCATGGACCGCCTGCAGCGCGTGCTCGCCGCGTTCGACCGCGCCATGGCGCCGAAGCAAGGCTGGTTCACCTCGCACGCGCCGGCGCATGCGCAGCTGCCTGTCGCTTATTTCTCCGCCGAGTTCGGCGTGCACCAGACGCTCCCGGTCTATTCGGGCGGCCTGGGGGTGCTCGCCGGCGACATCGTCAAGGAGACGAGCGACCTCGGCCTGCCGTTGGTGGGCGTCGGCTTCATGTACCCGCAGGGGTACTTCAAGCAGCACATCTCCCCCGACGGCCGGCAGGAGGAGTCGTACCAGCGCATCGAGCGGGAGATCGCCCCGGCCGCGACGCTGCGCGACGAACAGGGACGCCCGCTCATCCTGACGCTGCAGCTGCCCGGGCACCTCCTGCACGTGCAGGTGTCGCGGGTCGAGGTGGGGCGGGTGACGCTCTATCTCATGGACACCGACCTCGACCAGAACTCGCCGTGGGAGCGCGAGCTGACGGCGCGCCTCTACGGCGGCGACCAGGAGACGCGGCTCCTGCAGGAGATCCTCCTCGGCATCGGGGGCGTGCGGCTGCTCCGCGCGCTCGGCATCCGCCCGGGGATCTGGCACGCCAACGAAGGGCACGCCGCCTTCATGATGGTCGAGCGGGTGCGCGAGAAGGTCGAGGCAGGCCGGCCGTTCGAGCAGGCGGTCGAGGCGGTGCGCGCCGCCAGCGTCTTCACCACCCACACGCCGGTGCCGGCGGGGCACGACGCCTTCCCGTTCGGCCTGATCGACAAGTACCTCGCCGCCTACTGGCCGTCATTCGGTCTCGACCGCGATCGCTTCCTCGCACTCGGGGCGCACCAGGAGCCGTGGGGCCAGGCGTTCAACATGAGCGTCCTGGCCTTCCGCCTGTGCGGGCGGCACAGCGCGGTCAGCCGGCGCCACGCCGAGGTGTCGCGACGCATGTGGGGCACGCTGTGGCCCGACCGTCCGCCCGAGGAGGCGCCGATCGTCGCGGTCACCAACGGCGTGCACGTCGGCTCGTGGATCGCGCCCGAGATGGACGCGTTGTTCCAGCGCCACCTCGGCGCCGACTGGATGGAGCACCACGACGAGCCGGCGCTCTGGAGCCGCATCGACCAGGTGCCGGACGACGAGCTCTGGGCCACGCATCTCGATCTCAAGCGCCGGCTGCACCGCTTCCTTTTGATGCGGTCGCGCCGGCGCCTGCTCGATGGAAGGTCCTCGCCGCCCCAGGTGCTCGCGTCGGGGGCGCTGTTCGACCCGGAGGCGCTGACCCTCGGGTTTGCGCGCCGCTTCGCCACCTACAAGCGCGCCAGTCTCATCTTCCGCGACGCGAACCGGCTGCGGGCGCTGGTGTGCGACCCGCGCCGGCCGATGCAGATCGTCTTCGCCGGCAAGGCGCACCCGGCCGACGAGCCGGGGAAGCACATGCTCCAGGAGGTCTACCGCGCGGCGGAAGACCGCGGCTTCGCCGGCCGCATCGCCTTCGTCGAGGACTACGGTCTGCACGCCGCGCAGCATCTGGTGCAGGGCGTGGACGTCTGGCTCAATACCCCGCGTCCCCCCCTCGAGGCGAGCGGCACGAGCGGCGAGAAGGCGGCGCTCAACGGCGTGCCGAGCTTCAGCGTCCTGGACGGCTGGTGGGCCGAAGGTTACGACGGCACCAACGGCTGGAAGATCGGCTCGGCCGATGCGGGACCCGACGGCGACGAGCGCGACGCGGCCGATGCGGCCGACCTGTACCGCTGCCTCGAAGAGGAGATCGTCCCGGCCTACTACGAGCGGGATCCCGACGGCCTGCCGCAGCGCTGGCTGACCGCCATGCGATCGGCGCTCCGGACGCTCATCCCGCGCTTCTCGGCGCGGCGCATGGTGAAGGAATACATCGAGGTCCTCTACCGGCCGGGATGGGAGGCGCGCGGCGCGGCGAAGGCGGCCGCGGACATCCCGGCCGCGCCGGGCGAGATAGGGACTCGCGTCAACCCGGATTCCCCGACGCGATGAGCCGCCCTACGGACAGGCGGCGGGTGCGGCGGCGAACGACGGGCCGCGCGGCACCGCCTGGGATCCCCCTTCGTCCCAGCTGCCGCCGCCGCAGTTGACGCCGCGCAGGACATAGAAGAACGCCTCGCCCGCCGCCGGCATCCCGGATTCGACGAAGGCCTGCGCCGTGGTGTTGTTGGCGAGGCACTGGTCGATGGCGGTCGCGAACGATCCGCCCCCTTCGACCAGCGTCCGGACGTTGCCGCGCACCAGGTCGTACGCGGACGCGCCGGGGACCGAAGCCCAGGACAGGGACGCGTCGGAGGCGAGGGCGCCGGTCGTCACGTCGAGGGTCGCGATCGTCCCGAGCGGCGGCGCATCGTCGATGATGGCGTTGCAGTTGTTGTCCACACCGTCGCACACCTCCGGCTGCGGCGCGCCGGGCGTGCACGAGTCGTGCACCGCTCCGGCGACGCAGGACGTGACCCCGGTGCGGGCGCATGGCCCGATGCCGCAGGCGGTGCCGACCGGCGCGTAGCCTTCGTCGGCGACGCCGCTGCAGTTCTCGTCCACCCCGTTGCACGTCGTGTCCGTCGCCCCGGGGTGCACCGCCGCGTTCAGGTCGTTGCAGTCGTTCGGCGGGAAGAAGCCGTCGCCGTCCCGGTCCTGGCGCAGGACCTCGATCGCCTTGAGCGCCGGGTTCTCCGTCACGTGGCCGAAGGAGATGTTGAGCGCGCCGTCGGCGACGTTCACCACCTTCGATCGCACGATGGCGATGCCGCTGCCGCCTGACGCCACCACCTGGTCGAAGCTGGCGTAGGCGGTCGCTCCCTCGACGAGGATGTTGAAGACGCGCGAACCGGGGCTGGTCGTCCCGGTGGAGGTGTTGGCGAAGTAGAGGTTCACGAGGTAGGCCCCGTTCGGCACCGCGAAGGAGTACTGCAGCTCCGTGCCCCCTTCGTCGTCGTAGTGCTCGCACTGGAAGAGATCCTCGGTGGACTCGTCCTCGCAGCCGAAGATCGACGTGATGCCGCTGATGACGCAGCCTTCCCCGCCGCCGCCGAGATCGCACGAGGCGTTGTTGAGGACGTTGTTGAAGCCGTAGTCGCCGTTCCACAGGCGGCCGGTGCAGTCGGTCTTCGGCCCGGCGCACTCGGTGCCGTCGTCGCCGGTGTTGATCCGGAGGGTGCGCCCCTGCGCCGTCTCGGTCGCCACCGGCCCGAAGCAGAGGTTCCGCGCCGAGGTCGGGCACGGATCAGCGGCGCCGACCAGCCCGTCGTTGTCGAGATCGACGTTGAGCTGGAGGCAGGCGTTGCTCGAGGCGTCGCACATCTGCCCGGCCGGGCAGGCGTCGGTGCCCGTGCACGAGCCGGCGGCGCAGATGTCCCCGCTGGTGCAGGAGAGCCCGTCGTTGCACGGGTTGGTGTTGTTCAGGTGCAGGCAGGTGTACGACTGGCAGACGTCGGTCGTGCACGGGTTGGTGTCGGCGCAGTCCGGATCGGCCGAGCACTCCACCGCCGCGCCGGCGCGCACCTTGAGGAAGTCCCAGGTGACCGGAAACGGCGGCGCCGGCCCGCGCGAGGTCGAGATGATGCCGACCGCGAGCCCCTGCGGCCCCGCCAGCCACGACGCCGGGAGGGTCGCCGGCCCGCCGAGCGACTCGACCGGCCCGGGCACGTTGTTGATGGTGGCGATGAACACCGGCGTCACCGCGAGCGCGACGGGGTCGATGGTCAGGTAGAGATCGATCCAGTCGGGCCCGGGCAGGGTGATGCCGGTGGGGGTGCGGGCGACGAGCGGGCCGCCGTCCTCCTTGCCGAACTGCACGCCCCCGGCGCCGCCGTTCGCCATGACGACCACCTTGGCGTAGTGGTCCTGGTCGCCGGTGCCGATGAACAGGCCCATCGACTGGAAATCCGCCGGGGTGAGACCGGCGAACGGGGCCAGGATGCGGGTGTGCGCCGTGAAGATCCCGGTCGCGGCCGTGACGTGCACGCCGACCTGGAAGCCGAACTGCTGCGTGTTGAGCGCGCCGTCGGCGTCGCCCTCCGTCGCCGCGTCCACCGTGACGACGCCGGCGGCGCCGCCGGCGGTCATCGCCCCGGCGTTGAACAGGCTCTCGTAGTTCGACGTGCCGTTGCTCATGAGCCCCGTGAAGCCGAGGTGCAGGAGCCCGCCCGGGTTGGGGGCGTCGTTGTCCCAGGTCAGGAGGAGCGGCAGGCTGGTGGTCGCGCCGTTCTGCGGGTCGAGGGCGAACTTGTCGCTCGTGTCCGGCAGGCCGTCGTTGTCGTCGTCCGGATCGTTGAGGTTGGAGAGGTGATCCCCGTCCCAGTCGGGGGGCACGTCGCCGGCCGAGCAGGGATTGGTGCCGTTGTCGATCTCGTCGGCATTGCTGAAGCCGTCGCCGTCCTCGTCGAGAGCCGCGTTGTCCGCGCCGGTGCAGGAGACGAAGTCGGCGGGCTCGTACACCACGATGCCGTTGATGCCGTAGTCGGCCACCCAGATCGAGCCGGGGAAGGGCCCGGCGTTCCCCTGCGTCCAGACGTCGAGCGGCGTGTTGCCGACCGACGAGAACAGCGTCGTCACCGAGGTCGCGGTCGCGCCGTTCGCCGACAGGACGATGCGGTAGATGGAGTTCTCGAACGACGCGGCCAGCAGGTTCCCGTCCATGACGCCGGCGAAGTTGTTCGCGGTGTACTCGGCGAGGCCGTTGGTCGAGTAGGCGAACGTGGCCAGCGCCCCGTCCTGCGCCCCGGGGTTGCGGTAGTCGCACTCCACCGAGTTCGACGACGACACCGGCGACTGGCCATTGAAGGTGTTGGCGGTGTTGGCGCGCGTCGGGTTCGGATGGCCGGCGTAGAAGCCCTGGCCGGTGACGTAGTGGAGCTGGTCACTCTGGGTCACGCCGGGCTCGCGGGTGGCGTTGGTGCAGGTGGTTCCTCCCTCCCCCGCCGGCACGTCCCCCCAGCCGGAGTTCGGACCGTTGTCCACGGTGTAGAGGCGGCCGGCGCGCGTCACGACGAGGTCGTAGGGGTTGCGGTAGCCCGGCGAGTAGACCTGCACCGGTCCGCCGGCGACCAGCTTCGCCTGGTTGGCGCCGTCGTTGCCGCCGAACGGATCGTTGAGATCGACCCCCGGCGTGCCGGTGTTGCGCGACGCCAGCGGGTCGTCGAGCGTCGGCAGGTCGTACGTCGTGTTGCCGATGGCCGTCAGGTTGACCGAGAGAATCGCCGCCGACAGGGCGTATTCGGGGAGGAGCGCGAAGTTGTTCGACGGCGCCCCCATGTTGGTGTTCCCTCCCTGCGCGATCAGGAGGGTGGCCCCGCTGTTGATGAGCACCAGCCCATTCGACGCGTGGTTCTCCTCCGAGCGCGGCAGGCCGCGCACCAGGTCGAGCTTCACCCAGGTCGAGCCGTTCCAGGTCAGGCGCGACAGGATGCCGGAGTTGGTGTCGAGGTTGCTGTCGGTGCCGCTTCCCCCGGCGCCGATGCGCGGGTCGGACGAGGCCACGTAGATGACCGGGTTCGCGGCGGTGCCGACGACCAGGATCCCGGTCACCTCGCGGCCGGTGATCGATCCGTTCAGAGGGCCGTTGTCGTCGTGGTTCGGGATGTCCCGGATCGAGGTGATCGTCTGGGTGGCGGACACGACGTACGAGTTCGGAGCATTGCGGGTGATCGTGTAGATGAGGATGGTGCCGTTCTGCTGTGTGACGTAGAGCCTGCCGTCCGGACCGAACTGCAGCGACGTGGGGCTCGTCAGCGCCGTCCCCTGCAGCGTGCTCTTCCCGAACGAGATCGTCTGCGCGGCCGCCGGCGCCGCCAGCAGCACCGCCGCGACGAACAGGACCGCGCCGGCGCGCACGAAGCGCGCGCGTCCTGGGAGGGGGCACATGACGGAATCGTAATTCATCAGGGATTTGCGACAGCCCTTCATGTACGGCGATCCGACCCTCCGGTCAAGGCGCCTGTCAGCGGTCCTTCAGACGGCGGCCGGTCCCATGACGAATTTCGCGTATCCTCCGCCGGTGCTCCGCCGGACCCCGGTCCTCACCCTCGCCGCGCTGGCCCTGTGCGGGCTCGCCGCCACGCGCGCCCCGCGGCCGGCGACCGCCGGGCCGGCCGCGAGCGGACCGGCCGGCGCCCCCCGACCGGCAGCAGGGGCCGGGACGACCCGCCTCGTCGTTTTGTTCGTGGTGGACCAGTTCCGCGCCGATTACCTCGACCGGCTCCAACCGCGGTTCGGTCCCGACGGCTTCAGACGCCTGGAGCGCACCGGTACCCGCTTCACCGAGTGCGCCCACGACTACGCGCTGACCGAGACCGGGCCCGGGCACGCCACGCTCGCGACCGGCACCGACCCGGATCGGCACGGCATCGTCAGCAATGATTTCTTCGACCCGGGGACGCACAAGGTGATCGCCTCGGTCGATGACCCCGCCTTCCCGCTCGTCGGCGCGGCCGGGGCCGGCGTCTCCCCGCGGCGCCTCATGGTGGACACGCTCGGCGACTCCCTGCGCCTGGCGACCAAGGGCGCCGCGAAGGTCTGGAGCATCGCCGGCAAGGACCGTTCGGCCGTCTTCTCGGTCGGGCGCGGCGCCAACGGCGCCCTCTGGTACGACATCAAGAGCGGCCTCATCGTCACCAGCCGCTTCTATATGGATGCGCTCCCGGCCTGGGCGGCGCAGCTGAACGCCGAGCGTCCCTCCAACCGTCTGCTGCACGAGACGGGAGTGAAGGACTACGACTTCCTGCGCGGGACGGCGCAGTTCCACGACCTCATGTTCGACTGCGCCCGGCACATCGTCACGGCGGAGCGGCTGGGGGAGGACGCGACTCCCGACCTCCTGGTCGTCGGATTGTCCGGTGTCGACATCCTCGGCCACCAGGTGGGCCCGTACGACGAGCGGCTCGAAGGGCTCATCATCCGGCTCGATGCGCAGCTCGGCTCGTTCCTGCGCTTCCTCGACGAGCGCGTCGGCGCCGGACGAACGATCGTGGCGCTTTCCGCCGACCACGGCGTCGCCCCGACGCGCGATCAGGCCAAAGCCGCCGGCCTGCGCTTCGACGGTCTCGACGAGCCGCGGCTCCTCGAAGCCATGCAGCGCGCCCTCGCCGCGCGCGCCGGCAATCGTCCACCGCCGAGGCTGTACGGTGATACGCCGACCCGTATCTGGTTCGACCGCCAGGAGCTGGACCGGGCCGGGCTCGACACCGAGCAGGCGGCGGAGGCGGCCGGAGCGGGGGCTCTCCTGGTCGAAGGAGTCTTCGGTTACCTGAGCGCCGGCCACTCCACGGTCGATGCGGCGACGCGCGCCGCCTACGAGCGCAACCGCTTCGCAGGCCGCAGCCCCGACCTGTTCATCGTGCCCACTCCCTTCGCCATCGTCGGGGAGGACGCCCCCGCCACCCACGGGACCCCCTGGTCGTATGACCGGCGGGTACCGCTGCTCCTCGCGGGGGGCCCCTTCCGCGCGCGGGTCGACGCCGCTCCCTGCACTCCGGCCGACGTCGCTCCGACCCTGGCCGCGGCGCTCGACATCCCGCCCCCCTCGGGCTCGACCGGGCGCGTCCTTCACTGAAAACTCAGTATCTGCAGGCACATGACTGGGGCCGTCTCCATTCTTCACACCACCTTGGACGTGGCGGAGGAGAGCGGCTCGCCGTACACTCTCGTCCCGCATGCCCTCCCAGGCGTCCCGCCGGCCCCTGCCATCCCGGTCCGCACCGGACGGCCGCTCCGCGCCTCCGCCCGGTCGCACGGCGCCCTGGCCCCGGCGTGGCTGGCTCGCGGCCGTGGCTCTGGTCCTCGGGCTGATGGCGGCGATTCCGGCGCTGGCCGTCCCGACCCTCGCCCCCGGGTTTTCGATGACGACGGTGGTGAGCGGGATGGGCGATCCGCTCAGCTTCGACTGGGCTCCGAACGGCGACCTGTACATCGCCGAGAAGTCGGGAAAGATCCGGGTCTTCCGCAACGGCACGCTGACGCTCGTCGGGACGATCCCGGTCAGCACCAACGACGAGCAGGGAATCACCGCCATCGAGATCGACCCGGATTTCGCCAACAACCATTTCCTCTGGCTGACCTACACCGCGCCGCCGCCGTTCCGCCAGCGGGTGTCCCACTTCACCGTCGTCAACGACACGCTCACGAACGAAGTCATCGTCGTCGAATACGCGATCACCAACTGGGACCACCACGCCGGCTGCATCCGCTTCGCGGCCGACGGCACCCTCTTCATCAGCACCGGCGACGACCAGCTGCTGTCGACCGGCTCGCAGGACAAGTTCAACCTGAGGGGCAAGATCCTGCACATCAACCCGAACGGCACGCCGGCCGCCGGCAATCCGTTCCTCGGGGACGGAGGTGACCCGCGGGTCTGGGCGCTGGGCTTCCGGCACCCGTGGCGCTTCACGCTGCAGCCGGACACCGGAACCCTGTTCATCGCCGACATCGGCGGATCGGACTGGGAGGAGCTGGACCTCGGGATCCCCGGCGGGAATTACGGCTGGGCCTCCATCGAGGGGCCTTCGCCTGCGGGGCAGGCCGGCTTCGTGTACCCGATCTACTGGTACCCGCACACCAACCCGGCGGGCGCTTCGATCATGGCGGGGCCCTTCGCGACCGCCGCCGATTTCAACGGCGAGTTCACCGGCCAGTGGTTCTTCGGAGACGAGGCGGCGCGCGATCTCCGCCGCATGGTGCTCGACGCCGGCAACAACGTCCTCTCGACCGAGATCTGGGCCACCGACCTGCCCGACCCGGTGGAGATGCGCTTCGGGCCGGACGGGGCGCTCTACTTCGTCTCCTTCAACAGCGGGGCGCTGTACCGCATCGCCCGGGTCGGCGGCACCAACCGGCAGCCGCAGGCGGTCGGCATCGCGACCCCCGCGTCGGGGCTGGCGCCCCTCCAGGTGCTGCTCGACGGCACCCAGAGCAGCGACCCGGATCAGCAGACGCTGCAGTACTCCTGGGACTCGGGCCACAACGCGACCGGGACCAGCGCGACGCTCAGCCATCTCTACCCGGCCGGGGTCTACTTCGCCCACCTGACCGTGAACGACGGGGCCGGCGGGACCGACACGACGCAGGACATCCGCATCGTCTCCGGCAACCGCGCCCCGACGCCGGTGATCGCCTCCCCCGTGGACGAGGCGCACTACGATGCCGGCGACACCATCGCCTTCTCCGGCAGCGGCACCGACCCGGAAGACGGGACGGTCCCCTGCTCGCGCTTCACCTGGTCGGTGGTCTTCCACCACGCAGGGCACACCCACCCGTTCCTCGGGCCCATCCAGGGCGTGTGCAGCGGCAGCTTCACCATCCCGCGCAGCGGGGAAACATCGGCCGACACGTCCTACGAGGTGCTCCTCACGGTGCGGGATTCCGGCGCGCCGCTCGGGACCACCGGAGCCCTCGACACCCTGACCGCGGTGCAGGTGCGCCCGAACACCTCGACGCTGAACTTCACGACCGTCCCCAACCCGAATCTGCTGATCACGCTCGACGGCGTGCTGCAGCTGGCGCCGATCACCACGTCCGGCGTGGTCGATTTCCTGCGCGTCATCGGGGCGCCGGCCACGCAGGTGGCTGCCGACGGCCGGACCTACGCCTTCGCCTCCTGGTCGGATGGGGGCACGATGACGCACACCATCTCCACGCCGTCGAGCCCCGCGACCTGGACCGCCAGCTTCACCTGCAACGTGATCACGGAGGTGACCGGCCTCCAGGTGAGCCAGGCGCCCGGGGACCAGCTCACCCTGGCCTGGCAGCCTTCGGCCGACCCGTGCGCCGCGACCTCGGGGGTGCGTTATCTCGTCTACGCCTCCCCGACGGCCCGGCCGACGACGCTCCCCGGGTCGTTCCCTTCCGACCCGGCCTTCTCGCTGCGCGGCATGACCTCGACGGAGTCGTTCACCTACTTCCCCGATCCGTCCGATGTGTTCTTCCTCGTCGTGGCGATCGGAACCGACGGCCGCGCCGGGCTCGTCGGACACTACGGCGGGTAGCGTTTCCTTCACACCGTCGCGGTCCGGATCCTGAACGACCCGAATACAATACGCCGCGATGCGGGCGGTCCCCTCCCTCGCGGTCCTGCTCCTTTCGGGAGCGGCGGCCGGTCTCGCGGCGGCCGCCTTGTCCGCACCGCCCAGGCCGATCCTGGTCAGCGTGGATGACCTGCCGGTGGCGGCGCCGAAGCTGCACACCGACGCGGCCGACCGCGGGCAGGTGACGGGGCGGCTCCTCCAGATCCTCGAGCGCCACAAGGTGCCGGCGGTGGGGCTGGTGATCTGGGGACAGGTGAACGGGCCGGCCGACACGGCGCTGCTCGACCGCTGGCGCGCCGCGGGGTTCGAGCTGGGAAATCATTCCTTTGCACACCGCGACCTGCCGCGCACTCCGGTCGCCGAGTACGTCGCGGACATCGAAAAGGGGCGCGCCGGGCTGGCCGCCTACCTCGAGCCGCACGGCGGCAAGGTGCGGTTCTTCCGGTTCCCCTACCTGCGCGAAGGGGAGACGGCCGAGCAGTTCGACACGGTGCGCCAGGCCCTCGCCGCGTCCTCCCAGCGGGTCCTTCCGGTGACCATCGACACGCAGGACTGGTCCTACGAGGAGGCGTACGTCACGGCCGTGCGCCGGGCGGACAAGACCGGAGCGCACGACGCGGCCGCCGACTGCCTGGCGGCCCTCCAGGCCGAGGTGCGCCATCACGAAGAGCACGGCGACGAGCTCTTCGGCCGCACCACGCCGCAGATCCTCCTGCTGCACGCCAACGCCGTCGGCACGGCGGTGTGGGACGAGCTCTTCACGTGGCTCGAGAAAACCGGGCACCGCTTCGCCTCGGCCGACGAGGTGCTGCGCGACCCGATCTTCGCCGAGGAGCCGCGCTTTTTCGCTCGCTACGGCTGCAGCCTGTGGGACCGCATCGGGCACCAGCGCGAGGCGGCGCAAGCCCACGACGACATCGCGAAGCTGATCGCCGAGCAGGTCGAGGCGTGGAACCGCGGCGACATCGAAGCCTTCACCAGCGTCTACGCCGATGATGCGGTCTTCCTGTCCCCCACGGGAATGGTGCGCGGCCGCCAGGCGGTGCTCGATCGCTACAGGACCCGCTACCCCGACAAGGCGGCGATGGGAACGCTGCGCCTCGACCTCGACGACATCCGCCCGATCTGGGGGATGGAGATCACGCCGGGCGATGACGCGGTGCCGGGGCGGATCCACGGCGCGGCGGCGGCCGGCCGCTGGACCCTGAGCTACTCGGACAAGGACGCGGCGAGCGGCCGAACGGCGCTGGTGTTTTCGCGCGCGGGGAATTGCTGGACGATCGTCCAGGACGCCTCGATGTGAGCGCGCCTCCGCCTCCCGAAACGCCGGCCCGCGATGCCTTCACGCCCGGGCGGGCCTCCGGACGCCTTCTCCTGGCGCTCGTTCTCGCCGGGGCGGCGCTGCGCCTCGCAGACGTGGCGCGCCCGCTCGACCACCGGCTGCGGGCGCCGTGGCGGCAGGCCGACTCGTTTCAGATCGCCCGCAACTTCGCGCGCGAGGACCCGAACCCGCTCCACCCGCGCATCGACTGGCGCGGCGACACGCCCGGGCTCGTGGAGATGGAGGCGCCGATCGTTCCCTGGATCGGCGGCATGCTCTTCCGGGTCTTCGGCGTGCACGCGGAAATCCTGCGCGGCCTGACGTGCGCCGCCGAGATCCTGTCGCTCCTGCTCTTCGCCTTCCTGGCGCGGCGTCTCCTGCCTCCGGTGGGGGCTTTGCTGGCGGTGGCGGCGTATGTCCTGAATCCGCTGCTCATCGACCTGGCCACGGCGCTCCAGCCAGAGCCGGTGATGCTGCTCCTGGCGCTCGCCTCGGTCGTCTGCCTCGAGCTGTGGCTCGCCGGCCGCGGTGAGGTGTGGCTCCTGCTCTCCGGCGCGTCGCTCGGCGGCAGCATCCTGGCCAAGGCCCCCTCCGCCTGTCTCGGGATCCTCCTGGCGTACGTCGTGCTGCGCCGGTGGGGACTCGGGGCGCTCAAGCGTCCGGCGGTCTGGGCCGCGGCGGCTCTGGCGCTCGTGCCACCGGCCCTCTGGTACGTGCACGCCAAGCGCTTCTACGTCCTCTATGGCAACTCGCTGGGGCTGTCGAACGAGTATCCGTTCCTCGGCGCCGACATGATCTTCCCGCCGCGCTTCCTGCTCGGCCTGTTCAAGTGGGAAACGCTGGGGGTCGTCACGCCGTTTGGCTGGCTCCTGATGGTCGCCTCGTGGAGCGCGCCGTGGCGGGTGCTCGAGCGACCCCTCGTCTGGTATTCGTCGGTCGTGGTGCTCCTCATCGCCGGCGCGCGCACCACCGCCGACGACTGGGCGTTCTACTACCACGGACTCGCCGTGGCGCCGGCGTGCCTGCTGATCGGGATGGGCTTCGTGGCGCTGTCGCAGGCGTGGCCGGCCGTGGCGAAGGCCTCCGCGGCGGCGACCCTCGTGTGTCTCGCCGCCGCGACGGTCTACCTGCTGCACGCGCGCGACCACCGCTCCGATCTCGAGGCGATGCGGCGCTGCGGGCTGCAGTTCGTCGCGCACATCCCGCCCGACGGCCGCATCGTGACGCGCGGCGGGCAGGTGCGCGACGACGACGGCATGCCGGTGGCGCACAACGAATCGATGCTCTTCGCGTGGCTCGATCGGCGCGGCTTCACCTACGGCAACGAGGAGCTGTCGTTCGACACCCTCGAGGGACTCCGGGCGCGCGGCGGGCGCTACTGGATCGCCCAGCCGGAGGAGACGGCGCGCAAGTTCATGGCGCAGGCGCGCGGACGGTACACGGAGCTCGACTCCTGCCCGGACGGTTATGCCCTGCTCGACCTGGAGCGGAGGCCGTGAGCGGGACCCGGCGTTCGGGGGCGTTTTACGCGACCCTGCTGACCCTCCTCGCGGCGGCGATCCGCTTCGGGACGCTGACCCGGCAGTCGCTCTGGATGGACGAGTACATCTGGACGCTGACCGGCGGGTTGAAGTCGTTCTCCTCCATCCTCAACCGGCCGGACGGCTACCCGCCGACCATCGCCTTCATGGTGAAGGCGCTGACCAGCCTGGGGCTCGATTCCGACTTCGCGCTGCGGGTGCCGTCGGCCCTCGCCGGCACGCTCGCGGTGCCGGTCCTCTATCTCCTGGGACGGCGCGTCGCGGGGCGGACGCCGGCGCTGCTCGCCGCAGGGCTCCTGACGATCCATCCGTTCGCGGTCTGGTACTCGCAGGAGCTGGGCGCGTACGCCCTGCTCTCCCTCTTCGCTCTGACCTCCAGCCTGTGCCTGCTGAAGCTCCTCGACGGCGGCGGGATTGGAGCGGCGGCCGGCTATGCGCTGTCGGTCGCCGCCGGCTTCGGCGTGCACTACTACTTCGCCTTTGTCGTGCTGGCGCATCTCCCCTTCGCCGCCGCGGCGCTCTTCCGGGCGCGCGGCGAGGCGCGCCGCCCGCTGCTCGCCTGCGCGGCGCTGACCGCCGCGGCGCTTTTGCTCTGGGCTCCCTTCTTCCTCGACGACGTCCGGGCGCAGCGCGAGCACGACCGCGGCGCCGCGGCCTCGCTTTTCGCGCTGCCGTACACCGGGCAGATGTTCGCGGGGGGGTTCGCGCTCGGGCCGCCGCTGCGGGAGATGCACGCGGCGGTGCGCGCCGGCTCCACGCCGACCGACATCACCCCGCGGCAGATGACGCTGCCCATCCTCGGCATCGCGCTCCTCGCGGGGCTCCTCCTCCTCGGACGTCCGGCCGACTGGCGCGGACACTTCTGGTTCGTGCTGGCGCTGGCGGTCCTGCCGTTCCTCGGGCCGTGGGTCAACTCGCTGGCCGGGGTCGGCTACCGCCCGCGCTACGCCGTCGCCGCCCTGCCGTTCACGCTGCTGCTCGCGTCCGGCGGAATCCGGACGGCGCGGCGGCGCACCGTCACGGCGATCCTTTTGCCCTTCATCGCGTGCGAGCTGTACGGGCTCGTGAAGATGTATCACCCCGATCACGCCCGCGAGGACAACCGATCCGCCGCCATCTACATCGCCGCGGGCGGCGGCGGGCCGGTGATCCTTCTCGGCGAGGGGGCCGAGCCGTACAAGCGCTACGCTCGCGCGCGCGGCGCGCTCGTCGACCTGGACCTCGGCGACGTGAAGGACGCGGCGCGGCTCGAGGGCATCCTGGGCCCGGTGATCGAGAGCGGTTCGGACGTCTGGCTGGTCTCTTCGCGCGCCTGGACCGAGGACCCCGAGGGCGAGGTGCCGCGCCGGCTCGCCGCGGCCCTGCGCCCGGCCGAGTCGAAGCGCTTCGCGGGGGTCGTCGTGCAGCGCTACGCGCGTCCCCCCGCCTGATGGCGGCGCCCCCCTCTCCGAGATGACGAGCCGCGTCGCCCGGATCGTCCTGGCCTGCACGTTGGGGGCCGGGACCCTCGTCGCGGGAGCGCGTCTCGGCGCGCAGTCGCTCTGGATCGACGAGGCCATCACCCTCGTGCCGGTGACCGGGGCGCACAACACCTCCGACCTCGTGACGCGGGTCAGGGCCATCGACACCCAGCCGCCGGCGTCGCACGCGCTGCTCTACGCGCTGCGCGATCACCTGCCGCGCGGCGAGTTCGGCTGGCGCCTGCCGTCCCTTCTGGCGGTGGAGGCGGGAATACTGCTCCTGGCGCTCGTCGGCGGGCGCCTGTACGGCCCGGCGGGCCTTCTCTTCACGGGCCTGTGCGCGCAGGCCTCGCCGTTTCTCCTCTTCTACGCCATGGAGGCGCGCAACTACGCGCTCTGGTTCCTGGCGATCGCGGCCGTGGCGTACGCCATGACCGGGTGCCTGCAGGCGATCGGGGCGCGATCCCCTGGTCACATCATCGCGCTCTGGACGGCGGCCTGGGGCCTCGCCAACGCGCTCGGGCTCTGGACACACCTCTTCCATCTCTTCGCGCTCCTCGTCCAGGCGACGATCGTCGCGGGAATCGGGTTCGTCGTGCGGCCGCCGAGGCCTTTGGCCCGCGCCGCGGCGCTCGCCGCGGCGGCCGCGTTCGGCGCGAGCCTCCTCCTCTTCCTGCCGTGGATCCAGCTCCTGGTGCGGAGCCCGGCGGTGGCGCGCGGCGTGGGCTGGACCCGTCCCCTGTCGGCGGCCGGCTTCTTCTATTTCCCATTCGCCCTCCTCTTCGGCTTCTCGCTGGGTCCGGACCTGCGCGAGCTGCACCAGAGCCCGGCGCGGCAGATTGTCGCAGCGCATCCGCTGGCGCTTCTTCTCGCCGCCATGGCACTCGCCCTGCTTCTCGCGGGACTCCTGGCCGGCCTGCGCGCGGCGCGGCGCCAGGGGGATCCTCCGCCCGCGGTGCTGTTCCTCCTGGCGCCGGCGGCGGGAATCCTGGGGCCGGCGATCTACGTCGTCGGGCGCGACTTTCCGCTCGTGCCGCGCCACCTGATGTTCCTGTGGCCGCTCGTGCCGCTCCTCCAGGCCTTCGTCGCCGTGCGGCCGAAACACTTCCGCGCGGCGGTTCTCGCCGTCGTCGGGCTGCAGGCGATCGCGGGGTGGAACCTGCTCTTCGATCCGGTCTACGCCAAGGACGACGAACGGGGCGCGGTCCGCTTCGCCGAGGAACACTCCGGCGCGCGGCCGCTCATCCTCGGCGACGCGGCGCCGTTCTATGCCCGGACCGGCGCCGGCCTGATGAAGATGGTCGTCGATCCCGGAAGCGAGGCGATCCTCGGATCCGGCGCCACCGACGTCTGGCTCGTGGACAATCGCGCCTGGGAGGATCCGGAAGGAAACGTGCGCCACAAGATCGGACAGGCGGCCGGGCGCCTCGGTCTCACGCCGCAGCCGGACGAGGATCGGTTCCGCGGCATCGTGCTGCGCCACTGGAGCGCCGGGGCCGCGCCGTGAGCCCGCGCCTGCGCACCCTCCTCGCCGCGCTCGCGTTCGCGACGATCTCGGCCCTGGTCGCGGCCCGCACCATCGCCAACCTCAACATCCCGGGGCAGCCGACGGTGGAGAGATTCGGGCTCCAGGATTTCCGCGACAACTTCTACTACCCGTCGGTGGCGCTCCTCGAGGGGCGCAACCCCTGGGACTACGACGACTCTCACGCCCACTACCCGATCGACCGGCCGCTGCCGCCGTATTCGCCGATCAGCCTGCTCCTGCACGTCCCGCTGGCGCTCCTCCCCTACCGGGCCGCGATGGCCGCCGACTTCGTCGTCAACCTGGGCCTCCTGGTGCTGCTCGCAGCGCTCGCCGTGCGGGGAGCGGGGCTTCCGGCCGAGGCGTGGCGGGTGCTCCTCGTCGCCGCGGCGCTCGTCCTGGGCCGGCCCGGACACATGACGCTCTACATCGGCCAGTGCAGCGCGCTGATGGCGGTCGGCTGCACGACCGCCCTGCTGGAAGGGCGGCGCAAGCCGTGGCTGGCGGCGATCGGTCTCGCCGTCGCCTGCGCCAAGCCCTCCTACGGCGGCCCGCTCGGCATCCTGATGCTCGGCCGCGGGGACGTGCGGGCTTTCCTCCTGGGCGCGGCGCTCGCCGCGGTGCTCGGGGCCGTGTCGGGGTTCGGACCGATGCACGCCGCCGGGGGCCTCGGGCCGCTGCTCGAATCCATGCGCGGCAGCATGCGGGTGGTCGCCACCGACAGCACCTTCAACGAGCCGACGAGCCTCATCCGGCTCGACCCGGTGTCGCTCGTCGGGCGCATCCTCGGGCGCCCGCCGGGGACGCTCGTGAACGTCGTGCTGGCGGTCGTCATCCTGGGCGCGGCCGCCCTGCTGATGCGCCGGCTCGCGTCGCGCGGCGAGCCCGAGCCGCGGCCGATCTCCAACAGCCTCGGATGCCTGGCGATCCTGCTGGCGACCTACCACCAGCCCTACGACGCGCTGATCCTGGCGCTGCCGGTGACGGCGCTGCTCACGATGCCGGGCCCGTTCACCGCGCGCCGGGTGGTGCCGGCGCTCCTGATGCTGGTGCCGGCGGCGAACTACCTGGCGACCTTCACGCTGCTGGAGCGCTTCGACGTGCCGTGGTTCGCCTGGCTCGTCATCAGCGAGTCGAACGGCGTGGCGCTGGCGCTCGCCCTTATCCTCGGGATGGGCCTGGCGTGGGAACGAGCGCGGCGCGGTTTTTCGTCATGAAGCGATCGACGAGCGCCACCACCTCGTTGTTGTTGAGCGTGGCGATGCGCAGCATCGCGGTGTTGAGCACCTGGAAGGGGCGCGCCAGCGCCGGCGTCGGGTCTCCCTCCGGGCCGCCGCCGTCGCGCACCAGCGGCAGCGGCTGCACGTAGCGGGCCCGATGCACCCCGGCGTAGCGGGCGCGCGCCGGATCGAACGACGGGAAGAGGCGCTTCAGCCCGCGCTCGAACATCGCGTCGCGCAGCGCCGCGTCCGATCCCTCGAACTCCTTCGACTCGCTGTCCATGTAGCGCGGCAGATACAGGAGACTCAGCCCCTCCGTCTCGCTCATGCGGTCCACCAGGTTGGTCATCTCGATGAGCCCGGTCAGCTCGATCGACGGTTCGCCGATGTTGAGGACGTAGTAAGGGGTGAGCGGCTGCTCGAGGGCGAGGACGAGGCAGGCCACGCCGAGATAGTGCGACGAGGTCGGATGATCCCGCTCGACCGACGCGACGTGCGGCAGGAACGGGGCGGCCGTCACCTTGCGCGCCAGGCGCGTCGGCGCCGTGAAGAACACCTGGTCGTAGCTGCCGGCGCCGCCGCGCCATTCGACGCGGGCGCCCGGACCGCCCCCGGCGGGGGCCGGTGTCTCGATGATGGCGGTGACCGGCGTTCCGGTGCGAATCGTCCCACCCGCGGCGCGCACCTTGTCGGCGAAGCGCTCGAGGATGCGGCGGTAGCCGCCGCTGACGTACCCGAGGCTCTCCGCCCCCGCCGCCTTGGAGCGGGCGCCGAACAGCCGCACCAGGGTCGCGTAGATGAACACCGCCGCCACCTGGTCGTGGAAGGGACCGAACTTCGCCTTCAGGAGCGGCTGCCAGAACACGGTGTAGGCATGCCGCCCGCAGATCTTCATGAGCCACTGCTCGGCGCTGACGCGATACAGGTCGTTCGGGTTGGCGAAGCGGGTGGCGTAGATCACCGCCGCCGCCAGTCGCGCCTTGTCGGTCAGCGTCAGGAGCGGGAAGCGCAGGAAGTCGGCGTTGCCGTTCATGTCGTACATCCGGCCGCGCGCGTAATAACCGGTGCCGGTGCGCGCCCAGCGCAGGTCACGCTCGAGCCCGAGGTCGGCCAGCAGCGCAAGGAGGCTCGTGTCCTGGGGCAGGATGCAGTGGTAGAAGCGGTCCCAGGTGAAGGGACCGTAGTCGTGCGCCGCCGCGAGCCCGCCGAGCGCCGGCTCCGCCTCGAGCAGATCCACCGAATGGCCTGTCGACGCGAGGCGGTACGCGAGCGTGAGACCGAGGACCCCGCCGCCGATGACGGCGGTCTTCATGGCGCGGAGACGATCGGAGCCGTGGGCGTGAGCCTGCGCCCGTCGAAACGGTAGTTCCGCCCGCAGCGTTCGCAGTGCAGGTCGCGCCGGACCGCCGTGACGCCGCTTCCCTCGCCCGCACCGGTCCCGAGATCGGCGCCGCGCAGCAGCGGATGCCCGCAGGCCGACAGCCACCCGGCGATGCGCGCCGGCGACCCGTGCACGAGGGCGAACGGCGGGACATCGCGCGTCACGACCGAGCCCATGCCGATCATCGAGAACTCCCCCAGCGTGATGCCGGGGCCGATGGTCGCATTGGCGCCGATGGTCACGCCGCGCTCGAGGCGGGTGGTCAGCGTTTCCTCGGTGACCTCGGAGGTCTCGAGACCGGTCAGCTCCTTGTTGCCGGAGCGCGGGAACCGGTCGTTGGTGAACACCGTGTGAGCGGAGATCATGCAGAAATCCCCGATCGACACGTTGGCGCAGATGTACACGACGGCGTTGATCTTGACGTAGTTGCCGATCACCACGTCGTAGGCGATGTAGCTCTTCTCGCCGACGATGCAGTGGTGGCCGAGCTTCGCGCCGTGACGGATGTGCACCCCGTCCCAGACGCTGGTGTCGTGGCCGAGCGTGACCCCGTCCTCGACGAGGGCGGTCGGGTGGACGCGGGCCGGCTTCGCAGCCTGGGAGGTCGTCATGTGGGTTGTCGGAGCAGCGCCTAGGCGGCCGGTTCGACGCGCAGCCAGTTGTTGCGGCCGGCGGAGCGGTAGGCGGTCTCGATCACCTGGACCGACGCCAGGCTGTCCTCGGCGCTGATGACGGGTGCTTCGCGTCCCTTGATGCAGCCCATGAAGTTCTGCAGCTGCCGCGAGAAGGCCTTGAGTTTGTCGTAGCCGGTGCCGAACGGCACCCAGCGGGACGACCCGTCCTGCCGGTATTTCGAACCGCTCCAACCCACCTGAAGGGTGCCCTCGGAGCCGAAGACCTGCACGTAATGCGGCGTCTCCTTGGTGATGCTCCAGGACAGGTCAAAAGTTCCGATGACACCACCCTGGGTGACGAACTGCACCCGCACGGTGTCCTCGACGTCCAGGCCCTGCGTCGGCAGGCCGTTCTGCGCCTGCACGTCCACGATCGGGCCGAGCAGGTACCGCGCGATGTCGGCCGAGTGCGAGCCGTTGTCGATGAGCACCCCGCCCCCGCTGACGTCCTTGGTGGCGTTCCAGCGGTCGCCCATCGCCACCTTCGAGCAGAAGGAGTTCTCGTACAGGATGATGCGGCCGAGGATCCCCGACTCGATGATCGCTTTCGCCTTGATGATGTCGTCCACGTAGCGGAACTTCGACGCCATCATCAGCACGAGATCCTTGTCGTCCGACAGGGCCACGAGGTCGCGCGCCTTCTTCGACTCGATGGTCAAGGGCTTCTCGCACAGGACGTGCACGCCGCGCTCGAGGAAGTGCCGGGCGACGTCGTGGTGGATGTTGGGCGGCGTGCAGATGATCGCCGCGTCGATCTGCTCGAGGAGCGACGGGTCGCGGTAGTCGGTGTGGAGGGAGCACTTGTATTCCTCCGCCACCGCCTTCCCGGCCGTCTCCCGGCTCTCGACGACGGCGGTCAGCCGCGCGTCGGGGAGCGTCCCCAGCGCCTGCAGGTGCGACTGTGCGATGCGGCCGCAGCCGACCAGTCCGAAACGAACTGCGTCAGTCTTGCCGACTTTCCCCACGGAAACCTCCTTGATTCATCGACGACCGTCCGCTCAGGTCAGCTCCGAAGAGGCCTGTCGGATCGACGCGGCGATGAACTCCACGTGCTCCGTTGTGTACTTCTCGTTCCAGGGCAGGACCACGACACCCAGCAGGGCCTCGACGGCCCCCGGCGTGTCGTTCTTGTCGTAAACGACCGGCGCGTCCCCACGGCGGTGCTCGCCGACGTAGGGGAAGCGGCTGTTGCCGAACGTCCGCTGGTCGCGCAGCACCTCGCACTCGAACGCCAGCTTCTGGATGTAGCGCGGCGCCGTGAAGATGCCGTCTTCCTTCAGGCGGGCGCCGAAGGCGTCGGCGCCGCCGCGCACGGCCTTCGTGTCGATGCGCAGCGGGTACTTCCAGTAGACCGGCCGGCAGCCCGGGGTGATCTTCGGGGCGGCGACGCCCTTGACGCCCTCGATGCGCCTGCTGAGCAGCTCGGCCATCGCCACGCGGTGCTTCACCATCGCATCGAGCTTGTCGAACTGGGCCAGCGCCACGGCGCCGGCCAGCTCGGTCATCCGGTAGTTCAGGGCCAGGAAGTAGTGGTCCGGCTTCGGATCGCCGTAGCCCCACGCCTTGTCGATGAACAGGCGCGCCCGGCGCGACAGCGCCTGGTCGTTCGACACCACCATGCCGCCTTCGCCCGCGGTCATGTGCTTGGTCTGCTGCAGGCTGAAGCAGCCGATGTCGCCGATGGTGCCGACCGGCTTCCCCTTGTAGGTGCAGTGGAAGGCCTGGGCGCAGTCCTCGATGACCTTGATGTTGTGCTGTTTCGCGAGCGCCATGATGGGGTCCATGTCGCAGGCGTTGCCGAAGAGGTGCGTCACCATCACCGCCTTGGTGCGGCGGGTGATCTTCTTCGCGATGGTCTCCGCGGTCAGGTTGTAGGTCAGCGGATCGACGTCGGCGAACACCGGGATCGCCGTCTGGTAGAGGATCGGCGTGATCGCCCCCATGTCGGTGATCGGCGTCGTGATGATCTCGTCCCCGGGCTCGGGATCGATCGCCGCCACGGCGGCGTGCAGCGCGGCGGTCCCCGACGTCGTCGTGCGGCAGAACGACACGCCGAGCGAATCCCCGAAGCGCTTCTCGAACTCCCGCACCACGGTCCCCTTGGTGCAGTTGAGGGTCCCCGAGGCGATGACCTTCTGGAGAATCGCCATCTCCTCGGCGCCGAAGGTCCGGCCGCTGATGTCGGCGTCGGAAGGGAGGGTGATCCTGGTCTTCGTCTCGCTCATGGCAAGGCCTCCGAGGATCCCGGGCGCTTTCAGGCCCGGGTGGATGAAAGCGATGATGATGCCACCGGAGGTGCGAATTCCGGCGCCTTTTCTGAGAGCCCCAGGTGGTGCAGCACGGCCTGCCGGATGCGTCCGCTCGCCCGCCCGTCCCCGAACGGGTTCGGCCGGGGCAGCGGACCGCGCTTCGGCTCCGGCCGCGACAGGTGCTTCGTCATGGCGGCGAGGACCGCCTCACGGCGCGTCCCGACCAGCACGTTCGTGCCCGCCTCGACCCCCTCCGGACGCTCGGTCGTCTCGCGCGCCACCAGGACCGGGACGCCCAGAGACGGCGCCTCCTCCTGGATGCCGCCGGAGTCGGTCAGGACGAGACCGGCGCGTGACAGGAGGTCGACGAAAGGAATATAGGGCTGCGGGTCGAGCAGATGCACGTTCGGACGGCCCGAGAGCAGCCGCCGCGCCGGCTCCTGCACGCGCGGGTTGCGGTGCACCGGGTAGACGAACTGCGTCTGGGGGAACGCGGCGGCCGCGTCGGCGATCGCCAGGAGCGTCTCCTCGAGCGGCGACTCCTGCGCCGTCGCCGGACCGGCCGCCTCGGCCCCGCCGGGCTGCTGCATCCAGTTCTCGCGGCGGTGCAGCGTGATCAGGACGAGGCGCTCGCGGTCCTTCTGCGGCAGCGAGGGAATCCGCTGCGCCTCGAGCAGGTCGGTGCGGCCCAGGGTTTCGAGCAGGGCGTCGATGACGGTGTTGCCGGTGACGGTGATTTCGTGGCGCGGCACGCCTTCACGCACCAGGTTGTCGGCGCTCCACGGCGTCGCCGCCAGGTGCAGGTCGGTGACGGACGAGAGCATGCGCCGGTTCGCCTCCTCGGGGTACGGATGGAACCGGTTGAAGGACCTGAGCCCCGCTTCGACGTGACCGACGGCGATGCGCCGGTGGAACGCCGTCAGCCCGGCGCAGAAGGCGCTCGTCGTGTCGCCCTGCACCAGCACCAGCGCCGGGCGCTCCTGGTCGTAGAGCGTCTCGAGCCGCGGCACGATCCGCGAGACGATGTCGTTGAGGCTCTGGTCGGGCCGCATGATGTCGAGGTCGCTGTCGGGGACGATGCCCATCGGCTGGAGGATCTGGTCCACCATCTCGCGGTGCTGCCCGGTCGTGACGACCCGGGTCCGGAGGCGCGGCTCCGCCTGCAGCGCCCGGGCGACCGGGAACAGCTTGATCGCCTCGGGACGGGTCCCGAGGATGACGAGGACGACCGGACGGCCGTCCCCCTCCTTCTCAGCCAAGCGCTCCCTCCGCGTTGAGGTCGCGCATCGGCGCCATCGCCTTCACGGTGACGCGGCGCGCCGCCTCTTCGAGCGGCACCACCTCGAACGATTTCTTCAGCTTCTCCATGCCGGCGTCCACGAACTCGATCTTGCGGGCGGTCGGCAGGTCCATGCCGGGGAAGAAGGCCAGCTCCCGGATCTTGTCGCACCCGAGGAAATCGAGCGGGTGGAGCAGGAACGACGGCGTGATCCCGCCCCAGCGGCACATCGCGAGCGATGTCGAGAAGTGGGTCGACGCGGCGAGCGAGGAGAAGCGCGACAGGTACAGCAGGTACGACATGTGGAACGGCACGCGCACCAGAGGCATCGTCGTCACCGGCAGCTCGACGATGCGGCGGCCGTCCACGTTCCAGGCGTACGGGCGGATCGGTTGCAGGCCGTCCTTGAAGCCGCCGAACAGCTTGCTGCGCTTCTCGCGCTCGGCTTCCGGCATGCCGCGGCTCTTCCAGAAGTAGTAGGCGCGCGCCAGCGGCCCCAGGAAGGTCGGCAGCGTCGAGCAGTCGTAGAGGTAGTTCCGGTCCGCCAGCACCCGCAGCGTGTCGGGGCTGAGGCTGTAGCCGGGGCCGCGGAAGCCCCTCGGGCGCTGGCCGGTCGCCTTCTCGATGGCGTCTTCGGTGCGGGCGATCTCGTCTTCGATCTCCGGCCGCGCGTACAGGTGGAACCACGGCTCGTGCTTGAACGAGTGGTTCCCCATCTCGTGCCCGAGCGCCGCGAGGCGCGCGAACGCCTGGGCGTTCTTGTCGAGCGCCGCGTCCTGGCCGACGACGAAGATGGTCAGGCGGATCTTGTGGCGCGCGGTGAACTGTTCGAGAAGCTCCGCCAGCGGCTCGAGATAGGTCGGGTGCGACTCCCAGCCCGGGTCGCCGTGAATCTTCATGTACGACCAGAGATTGTCGAGGTCGAGCCCGAGACTGAGAAGGGGCTTCGGGCTCACGGTTTCACGCCCGTGTCGCGCGGCACCGGGGTGCGACCCACATCGGTCCCGCGCGGCGCCGCGGCGGCCGGGGCGGACTTGCCGCGCGCCTTCAGGATGGCCAGCTCGCGCAGCAGCCCCAGGTGGCTCCAGATGGTGCGAGCGATCTTCATCTTCGACTCGCCGAACAGGCGTGACTCGAGCGTGTTGGGGTATTCGACGATCCGCCCGCCCGCAAGCCTCAGTCGAATCAGGATCTCCGCCACTCCCAGGAAACCCCCGTGATCGACGCGCAGCCCCTCGACCGCGCTCTTGCGGTAGACGCGGAAGCACGACGTGTAGGTGGAGATCGACTTGCCGAGGAGCACCGAGTACATGCGCGACAGCGAGCGCGACAGGAACAGCCGCCACGGCGGGATGTTGTAGACCTGCCCCTGCGGATGGTACGGGGACGCGGTGACGAGGTCGGCCCCCTCGATCATCGGGATCATCGCCTCGAGATCGTTCGGGTCGTACGAGCAGTCGCAGTCGATGGAGGCGACGACCTCGGTGGGCGAGGCGCGCAGCCCGGTCAGGATGGCGGCCGCCACCCCGGCGTTCTTCGCGTGACGCAGCACCTGGCAGTCGGGGAAATCGCGGAAGCGCTCGGTGAGGCGATCCCAGGTGGCGTCGCTGCTGCCGTCGTCCACGAGGTTGAAGTGGATGCGGTAGCGCCGCTCCAGCCGCCGGCGCAGGTCGAGGAGCGTGCCGCGCATGTACGGGATGTTCGCCTCTTCGTTGTAGAGGGGGACCACGAGGGTCACGGGCTTGCGGTCGGCCGCCGGGACGGGCTCCGCGCCGCTGCGCAGCACGATCGGCGTCTCGGCGCGGGCGGAGGCCGCCGCGGGGACCGGCTCCATGGTCCGCCACGGCAGGTTCAGCCAGTCGCCGATCGGCTGGAAGCGATAGGTCTTGAGATACTCCTGGAAGACGTCGCGCGTCTTGCCGAGCGAGCGGTACTGACGGATGCGCTGCAGCCGCGAGATGCCGCGGATCTGCGGCTGGTCACGGTCCATCTCCCAGGGCATGAAGTAGAAGACGATCGGTGTTGTGCGGTGCGCGTCCCAGTACTTCACCGCCTCTTTCAGCAGCGAGTGCGGCAGCTGCCGCACGTAGTTGCCGCCGGAGATGGTCACCCGCTCGCCGAGCACGCTCACCGTCGAGGCGGGCAGGACCCAGATCGACTGGTTGGTGACCGAGTGGCGGTGCTGGTGCGCCTCGAACCAGCGCGGGTCGCGCGCGAAGCGGCGCAGGATCGGATTGACGCTGCTGTCGTAGAGGTAGCCTTCCTCGACCAGCACGTCGATGACCCACAGCTCCTCGGGGCGCATGAGCCAGCGCGGGTGGCGATAGCCGACGATGCGATTCGAGCCGGCGGCTTCGAGCGCCTCGCGCGCCCGCTGCAGCTCCTCGCGCAATTCCTGGGGATGCGGCAGCATCCCTTTCTCACCGCCGCGCGGCCAGTAGCCGCGGCTGGCGATCTCGTGGCCGGCGGCGCGGATCTGCCGGACGATCTCGGGCTGCCGCTCGGCGATCCAGCCGAGGACGAAGAAGGTCGCGGTCGCCTGGTGCTCGGCGAGCAGATCGAGCACTTCCTTGAGTGACTTCTCGAGGCGCGACTCGATGCGGGTCCAGTGCTTGCGCGCGACGACCCCGTCGAGCGAAGCGCCATGGAAGTAGTCCTCGACCGAGACGGTCAGGACGTGCTTCCGGACATCCCCCATCGAATGCATCCCCCCTTGAATACGAGCCTCCTGCCCATTGGTCAAGGCGGAAGAAGCTCCCCCGTTCGGCCCGTTCGGATTCGTAATGGAATCGCGCGCCGCGGCGTGCAGGCGCAGTTCCGTTTTCGTTTTTCCGGGCCGGAGTCGCATCCTTATTATTTCACGGGTTCCCGGCACCCCCTCCGGAATTCACGCCCGGGCCGAATTCACGCCTGGCGCACCCGGGCGAGGTTGACGACCGCCACGCCCCCCAGGATGACCGCCGTCCCGGCCCAGATCCGCCAGCCGAGCGGCTCGTCGAAGAAGAGCCAGCCGAGCCCCAGCGCAATGATGGGGTTCACGTAGGCGTACGTCGACACCTTCACGGCCGGCACGTGGGCCAGCAGCCACATGTACGCCGAGTACCCCAGCAGCGAACCCGCGAGGATGAGCCAGCCGACCGCCAGGGCCGCCCGCGGCGTGAAATTCCACCGCGGCGCCTCCCCGAGCAGGAATCCCAGGAGGCAGAGCGCCAGGCCGGCGATGAACATCTGCAGGGCCGCCGACATGAGCGGCGCCACGGCACGCAGCCGTTTCCTGGAGTAGATCGACCCGATCGCCCAGCAGAGGTTCGCCAGGAGCAGCATCGCCTCCCCCCGCAGGGTGCCCAGCCCCAGCGACGAGCTGGCGACGAGCTTCGGCCACATCAGGATGAGCATCCCCGCGAAGCCGACGAACAGCCCGAGGACACCGAGCGGGCTCAGTCGCTCGCCGTCCTTGCGGACGTATTCGACGATGACGAGGACGAAAGGGAGGTTGGCGACGATGACCGCGGCCATGCCGGACGACACTGTCTCCTCGGCCAGGCAGACGAGCAGGTTGCCCCCCAGGAGCATCAGCAGCCCGGTGACGGCGATGGGCCCGAGGAGCGATCGCGGCGGCAGCGGCTCGCGGCGCCAGAGGAGCCAGATCAGCATGAGAGCCCCGGCGAAGGTGAACCGGCTGCCGGCCAAAAGCGCCGGCGGCAGGTCCCTCAGCCCCGCCCGGATGCCGAGGTAGGTCGAACCCCAGAGGATGTAGACCGCGGCGAAGTTGAGCGCCACCAGAACGTTGTGGCAGCGCCGTGCCGCGTCACCCGGGCCGGCAGCGCCGGGCCTGTCTTCCTGATGAGGGACCGCCGCGGAACTCACGATGCGGACCTGGGCCTGGAGGGCATGAGGCGGCGGATTCTACCGCGCCGGAGGCGGTAGAATACCGGCCACATGAGCGAGTCCAAAGTCTACAAGTGGCCGGCTCTGCTGGTCGTCATGCGGCACGCGCAGAGCCAGGCGAATTTCCACCGGGAGTATCTCGAGCAGAAGGAAAGCCGCGAGACCCACGTCACCGTGCAGGGTCGCGACGCCGATGTCCTGCTGACCAAGGAAGGCGAGCGCCAGGCGCGCGAGGCGGGCGAGTACCTGCGCGAAGCGTACGGGCGCTTCGACGCCGCCTACATCTCCCCCTACCGCCGCACGCGCGACACCGCCGACTTCGCGACCGGCCAGCTCGACCCGCCGCCCGTCAAGGTGATCGAGGAGCGGCTGCGCGAGCGCGACTTCGGTCTCATCGAGAGCCTGACGCGGCACGGCTTCATGACGCTGCACCCAGCCGAGTGGGAGAGACGCCGGCTGGTCGGCAAGTACTATTACCGCCCGCCGGGAGGCGAGTCCTACCCGGACGTCAACCTGCGCGTCCATTCTTTTCTCGGGACGCTGGTGCGCGAACACCCGGGGCAGCGCATCCTCGTCGTCACCCACAGCGTGGTCGTGCTGGCGTTCCGCCGCCTCATCGAGCGCCTGGGCGAAGAGGAGGTCCTCGGGCTCGACCGCTCGGACGAGCCGAAGAACGCCTCGCTGTCGATCTACGAATCGTTTCCCGGCGAGACCACCGGCACCGGGCTCGCTCTCAAGAACTGGAACTTCCTTCCCAAGGAGGTCGCATGCCGGACCTGAAGCTCTACACCGGAGAGAAGAACATCTCGTCCTGGTCGATGCGCGCCTGGGCGGCGCTGACCCACAAGGGCGTGCCGTTCGAGGACGTCCCGCTGCCCATCAAGGGCGACAAGGACCGCGCCCGGCGCCGTGCCGTCTCCCCCACCGGCAAGGTGCCGGTGCTGCACCACAAGGGACTCGCCATCCCGGATTCGCTGGCGATCATCGAGTACCTCGAGGAGACCTTCCCACCGCCAGCGCACCCGGCGCTGTGGCCGCGCGACGCCGCCGAGCGGGCGCACGCCCGCTGGCTCGCCGCCGCCATGCATTCCGGCTTCATGGGGATGCGCGAGGGGATGTCGTTCAACACGTGCTTTCTCAAGAACCGCCCGGCCGCGACCGCGGCGGCGCTGTCGGATGCCGCCGAGCTCCTGAGCCTGCTCGAGGTGCCGCTGGCGAAGAAAGCGGCGGGGGCGGGGCCGTATCTGTTCGGCGCCTTCGGTGCGGTGGACGCGATGTACGCCCCGGCCGCCTTCCGGCTGGTGTCGTACGAGGTGGCGGCCGGACCATCGCCCCTCGCGCACGCCTACATCCGCGAGGTGCTGAAGGCCCCGGCGGTGAAACCCTGGATGGACGCCGCCCGCGCCCTGCCGCCGGCGGAGACGTACTGAGGGCTCCTGCATCCATGGGCGAGAAGGCGATTCGCATCGAGGCCGGCGGGGTTCGCCTCTACGCCATCCTGTCCGACACCGCCACCGCCGTGGCGCTCTGGGAGGCGTTGCCGCTCCAGGGGACGGCGCGCCTCTACGGCCAGTCGATCCTGGTGAATGCGCCGCTCGGCGTGCCGCTCGAGCCCATCGCCCGGGCCTCGGTCAAAGCCGGCGATCTCGCCTTCTGGCCCGACGGCCCCGCCGTCGGCCTCTACTTCGGGAAAACTCCCGCGAGCACCGGCGACGACCCGGCCGCCGCCTCCCCCGTCAACGTCTTCGGCCGCATCACGGGTGATGCCGGCCGCCTCGCCCGTGTCACTGAAGGGGCGAAGGTCAAGCTGACGCCCCTCGGGGACTGAGAACTGCTCGACGCGCCACCCGCGACGTCGCGCGCTGCATGAACCGGACGCCGACCTCGCGTCGGAGCCCACCACAGTCCTGACGGTGTCGACCTCACGCTGATCCGCCGGATGCTGACGCTGACGCCGCTCGAGAGACTCGAGGCCCTGCAGGACGCGATCGAATCGATCCGGAGGCTGCGTGGCGAAGCGGCCGAAGGTTGATTTCCTCGCAGTCGTCGAGGTCCTGAGGGCGCACGGGGTCGACTCCATCGTCGTGGGGGGTGAGCGGCGTTCTCCACGGGGCGCCGATCACGACCTTCGACCTTGACGTCGTGCATTCACGAGCCGGGAACGTCGACCGTCCCCTCCGTGCCCTGACCGAACTCGACGCCTTCTCCCGTGTTCAAGCCGAGCGTCATTTGCGGCCCGACGCAGTCATCTCGATCCCCCGGCCGTCCGTTGTTTGGTGACGACGTTCGGTCCGCTCGATCTCATCGGGGCGTCGGCAAGGGGCGGAACTGCGAGGATCTCGTGAGTCCTTTCGGAACCATGAGCATCACGGTGATCGATCTGGACTTAGCACCACTCCGGTACCACTGGGAACGTCAACAGAGCTTCATCATCCGGACCGATCTCGCATTGGAATTCCGACAGCGCAATAAAGCCGTGCAACTCCCCTCCCTCCTTGATTTTCCACTGGCAGTCCTTCGCGCACAGGCCCAAGTTCTTGTTCGAGGCAAAGCATTTCCTGCCATTGACTGTTAAATACACCCTCTCGCCTGCGAAATCGAGCTCTCCCTTTTCGTTAGGCCATTCATCGTGCCGAACACACATCGTGCGCGATGCATGCGACCTTAACGTCACATTCACCCTATTTGACTGGCGATCTACTTTGACAACCATTTCGAAGTCATTTGAGTCCGGCCCCTTACCTGCCCGGGTGTTACGCGCGCCTGTCGCACATCCTGCCGTGATGACCAACAACAAGGTGCCCACAGTGAGCCAAGGCTTCATGGTTCACACTCCAGCAGGTTCGCGGTTATTGGGAAGATTATTCGTGAGGAATATGGTCTCGACTTCAGGAACTGGGCGATGCCTACGTTCGGCTGGGCCAATGGCACGCCGCTTTTGATTTTCTATTCGTTCGACGCCGACAAGGTTTACCTTCAGGACATTATCAAAGTCTCCCAGGAAATCGAGTCCTGACGAATCCCCTTCGTCCACAACCCACTAGCAACTGCTTGGCCCGCCAAGACTGACCCCGGAGTACTGGCGAGGGACCGCGCGCTCTCTGACTGGGTTCGGAGATACTGAGAGCGAAGCTGTTGATTCCGTGCCCCGCAGTCGGGTGGGACCCGGCTCTCACAAGTTGAGAAGCACCATCGCCCACGATCCCGGCTGGCGCGCTGTCGCCGAGGGCGGAGTTCTCGGGGCCGAGAGCTTCGCTGGCGTTTTGTTAACCAGCCACCCGCATGTTCGAGGAGACAGGGGGGGGCTCCCCAAGCGACAGGCTCTTCGAACCTAAACCACTCTCCCTTGGGTTCGGGCCAAGTCGTTCTGTCTGCACGAGTTCGCCAACCGAGCAGCATCCGTTCGGTCGACATGGGGCGTGCCGAGAGCCGGCGCTGGGGGGACCTTCAACACGCCCGCTGCGCCCCGCCTGCGGGCGGCGTGACGGCCGCGCGTGATCAGAGCGACTACGAAGGGTTCAGTTCACCGCCAGCGCGGCCGGCGCGACGCCTGCCGCGGGGTCCGCGTCTGGCCAAGCGCTTCTTGGGCCGCGTGGAATGGAGCGCCCGCAGGTGCGGAGGGCCACGTCGGCCCAAGTCTCGCTTGGCCTGCGCGGACAGCAGCGCACCGATTCTATTCAGTGCTCGAGCGTAAAGGTGTGGAAGGTCCCAAACTTGAACCCTCCCCGCTTTTCGATTTCCTCGGCCAAGGACATCAATTCGTCGTCTATGCTCGTTCGACTCAAGCGCATGCGCAGCGGCTCAATGTCTTCGATCTTAACTGTCTTGAGCCCGCACTCGCTTGTGGCCGTTTGGACTCGATCTCTATACTCGGATTCGTTCGTTGCGAGGACAAGGAAATTGACAAAGGCTCCACTGACGGATCCTAAGAGATCGGTTCCGGGACGAGGGACAACCTCGACTAGTCCAATCCACACTTCGGTCCGATGATGCTCAGTCATTTGATCACTTGGGGGTGTACGTATGGTGCGTGGCACCAGGCTTCCTGTTGCCTTGCGCATCAGTCGGATGGTAATGCGGCTTCGTCACACCTTCACTGTGCGCCGGGTCCTTGATGGGCTTGCTTCCTTTGTTCCCATCAGCACGCGCGGCATCCTTCGCGGCCTTGGGGCTATTGCCGTGGCCTTGAACTTTAGCTCGCGCCTCACCGCTTCCTCCAAGCTTGTTCCCATACTTGTCGGTCGGATGGCCGTTGTAGGTTTGACCTGGCGATTCGCTCGCCTTTACCAGATTGGTAGTTGCGGTGCCTACTGCAGCCACACCCTGCATGACAGCCCCGGTGCTCACAGCTCCTACAGGAACGCCTAGCGCTGCTCCGGCACCGGTGGCATCTAATGCCAGTCCGCCGACCTCGCCACCCGCGCCCAAGACCGTTTCAACAGCGCCCACTGCCAGAGCTGCGGCATCTCCAAGCACTTGTCCGCTCGCATAGTCACTATTATCGAGGGTGACTCGCCCCCCTCCCGCCAGCATGTCGCTAGAAAAGGCGTTCACCACCCCATCAACAAAGTCCATGGCACTCTCGCCGTCAGGATCCATGGCGCGAAGCGGGTTGTTCCGCACGTAGGCGTACTTGTTCCAGCTCTGCGGGTCCTCAAGAGCGGTATCGTCCCCCGGGTCCACCGCCATGAACCGTCCGAGGGAGGAGGAGTAGTACCTAGCCAACATGTAGTCCATGCCGGTTTCGGCGTCGCGCTCGTGACCGGTGAAGGCTTTGGTGTTCAGGGTCGGGTCGACTCCGGTCGGTCGTTCGTCGCCGAAGGGCAGGTAGTGATGCGTGGAGACGACCTGGGCGGTGATGCCCATTATGACGCGCGGGCTCCCGAGGTGGTCGAGGTGGTAGAACTCGAATTGCGCGGGAATGTCCGCGCCCTGGCCGATGATTCGGTAGTCTGAAGCGACGCCTGACAGCTGGTTCGATGACGCCATCTGCGGCTCGTCATTCTGCGGCTCCACGTCTTGGAGCGGAATCAGCCGAACCTGCTCGCCGCCGCACACCGGGGCTTCGGGACTGCTGGTATCCGGATCGCGCCGCACTGAGCAGCCGCCCGCGTACGCGCAGGAGTTGAACTCCGTGGCGCAGTAGTTCAGCCAGGCGTGGTCGACGTTCGAGTTCACCGACTCGGACGCGGGGTCGGTCCCCATCGCGGTGACAACGTACGAGTAGTCGAAGTCGTGCTGGTCCTCGAGCTCGAGCTTCGGAGCGGGCCAGCATGTGTAAGTCAGATCGACGACGCCACAGTCGGCGCCGGTGCAGCTTCCGCTGGGGGCGATCGGCGAGCACGCCTGTGAGTAACCGCTCGCATCGACGCAAGCGTTCGCGTTGGTGATCACGCAGCGGTTGGTGTAGTTCCCCAAGGCGTCCATGGCGACGCAGCTGGGGCTGAGCTTGGCGAAGAGCCTGTGCTGGTCGACCCCTTCGTATTCCTTGTAGAGCCGGTACTCGCTGACGGCGGGCATGGTGTCCGCTGGATCCGGAGTCGGGATCGGGCACCAGCGAACGTACACGCCCTTCATGTCCGCTCCACTGAGCGGGGCGAACGCCTTCAGACCCTGCGGAGGCGGCAGGACATTGACCCGGTACGGGAGCTCCTCGCCGGCGACCTGCTGGCTGTCCAGGAACGGAGTTTCACGGATGACGGCGGGGACGGAGTTGTCCAGCTCGAGCTGCGTGACACGGTAGTAATAAGGCTGCCCCTGGGCCACCGTCCGATCCCAGAACGACGCGGCCGTCGGTCCGGCACTGTAGTCGCCGGCCGGAAGGTTCGCGTCCAGGCAGACCGTCATGTTCGGAATGCTCGGAAGCGGAGCCGCCCCCGACGGCGCGTTGTGCAGGAGCGCGCAGTACGGGCCGCCCGGCGAGGTGCTTCGATACACGCGATATCCCTGGATTCCCGCCCAGCCGCTGGTAGTCTTCGCGGGCTCCCACGAAATCTTGACGCCCTTTCTGGTCTTGGGCCGGATCGGATCGAGATCGTTGATGGTCCAGACGATGTTCCTGAGGGAGCGCGGGACGCCGGGCTGATCCGTTTCCGCGGCGAGTTGGAGATTCGGCGTCACGCCTGTCCCGCTCGATACGCTCCCAGCCGTGTTGAAACTCACGAGCCGGAACCGATAGCGAGTGGCGTAGCTGCTGAAAGGCACCCCATCTTCTTTTCGGGCCAAATTGGAGATCGTGACCTCAGTGGCGTCCGCGCTCAAGGTCGCGAATGGCAGAGGTCGCTGGAACTCGAGGTCGATTGGGGTGGAGTTGGCGGCGTTGTTCTTCCAGGCGTACAGGTAATACCCCGCGATGGGAGGGGCGCCGGCGGGAGCGGTCGCTTTGGTCCAGGTCAGGCGGACCGATCCTGGCCCCGCCGTCGCCGCGGTCAGATTGGTCACAGCGGGGACGTCATACGCCCCGCCTCCCGTCGTCCCGCAGCTTGGGAGTTCGAATGGAAACTTGAGGGTGTCACCGCAGCGAGCGTTCGGATAAAGCTGGAGTGGATCGAAATAGTCGGGCCAATCCGATTCGACCGTCAGCCAGGTTCCCTCTGCGTAGACCTTGTACACCGCCTTGGGCATGACGCAGTTTCTTTCAATTCCGTCAGCGTCCAGGAACAGGTTTTGGCGCGACGGCAGGGAGGGCGAAACGACCGTCGCGGTTCCCGCCGGCTCCGAGCCGGTCGTGTAGTAAACGGGATAATACTGGTCGCGCCAGTGGTAATAGTCGGGCCAGATGCTTGTTTGAGTCCAACGGATCCTGTACTTGTCGAGCGGATCGTTGATGTCCTGGATCACCGACCGGATGAGACTGTCGTCGGCACAGGGGGTATCCCAGAGGCCGCTGCAGCTGGCAGGGTTCCAATCGTTGTTGGCGACCCGGTAATGGTAGACGTGGTAGCCCTTCAGGAAGCCGAGGGTTCCATCCGCCGCGGTGGCTGAGAGCGGCTGATAGGGACGCGCGCCGGTGGGGAGGTTCCAGAACGTCATGGTCGCCGATCCCCAGCCGCTGTCTTCATTCCCCCCGCACTGCGAGAAGCCGCTCGTGCGGGTCAGCGGAATTCCGAGCGTCTTGCTCGAGAAGCCCGATTCCACGCCCCCGGTGACACTCGTGATGACGTAGTCGTACGCGACGTCATTGGCCATGCCGAGGTCCTGGAAGCTGTGCTCGTTCTGCCCGTTCGGCGTTTGCGCCGGGTTGATCTCACCGACCCTCTCGAAGCAGGCGGGTGAGGCGTTCAGCTTCCGATACAGGAAGTACTTGGTCGGCTCCGTCGCCAGGCGGGCCCAGGTGACAGTCACTTCCCCATCCTTCGACTGCGAGAAGAGCCTCTGGGTCGGGGCCGTCCCCGACGGGCGTGACACCGCGCTCTCGACGGCGGAGAACGCCGACTTGTTGGCCGGCACCGAGGAGTCCACGGCCTTGACGGCATAGTAGTAGGAACCGACGCTCAGGCCGGCGTCCTCGTACATGGTCTCCGACCCGGTGTGAATCGGCGTGATGGCGCCGCTGAAATCCGGCGTCGAGCTCCGGTACACCTCGTAGAGCACGACCATGTCCGTATCGGGATTGGGCAGCCAGGAGATGGTGATGCTCCCGGAGGTGACCGGAGAGTCGCACACGGCCACTCCGTGCGGAGGCGACGGGGGCGAGAAGTCCTTGGGCACGGCCGTCAGGGGACAGGTTCCGCCCTGGCAGGAGAGCAGGCTCAGGTTTCCCGAGGTGTCCACCGACTGCACGCGGTAGTAGTAGGTGGTTCCGTTGAGGAGGTTCAGGTCCACGTAGGTGCTGGTGGTCACGATGCTCGTGTTGATCTGGGTCTGCGTCCCGACGGTCGTGCCGCGATAGATATTGTAGCCGACGACCCCGACGTTGTCGGTGCTCGAGTAGCTGAGCGTGACCCGGCCATCGCCGGCCACCCCGGACAGGACGGGAGTGCTCGGCTTCGTCTGGTCCCCGGTCAGGATGGTCACGATGGTCGAGAAATCGCTCGTCTCGCCGCCGGTGTCGGTGCAGGTGATCTTGTAGGAGACGGTGGTGCCGGCCCCGAAGAAGAAGCTGTCGGTCAACGAGACCTGGGCGTTCGAACCCGCGGCGACCGTCCCGATGCTCTGATAGGACGAATCGACGCCGACCCGGAACCGATAGACCGTATACGTCTGGCGATCGGGGTCCGTGTTCTGGTTCCACCAGGCCGTGACGATCCACTTGTTCAGCTGCTTCACCTGCGTGGCCCTGAGCCCGACGGGCGGCTCGGGCCGGATGTTCTCCCGCATGGCGAGGAGCCGGCCGCCGAAGTAGACGTAGTCCTTCGCCCAGCCGAGCGTGCCCACTTCGCCGAGCACCCCGGGACTTGCGTACATTCGCCGGAACTCCGACAGCACCTGTCCGCCGGTGTCGCGCACGTAGTGCGTCCGCATCTGGCCGTCGGACTCCTCCTTCCAAATGCGGTTGCCGCCGACGTCGTAGGCGTATCTTCCCAGCTGCGTCAGACCCGTCCCTGCTCCCTGGTTCCCCATCAGGTGTACCTTGAGGAGCCGGTTCTGCTCGTCGTAGTCGTAACGCTGGATGTTCTGCATGCTGACGGAGTTGGTCGGCCACCAGAGGCGGCCGCCTTCGATCAGGTTGCCGTTGATGTCGTAGGTGAAGTTGACATTCGCCGGATTCACGCCCGGACTGGTGCTGAAGGTTGTCTTCCGGGTGAGGATCCGGTTCCGGTTGGGAACGCCCATCGTAAAGTCTTCGGTCTCGGTGACCGTCGACGTCGTCGTGGTCGCGATCTGACGCTGGGTCATGTTGCCCAGGGCGTCGTAGACGAAGTTCTCGAGATAGATGTTGAGACCCGACCCTTCCGGCGCCTCCGTGCGCGCATAGATCAGCCGGTTGGCGGCGTCGTAGCCGTATCGGTTGGTGTGCAGCCAGGGCTTCAAGGGATCGGGGGTCGTCGGACCGATCTGGTAGATGTTCCCTGCGCCGTCGTATTGGTAATCGCCGGCTTCGAGGTCGACCCTGGTAAAGGCACTCCCGCTGTACTGCCCGATGGTCAGGTGCCTGGGGCGGTTGCGGCTGTCGAAGGTCATCTCGGTCTTGCCGCCTCCAGGCGTCGTCAGCTCGGCGATGGCGCCGGCCGGGTTGTAGGTCGCCTGGCCGAGAACCGTCGGCGTCCCCGCTTGCGTCGCGCTGACGAGGTATCCGTTCAGGTAGGCGTAGTTAACGCCGAGACGTGTCCGGGTCGCGCCGCCCTCGATCGGATACTGGAGCAGGGACAACTGGCCGCGGGTGTCGTAGTCGAATTCGGTCGTCACGCTTTGGCTCGTGTTCGCGGGGGTCTGGACCATTTTCGAGAGGCGCAGTCCCAGTCCGTCGTAGGTGCGGCTCTCCGTCAGGTTGAGCAGACCGTTTTCATAGCTCTTGATCGTCGTGACCTTGCCGGCCGAATGACCGTTTCCGAGAGGGTCCTCGTCATAGATGTACTGCGCGACGAGCGCCTCGCTCTGTCCGACGGGAGTGATCCGGTTTTCCAGGAGGCGACCCGCGAAGTCATAGATGGACCGATGGACGTTCCCGGCGGCATCGAGCCATTTCGTCGGATTCCCCAGCGCGTCGTAGTCGGCGTGGGTCGTCGTGCCGTTTTCAGGATTGGACGCGACCTTCAGCCGTCCCAGACCGTCGAATTCGAAAGCGCGCGACTGCGCCACGATCGGCCCCTGCGTCAGGTCGACCCGGGTCATCCGATCCAGGGCGTCGTAACCGTAGATCGCGTCCGCGCCACCGTTAGTTGCAACACAGGACTCCCCCGCAGGGCACTGGCTGGACAACGAGCAGATGGACGCCGACTGGCTGCAGCGGCTCTCGGACGGGCTGTCCACGTAGATCAGCCTGTCCTGCGCGTCATGGTAGAAGGTCGTGACCGAAGGGAAGGTCACGCCATTGCCGCCGTTCAGGTTGTTCACCGTGACACGCGAGCTGGTCCCGAAGTAGTCGGTCTTCGTGACATTGACTCCGGTGCCGGCATTCCCGTCCGAGGGGATGACGCGGCGAACACGCCCGAGCGCGTCCACGGCGGTGGAAGACTCGGAGTCGGTGAATCTGTACGCCGTCCCCGTCTCGCCGGCGGCGCCGGGGGCGCACGTCCCGGTGGTGAACCACGGGTCCGACTCGAACTTGACCTTGCTGTCGATCTCGTACTTCGTCGTCTGGCAGGAGACGCCTTTCCCCACCGGATCGTACGAGCGCTTCGCGACGGCGATTTTTCTCCCCAGGCCGTCGTAGTCGTAGAGGGTGGAGAGCATGTTCGTCCCCGTCCCTTGCGTGACGGTCGTCCTCGTCAAGGAGGTCCAGACGACGTTCGTCGTCTCCTCTCCGGTCGGTGTGATGGTGCCCACGCGGCCCAGTGGGTCATAGGTGTAGGTCGTGGCCACGCCGGAAGTGTCCCGGGTCGTCTTGATCAGGCCGGTATTGGCATCCCGGTCGCGGTCGATCGACTTCCAGCCGGCGACGCCGTTGTTGAGGAACGTCTTCGTCGCGAGGTAGCCGCCGCACACCGACGCCGCCTCACCCAGGGTCGCCGCTTGCGTGACGCACGGCCCGATGGCGGGCGCCCAGGTGTAGCGCAGGGTGTAACCGGGATCGGTCGCGCTCGCCGTGATCTGCTTCGTGATGACGTTTCCAGACGCCTGGCTGTAGGTGTAGGTCGTCTTCACGTCGCCCGGGTACTGCGTCGCAAGGGGCGGCGCTCCGATGGGAGGCATGACGGCCCGATCCACCTGCGTGAGGAGCCGCCCCGTGCTCCCATATGTCATGTCGCTGCGGCTCAGCGCATGGAAGCCGTCCGAGACCTCGTTGACCGTGACCAGATTGGCAACGAAGAGGTTGGCCGTGAGGATCGTGGAGAATTGCCGCTCGACGTGCTTGGTGACCGGAAGATCGAAGCCGCTGAACGACTCCGAAGACCACTCGCCGTAGCCATTCCACCCGTTCCGGAACGTCACCGCTTCTCGTCCGCCATCGTCGTCGTGGCGCACGATCTCGTGCCTGACCCGCGTGTTCTCCTTGGCGCGCTGATCCTGGAGTTGCGAATCGGTCGAGTGGTCGGCGTCGTACTCCTGGGTCGTCGTTCGGATGCGCCTGCCCGTCGCCTCGCTCCCTTCGTACACTTCGATTGAATAGTTCAGCCCATCGTTCCATTCAGGCGCGACACCGTCTTCCGGTTCGACGGCCGCGCCGCCGCCGGAAGGGCTGGCGTAGTAGCGATAGACCGTGTCGTTGTTGAAGGGATCGGTCACGACCGCCTTGGTCGGGTTGGTCTGCCCGTACACGATGTTGCGGCAGTAGCTCCAGGTTCCCGTCGCTGAGCCCGCTCCGTCCGGGACGGCGACCGTCTTCTTGGCGACCTGTCGCGTCATGCCGGTCGGGACGAGCGTCGGCCCGCTCACGGCGCAGGTCCCGCTGGGCTGCGAGCACTGCTTGCTGCTCCCGTGGCCGCCGGACAGCGTGGCTGCGAAATACTGGTAAACGTTGTAGCGATAGTTGAAGAACGCGAAGGTCCCTCCCGAGCCGCACGGATTACCGGTGATTTGGGATGTGCCGTTCGCGCTCCGCCTCACGGGTAGCGTCCGGCAGGTCACCTCTCCGAAATCGCCGCCCGACGTGGCGAGGCCGCAATAGCCGTCCGAGACGGCCGCGTAACCGAAGTAGAGGCTGTAGAGATCCGGGGACGATTGTCCCGGCAGCGTATAACCAGGGTAGTCCATGCGGACGAGCTTGAGGCTGGCTTCGGACATCAGAGCCTGATTGTCGATGTTGCCGCGATTCAGCGGCTGGTACTCGTACCAGAATTTGTAGACGCCTCTGCTGTTCGGCTGGAGGACCGTCGCGTCGTTCCCGAAGGCCGGAACTTCGATGCTGTAGGTTGCCACCGCGTTCCGATCAGTCGCGGCGTACGTCCCGCCTCCCGGGTCGGTATCACGCGATCCGCTGATGCACTTGTCCAAGATGTCCTGCGAGGGGAGCGGGTTCGCCCCCGAGGCCCATTCACAGTTGTGGAAGGTGATCACCCGGCCAACGCTGTCCTCGATGCGCGCAATCGAGTGCGTGAAATTGGTGCGGTTGTCGTACGTGACCTTCACGTAGTGCGGATAGAAGCCGGTCGTCGCGTCCGCCGCGCCGACCGTCCGGTCCTCGATCAGCGCCGTGTACCAGCCGCAGAAACTCTGGTTCTCGGCGCGCCGCTTTCCATAGAGGGATGACGGAGGGTCGGGAGGGTTCGTGCAGTCCATCCGCTTCACGAGGGTGTAGACGATTCCGTCCGGCGACTTGACGGAGATGCACTTCTCTCCGCCGGGCAGACCCAACCCGGCCGGACAGTACGAGATGCCGCCGAGCCCTGAAATCTGGTAATAGCTGTTGTCGTTCGTCATCACCCCGGCGAAGACGGGTCCGGGATGCGAGACACCGGGCGTTATGACAGGGGGGTCGGTGGCATGGCTGCCGTTAAAGAACTGGTGCTGAGACCCGTCCGGCGACACCCACACCCACGACTCGGTGTGGTTCGGATTATCGGCCGTGTACTCCGTGAAGCTGGCGGCGTAGCTCGGGTCCTTGAACAGTCGTCCGAGATTCATGGTGAACCCGAGGCCGAACGGACTGCGCTGGGTGGGCACGACCTGGTAGTCGAGAGGGACCTGGGGATTGTTGTAGTCGCTCGTGTCCCAGACCTTCGAGTTGTACGCCATTTTCAGCGCATACTGCAGCCGGGGCGTGATGACGTACGACTGGCCGATGGGGACGGAAAGGTTGAGCCCGCCGTTCAGCGTGTCGATATTCTCCCCGAAGGAGCCGCTCTCGAACGTGTGCCCCGGCCTGAAACCCACACTCTCGTTCTCGTTCTGAGCCCACACCGGCTCTCCTGAAGCGAGCGCGACGAGGACAACTCCACATGCTGCGACAACCCGGCAGAGTCCGACGAGGCGCATGGGTTCTGTTCCCCTTGAACGATCGAGCGATGGTCTGGGCCGGCTGGGAGCGGTCGGCGAGATGAACTCGTCACGGCGACGATGAGCTTCCACGGGCTTTCCTTCCGTTGATCAGCGATGGTGCCTTTGCCGTTCATCAGGGGTTTGGCCGCTTCCGCTTCCAACCTTTCTTTTGTCGATCGTTTTTCGGAAACGGTTCCACGTTCCTCACCCTCGCGGTATCTTTCCGACCGAGACTCGTGGTCCCGGCGGGATCGATTTCGGACATCTCGCAAAGTCAGAGACGTGCGGCTCACGGGCACGAGCGATTTCTGCGGCCCTGAATACGGCGAACGCATGACGCTGTCAACTTTGATTTCGTCCGCACTTTTTTCGAATCGCACTCCGGCTTTCTGGACGTGCGTGCTCGCGCTCGCGTGCGTCACCTGCGCCGATGCCGCGGAGCCCGCTCCGGACGCGCCGTTCATCGCATCACTCCTGGCCATCGACGCAGACCATGCGAGCCTCTGCGACACTCGACTCGACGATTCCGCCGTTCGAGCGCGCCTCCGCGATCTCGCGGATCGTGTTCGTTCGGATACAGTCGATCTACCTAGTCCGGCCGATCCCGCTTCGATGGTTCAACGCCTCAATGCAGTCGTCTTCGGAGCCGGCGGGGTTCACTCGTCACCGGATCTCCACGATCCGTGCAACCTTCTCGTGTCGGGAGTGCTCGCAAGCGGGCGCGGTTACTGCGTGGGGGTCGCCTCGGTCTATCTCAGCGTGGCCGAGGAGCTGACACTCCCCGTCTTTCCTGTCGCGACGCCATCACACGTGTTCCTGCGGTACGACGACGGGACGACCCGGATCAACATCGAGACGGACGGAGGGGCCTCGATCCCGGACGAGCGCTACATCGAAACGCAGCGGATCTCGTCGGATTCAATCCGTCGGGAGGTGTTCATGCGGAACATGTCGCGTGAACAATTCCTGGCACACGTCCGGAACAATCTTGGCGTGACCGAGTCCGAGAGGAGGCAGTTCGAGCGCGCCCGCACGGAATACACGGCGGCCCTGGCGCTCGATCGACGCCTGCCGGCTGCCTGGTACAACCTCGGAAAAGACCTCTTGAGCCAGAACCGGCACCGCGAAGCCGCTCGCGCCTTCTCGAAGGCGATCGACCTGCACCCCAACGACACCTGGGCGCTGAACAACAGGGCGATGACCTGGCAGGCGCTCCACAAGCCGGACAAGGCGCGGCGCGATCTCGAAGAAGCACTGCGCATCGATCCGGGGTTCGATCAGGCCCGGCAGAATCTCGCCCGCCTCACGACTCGGTAAGGGAATCGATGTCCGGGCCGGAATCGGGGCCTGCGGGAATCAGAGCCGGTCGGTCTGGAACTCGCGCTCGCCTTGGGTGTCGTCGGCGAAGAGGTCGAACTTGATGACGCCGAGATCGCGACCGTCGGTGGTCTCGACCTCGACGCGCCAGCGGCCAGGCTGGTAGTTCTTCTTGGTCGCGAAAGCGCGGAAGCCACGGTCGCGGCCACCGCTGATGTCGAGCTTCGCGCGCCCCTGGTCGATCCAGCCGTCCGGCCCCTGCATCCACCAGTGGACGAAGATAGCGTCCTTGAACCCGTTCGGGGCGAAGACGCGCGCGAAACAGTAGATGACGTCCCCCGGGCGCGCCGCGAAGTCCTGGTCGCCGTGCTGCCAGAATTTCCACCACGGGCGCAGGTGTTTCAGCTCATAGGTGCGCGCGCTCTTCGGGGACGCGCCGGTGAACATCGACGTCTGCAGCCGCGGGGCGACCGAGGCCTCGACCGGCGTCACGCCTGTGGCCATCGCCGCGGTCTTGGCGGTCGCCGTCCCGTTGCTCTTCGGCACCCGGCCCGGCGGCACCACCTCGTGGTAGATGCCGATGTACTGCAGCGACAGCGGCACCGGCGGGATCGCGCCGAAGAAGTATGCGGCGACCAGCAGCCCCTGGATGGCGAAGGCCGGCGCGGCGACGCGCGAGCTGGCCGCCCGCGCGTCCCCGGTGTGGCGCACCAGCCTTCGGGTCAGCCCCCAGAAGGCGACGCACGACAGGACGACGGCGGCCACGAAGAGCCACGGCGAGATGAACCCGAACACGACCGGCAGCAGCACCGCCCCGTACGACGTCATGCACAGGCTGAGGAGCGCGTGCCGGACGATCGGCCCCTTCTCGCGGAAGCGCGGCAGCTCGTTGGCGACCAGGAGCCCGCCGAGGATCGCCATGAACCCGAGCGCCGACAGCCCCGAGCTGCTCTTCAGATAGAGCAGGGTGAACGACGACAGGAGACTGCCGAGCAGGAAGTGGATGACGTCTTCCGAGAAGCGCCAGGCCGTCGCCAGCAGCCCCGAGGGCTTCCACGACTTCGCCCGCTCGCGCTCCTCCAGCACCATCAATCCGGCGAGCAGCACGAGGTAGACGCCCTGCTGGACCAGGGACAGGACGTCGTCGATGCGCGACAGCGTGACGATGTCGAAGAGCATCCCGGCCGCGAAGAAAATCGCGATCTCCGCCAGGGCGTGCTCTTCGCGGTACGACTGCAGGCGCTGCAGCCTCCCGGCCGGTTTCGATTCCGTAGCGTCCATCGTCCGGGCCCTTCCCGGAACGTAGGCTCCCGGGCAGGCCCTGTCGAGGGGCCGGCAGAATCGTGATTCGAGGTTGCGCGGCGGGGGGCGTCTTCGTATCCTCCTTGCGATTTCGGAGGAGGAGACCATGAGACAACCCCATGTCGCGTTCCTTCTGGCCTGTGTCGGGATCCTGTTCGCTGCGGTCGCGAGCGCGCCGGCCGCGATTGGCACCGCGCCTGCGGCGATCGACGGCGCGCCGGCGCTTCAGACCGACGAGCCCCTGGACGGGCCGGACGCCTGCCCGCCTCTCCCGCCGACCACCGGCGACCAGTTCACTCCGGTCGCCTGCCGCCGGGCGCCGGAGTGCTCGACCGACGACGACTGCACTCCCCTGTGCGGACCGGCCGGCGGCAAATGCGTCCACAGCAGCTGCCCCATCCGCATCTGCAAGTGCCGCTGAACTGAAGGGGAGGGTGTCGGACTCTGTCTTCTCCGAAACCCTCCCCGTTCACCGAAACTTTCAGCTTCCAGGAAACCGAGGTCGGCCGGATCTCACTTCTGGATGACGCCGATCCCCGTGCCGCCGACGCCGCCGCGGCGGACGGAATCCTTGCCGGCGCCCGAGCAGACGGGCGAGACACGCCCCTTCCCCTGCGCGCACTTCGGCACGAAGACGGTCGAAGTCTTCGCGGTTCCCTGGTTGCTCCCGGCGTCGACACCCGCACACGAAACGGTGTAGGTCCGGCCCAGGCCGGCCGCGCTCCGCTCCGCGCGCAACTGGAGCGCGAAGGTCCCCTGCCCGCCGGCGCTGGCGAGCAGTTGCTCCCCCGTCCCCTGTGTCGTGAACGCCACGCCGTTGAAGACGATGTCCGCGGGAGTGTCGCCGTCGCCGAGGCCGTTCGGGGCCTCGTCGCTCGTGACCGAACAGCGGATGGCCGGGGCAGCGTCGCACACGTCGCTGGCGAGAAGCGTCGGGACGGTGATGGACTTGAGGTCGTGACGCGGCGGACCGATCTCCGCCGGCGCCAGCCTGAACGCCGCGAGCTGCGGCGGGGTGGTGTCGGCGATGACGACATCGGCCGTGCAGGACGCGGCGTTCCCGGCGGCGTCCCCGGCGGTGAAGGTGACCGTCGTCGTTCCTGTGGGGAAGAACTCCGGCGCGTCGGTCGTGATCCCCGGATGCGTATCCGGTGCATTGTCGACGTGATCGACGGCCACGGCACCGCCGAGGAACGCGACGATCCGCGCGTCGCTCGCGCTCACCCCTCCGAAGGTGTTGCACTCGAGGGTGATCGCCGCCGGGCAGGTGATGGTCGGAGGAGTGTGGTCGCCGCACGGCGCCCCGGGTGCGTTGTGGAACGAGAGCGCGTCGAGGAACGCGGGGACACCGTCGTGGTCGTTGCAGTGGAAGTCCGGATCGTTGTCGCCGTTGGCGTATTCCTGGTCGTCGGAATGAATCTCGACGGTGTGGATTCCGCTCTTCAGCGCGAACGGGATGTCCCGCTTCCCGACCAGGGTGTCGTTGGCCCAGTCGATCGTGCCGCGGCCGGAGAGGACGAGCCGCCCGTCGATGCGCACCGCGAAGAGCGTCCCCGGGTCGTGATCATCGCTCCCCGTGTAGAAGGAGAGATCGACGTACTGGGAGTCGTTCAGAGTCGTGAAGCGGTACCGGTTCCACTCCACGTCATAGCCCCCGGGAATGGCCACGGGCAGGACGCCGGTATCCCCCCCGAGGTCCCCGTCGAGGCCGCCGACGGCGTCCTCGGGGGCCTGCGAGCCCGAGGCGTTGAACGTCACGGTGGCGCAGACCGAGGTGGTCCTGGCGCTCTCCTTGCGCGCCTCGAAGAAGATGGGCGTGGTCCGCGCCCACGTATTGTTGTTGTTGTGCAGGAACCCCCTCTTGTCCGTGTCCGGGATTCCATCCCCGTCGGTGTCCACCTGGTCCCGGACTCCGTCCCGATCGGCGTCGAGCGGCGTCTGGTCGGTGGCGAAGTAGTCGTCGACCCAGACGTAATCGGAGTAGGGCACGACGGCGAAGACGGCGTCGCCGGGGTGGACGACGACGCTCCAGCTGTGCTCGATCTCCGGCGAGCCGTCCGGATTGACGTAGGTTCCGAGGAGCTCGCCGAACTTGCCGGGGTCCCCGGGAATGTCGTCGAGCCAGAAGAAGCCGGGCGTCGTGGCCTGAGTCAGCGGGGTGTCGGGGCCGACGCGGTAGAGGCGCAGCTCGATGGGGTACACGCCGGACGTCCCGGCTTCGGCCGCGGCGTGGATCGTGAAGGCGCGGGGCGTGCCGACGCTCGTCGCCTCGACGTGATCCCCCATGTCGTGCTCGATCCTCGGCGTGTTGAACGTGAGGGGATCGAGGGAATAGAAATCGACGCGCCCCTTGTGCACCGGGCCCGTTTCATTGAAGCGGGACAGCGCGTAGGTGTGGCGCCGCGTCAGGCCGTCCCAGATCTGCTCCCGGGTCGATCCGTCGGCGTAGACGACGGTCAGGGACTTCGAGCCGGCGCCGCGATCGCCGGGGAACCCGGTGGGATGGAACTTGCGGCCGCCATGGCTGTCCGAGCCGCCCGTCGAGGCGAGCTGGTAGCCCTCCCGCAGGCCGCGCGAAGTGACGTACTTGTCGGGCATGTGGTACGCGTCGTGGTAGCAGATCGACGCCTCCGGAACGATGATGCTGCACTCCGGTGCGCCCTCGGCCGCGTGCTCGACGCGCGCGCCGATGCTCGCCTCCTGCTTCGTGTACCACTCGACCGAGTTCAGCGCGTAGGCGCGCCGCACCGCTTCGCACTGGTTCTGGCGGCACGGCACTCCCCCCTCGGCGACGCTGCAATCGTCGTGGCTGTGCTCGAACTCGAACCACTTCGCCAGGTAATCGGACGACCCGCCCTTGTCGATGGACGAGGCCGGATGGTTGTACTGGATGAGCAGGTCGTAGCCGCGACCCGGGTCGTCCCGCTGGTGGATGAGCTGCCCGAGGAGCTCGTCGACCCAGTCCTTCGACCCCGAGTAGTAGGTGATCCCGGCGGCCGTGGCGGCGGCGCAGAAATCGCTGTCGCCGTCGCCCGGCTCCCAGACGTCGTCGTGATAGGACCAGCCGGTCGTCCGGTCGAAGAAGTAGTTGATGTGGCCGGGCGTGTTGTTGAAGGCGTTGGAGTCGATGGGGAACGGATTCAGCGTGCTCGACTGCCAGCAGCGCGCATCCGGCGCCCACTCGTAGCCCGGGAAGGTGACGAACTGGATGGTCCCGGTGGGCGT
>DASYQE010000054.1:0-2566 GCA_036005805.1 Candidatus Polarisedimenticolia bacterium | reverse complement strand
ACCCGGTTGCCGCCCTTGGACGCGCCGTGGCGGTCCGGGTGGTGCGGCTTGCGGAAGCCCTTCGGGGGCTTACGCGGCATCAGCATGTGTCAGCCCTCCTGCTGCGTCTCAGCCGGAGCCGGAGCAACGGCGGTGTCGTTCTGCGGCGCGGTGGCGGCCCCGGCCTGCGCGGCCTGGGCGGCGCGGCCGGCCTCGGTCCCGCCGGCGGTCGTGCCGGACGAACCGGAACGGCCACGGCGCGGACGCTCGGGACGGTCGGCACGGTCCCGGCGCGGGCGCGCGGGCGCCTCCGGGGCGGCCTCGCGACCCGGCACGGCGTCGCCCTTGTAGATCCAGACCTTCACGCCGATGCGGCCGAACGTCGTACGGGCCTCGAAGAAGCCGTACTCGATGTTGGCCCGCAGCGTGTGCAGCGGGACCCGGCCCTCGCGGTAGAACTCGGTCCGGCTCATCTCGGCGCCGCCCAGACGGCCCGACACCTGCACCCGGATGCCCTTGACGATCGGGTTCTTCATCGCCGACTGCATCGCCTTGCGCATCGCTCGACGGAAGCTGACCCGGCTGGACAGCTGCTCGGCGACGCCCTGCGCCACCAGCTGCGCGTCCGACTCCGGGCTCTTCACCTCGAGGATGTTGAGCTGGACCTGCTTGCCGGTGAGCTTCTCGAGCTCGCCGCGGATGCGGTCGGCCTCCGCGCCCTTGCGGCCGATGACGATGCCCGGCCGGGCGGTGTGGATGTCAACGCGGACCCGGTCCCGGGTGCGCTCGATGTCCACCTTGGAGATGCCGGCGCGCTCGAGGCCCTTGGACATCATCCGGCGGATCTTGACGTCCTCGCCGATGTAGTCCTTGTAGAGCTTGTCCGCGAACCAGCGGGACTTCCAGTCGGTGGAAATGCCGAGGCGGAACCCCGTGGGGTGAACCTTCTGACCCATTACTCGGCACCCTCCGTGCTCGGGGACTCGGCCGACTCGGTCGCCGGCGCCGCCTTTGCGGGCGCTGCCTTCTTGGCCGGCGCGGCCTTCTTCGCGGCGGCCTTGCGGGCCGGGGCGGTCACCTGGACCGCTTCCACCGCGATGGTGATGTGACAGGTGCGCTTGCGGATCCGGTACGCCCGGCCCTGTGCGCGCGGTCGGAACCGCTTGAGGGTCGGACCCTCGTCGACGTACGCCTCACTGACGAGAAGCGAGTCGGGGTCGAGCCGCTCGTTGTTCTCCGCGTTCGCCACCGCGCTCGCGAGCACCTTGTAGACCTGCTCACTCGCGGCCTGCGGAGCGAACTGCAGCACGGTCAGCGCCTCCTTCGCGGGCAGACCGCGGACGAGGTTGACCACCCGGCGCGCCTTGCTCGGCGAGATGCGCACGTGGCGCGCAATCGCCCGTGCGCCCGGAAGCGCCGGTGCGTCGCCCTTGACTGGCATCGCTGTAGCTCCTTGATCCTCTAATCCGTGTATCTGCTAGCGACGACGGCTCTTGCGGTCGTCCTTCTCGTGACCCTTGAACGTACGGGTCAGCGCGAACTCGCCGAGCTTGTGGCCGACCATGGCCTCGGTGATGAACACCGGGACGTGCTTGCGCCCGTCGTGCACGGCGATCGTGTGCCCGAGCATGTCGGGAATGATCGTCGAGCGTCGCGACCAGGTCTTGATGACGTTCTTCGAGTTCTTCTCGTTCTGGACTTCCACCTTCTTGAGCAGGTGGTCGTCGACGAACGGACCCTTCTTCACGCTGCGAGGCATTTTCTTCGACTCCTGTTACCCGCGCTTGCGGGTGGCGTAACGGCGGCGGACGATCATCCGGTCGCTCGGCTGGCCCTTGCGACGGGTGCGGCCCTCGGGCTTACCCGCGGGGTTCACCGGGTGGCGACCACCCGAGGTCTTGCCCTCACCACCACCGTGCGGGTGGTCGATCGGGTTCATGGCGACACCACGGACGGACGGGCGCTTGCCCTTCCACCGCATGCGGCCGGCCTTGCCCCAGTTGATGTTCGACTGGTCGGCGTTGCCGATCTCGCCGACCGTGGCGCGGCAGCGCACGTCGACGCGACGGATCTCGCCGGAGGGCATACGCAGCGTGGCGTACGCGCCCTCGCGACCGAGCAGCTGGATGCCGACACCGGCGGAACGGGCCAGCTTGGCGCCACCGCCGGGACGAAGCTCCACGCCGTGGACCGTCGTACCGACCGGGATGTTGCGAAGGGGCAGGTTGTTGCCCGGCTTGATGTCCGCACCCGGCCCGGACTCGACCTGGTCGCCCTGCCTCAGGTCCTTCGGCGCGACGATGTAGCGCTTCTCGCCGTCGGCGTAGTGCAGCAGCGCGATGCGGGCGGTGCGGTTCGGGTCGTACTCGATGTGCGCGACCTTGGCCGGCACGCCGTCCTTGTCCACCCGCCGGAAGTCGATCAGCCGGTACTGCCGCTTGTGGCCGCCGCCCTGGTGCCGCGTGGTGATGCGGCCATGGACGTTGCGGCCGCCCTTCTTGGGCAGCGGTACCACCAGGGACTTCTCCGGCGTTGACCGGGTGATCTCGGCGAAGTCGGCGACGCTGGAGCCGCGGCGGCCCGGCGT
>DASYQE010000053.1:0-33678 GCA_036005805.1 Candidatus Polarisedimenticolia bacterium | reverse complement strand
GCTGGACCTGATGACGCCTATCGGCAAGGGGCAGCGCGGGCTGATCGTGGCGGCGCCGCGCACCGGCAAAACCATGCTGCTGCAGTCCATCGCGAATTCGATCACCACCAATCATCCAGAGGTGTCGCTGATCGTGCTGCTGATCGACGAACGTCCGGAAGAAGTCACGGACATGCAGCGATCGGTAAAGGGCGAAGTGATTTCGTCGACCTTCGACGAGCCGGCGACCCGGCACGTGCAGGTGGCCGAGATGGTCATCGAGAAGGCCAAGCGCCTGGTCGAGCACCGCAAGGACGTCGTCATCCTGCTCGACTCGATCACCCGCCTCGCCCGTGCCTACAACACCATCGTCCCGCCGTCCGGGAAGGTGCTGTCGGGCGGCGTCGACGCCAACGCGCTGCAGCGCCCCAAGCGCTTCTTCGGCGCGGCCCGCAACATCGAGGAAGGGGGGTCGCTGACCATCATGGCGACCGCCCTCATCGAGACCGGCAGCCGCATGGACGACGTCATCTTCGAGGAGTTCAAGGGCACCGGCAACATGGAGATCCACCTCGATCGGAAGCTCGCCGACCGGCGCATCTACCCGTCGATCGAGATCACCCGCTCCGGAACCCGCAAGGAGGAGCTGCTCCTCTCGAAGAAGGAGCTGGATCGCTCCTGGGTGTTGCGCAAAGTGCTCAACTCCCTGTCGCCGGTGGAGGCGATGGAGCTGCTCATCGAGCGCATGCAGAAGAGCAAGAGCAACGAGGAGTTCCTCGACTCGATGTCGAGCATGGGGTAGCCGGAACCCCTCCCCTTGTGAGGGAGGGCCGCCGGCCCCTATAATGGCCGGTCCATCCAGCCAGGATCGGAAGCGAAGCGAGGGACCCCGGTCCCCAGGAGCGATGTCGTCATGAAGAGCGGGATCCACCCCAAGTACCACGTGGTCACGGTCACCTGCGCCTGCGGGGAGACCTTCCAGACCCGATCGACCAACCCCGAGCTGCGGCTCGAGATCTGCTCCAAGTGCCACCCGTTCTTCACCGGGAAGCAGAAGCTGATCGACTCGGCCGGCCGCGTGGAGCGCTTCGAGAAGCGCTACAAGGCCACCGTCCCGGCTCCCGCGGCCGCTGCCGCGCCGGCCGCCAAGGTGAGCCGCTCGGCCGCCCGCATCGGCAACACCCGCCCCAAGGCCGAGAAGAAGCCGCGCAAGGGCGCCACCACCGGCGCCTGACGCCGGGCGGTCCGCCCTCATGGAACTTCGGGAACGGCTGGACACCATCGCGGCGCGGTTCGACTCGCTCGGCGCGCAGATGGCCGATCCGGCCATCGCCGCCGACCCGGATCGCTACCGCCAGATCGCCAAGGCCTACTCGGACCTCGAGCACGTCGTCGAGCGCTACCGCGAATACCAGAAGGTCGAGGGGGAGATCGGCGAGGCCCGGGCGCTCGAGAAGGATCCCGATCTGCGCGCCATGGCGCTCGAGGACCTGGCCGCCCTCGAGCCGAAGCGCGAGGCGCTCCTGGCCGAGCTGCGCGAGCTCCTGCTGCCGCGCGACCCGAACGACGAGAAGAACGTCATCCTGGAGATCCGCGCCGGCACCGGAGGAGAGGAGGCGTCGCTCTTCGCCTCCGAGCTCTTCCGCATGTACAGCCGCTACGCCGAGCGCCGCGGCTGGGTGGTCGAAGTCCTGACCATGAGCACCACCGGCCTCGGCGGCCTCAAGGAAGTCATCGCGCTCATCAGCGGCAAGCAGGTCTACAGCCGCCTGAAGCACGAGAGCGGCGTGCACCGGGTGCAGCGCGTTCCTGCGACCGAGTCGGCCGGTCGCATCCACACCTCCACCGCCACGGTGGCGGTGCTCCCCGAGGCGGATGACGTGCAGGTGCAGGTCAACGAGAAGGACCTGCGCATCGACACCTTCTGCGCCACCGGTCCGGGCGGGCAGGGGGTCAACACCACCTACTCCGCCATCCGTATCACCCATCTGCCGACCGGCCTCGTGGTGCAGTGCCAGGACGAGCGATCGCAGCACAAGAACAAGGCGCGCGCCATGAAGGTGCTGCGCTCCCGGCTGCTCGAGGTCGAGCAGCAGAAACAGCGCGACGCCATCGCCCAGGATCGCCGGAGCCAGGTCGGCACCGGCGAGCGCTCGGAGAAGATCCGCACCTACAACTTCCCGCAGAATCGCGTGACCGACCACCGCGTCAACGTCACCCTGCACCGCCTGCCCGATCTGATGGACGGCGCGCTCGATCCGCTGGTCGAGCCGATCGTCGCCCACTACCAGGCCGCTCGCCTCAAGGAAGAGGTCGGCGCCGGAGCGTGACGGGCCCGGGTGACTCCTCCCCGGGCGCCCGCGCCGAGACCCTCAAAAGCGCGGCGGCCCGCCGTCTCGAAGCCTCGGGCGTCCCCGATCCGGACCGCGACGCCGAGCTTTTGCTCCTGCACGTGCTCGGGGTCGACCGGGCGGCGCTCCATGCGCACCCGGAGCGTCCGCTGTCCGCCGAGGCGGCGGACCGCTACCGCGACCTCGTGGGACGGCGCGCCCGGCGCGAGCCGCTGCAGTACCTGACCGGCGTGCAGGAGTTCTGGTCGCTTCCCTTCCGCGTCACGCCGGCCGTGCTCATCCCGCGTCCCGAGACCGAAGGGATTCTCGAGGCGCTCCTGACGCTGCCGTTGCCGCAGGGACCGGGCCGTCCGCGGATCCTCGACCTGGGGACCGGCTCCGGCTGCCTGGCGATTGCGGCCGCGCGCTCGCTTCCGGAGGCGCGGGTGGTGGCGACCGATCTCTCCGAAGAGGCCCTCGAGGTGGCGCGCGAAAACGCCCGGACGCTCGGCGTGGCCGACCGGATCGTCTTCGTCCACGGCAATCTCGGCGGCGGGCTCGCGGCATCGTCGCGCTTCGACGTCATCCTGAGCAACCCGCCCTACATCGCCGAGGCGGATCTGGGAGGACTCGCCCCCGAGGTGCGCGACCACGAGCCCCGGGTCGCCCTGACGCCGGGTCCCGATGCGCTCGCGGTGCACCGCCGCATCCTCGCCCTCGCCGCCGATGTCCTCGAACCGGGAGGCTGGCTCCTCGTCGAGATCGGCGCCGGACAGGAAGAAGCGATCGGCGCCCTCCATGCGACACAGGATCGCCTGCGGCTGGAATCGATCCGCCCCGACCTCGCCGGCATTCCCCGCGTCGTCGTCGCCCGCGCCGGAGCGGCAGGGGGCGGGTGGTAGACTCGCGCGCATGCCGGAGATGATCGCGGTCGAGCGCGCGCTCGCCCTCGTCCTCGAGGCGACGCAGCCGCTCGCGCCGATCGCCGCGGATCTCGAGGAGGCCGCCGGGCGCAGCCTGCTCGAGGAGATTCGCGCCGATCGCGACCAGCCCGCGTGGGACAAGGCGCTGATGGACGGCTTCGCGGTGATCGCGGCGAGTGTTGCCGCCGGCCGGGAGCTGAGCGTGGCGGCGACGATCCCCGCCGGTGCGGACCCCGCGACCCTCGCGCCCCTCCGCCCCGGCGAGACCGCCCGCATCATGACCGGCGCCCCGCTTCCCCCGGAGGCCGACGCCGTCGTCCCGGTGGAGCAGAGCCGCGAGGGGTCCTCCGCCGACCGCGTCCGTTTCGACGGGGCCGTGCGTCCGGGGGACCATCTCGCCCGGAGGGGAGACGACGTGCGCGCCGGGACGACCCTGCTCGCCGCCGGCGACCTCCTGGGCCCGGCGGAGATCGGCACGCTCGCCGCGTGCGGCCGCACGCGCGTGAAGGTCGGGGCCCGGCCTCGCGTCTCCATCCTCGCCACCGGGGACGAACTCGTGCCCGCGGACCGCACGCCCGGGGCCGGCCGGCTGCGGAACAGCAACGGCCCGATGCTCCAGGCGCTGGCCCGGCGCGCCGGCGCGGACGCGCGCGATCTCGGCATCGCCCCGGACGAACCGCGGGCGCTGCGCGACGCGATCGAGTCGGGCCTCGACTCGGACGCCCTGGTGCTGTCAGGCGGCGTGTCGATGGGTCTCTACGACCTGGTCGGCCGCGTGCTGCGCGAAGCGGGGGCGGAGATCCTGTTCGAGCGGGTGGCCATCCGCCCGGGCAAGCCTTTCACCTTCGCGCGCCGCGGCGCGACGCTGGTCTTCGGCTGCCCGGGGAACCCGGTCTCGTCGTACGTCATCTTCCAGCTGTTCGTGCGCCCGGCGCTGAGGCGCCTCGCCTCGCACCCGCACCCCGCATGGGATGCGGTGGCGGCGCGCCTGGCGGCGCCGGTCCGGCAGCGCCCGGGCCGCGAAGGCTTCGCGCAGGTCCGCGCCCGCTTCAAGGACGGGCGGGTCGAAGCCGATCCGGTCCCGACCACGGGTTCGGCCGACCTCGTCTCGTGTGCGCGGGGGAACGCGCTGGCGATCCTCGCCGCGGGCGTCGCGGAGTTCCCCGCGGGGAGCGAAGTGCCGGTGATCCTCCTCGACGATTACGCCGACCGATGAGCCCCGTGCCGCGCGCCCGCGCTCTCGTCCTCGGCTGGCTCGCGCTCCTGGCGGTCGCGGCCCTGTTCGGGGCGCTGGCATGGAGGCTGACGCCGCTCGAGGGCTCGACGCTGAAGCGCGTCCGGCGCGTTGACAACGGCGGCATCCCGGAGGACGCCAGCCTCGTCCTCATCACCATCGACGGCCTGCGGGTCAATCGCCTCGGCTCCTATGGCGACGCGCCGCTGTCGCCGACGCCGCACCTCGACCGGCTGGCGGCGGAGGGGTTCCGCTTCGAGCAGGCGACGACCCCGGTGCCGGAGACCTTCCCGGCGCATTGCGCGCTGATGACCGGCGCCTCGCCCGTCGGCCGCCCCGCTTTGCTGCGGCCGGGCGCGGCGCTGCCCGCCGACACCGCGACCCTCGCCGAGATCCTGCGCGCCTCCGGCTACCAGACGGCCGCGTTCGTGGGCACGGCCGCGGTCGGCCGGGCCACCGGCCTGGCGCGCGGCTTCGACCGGTTCGACGAGCCGCGCGCAGGCGAAAGGCCGGCGACGGTCCGCTGGCTCGCCGAGCGGCCCTCCGAGGACGTCCTCGACGCGGCGCGCGCCTGGCTCGACGATCACTTCCGCTCCCGCTTCTTCCTGTGGGTGCAGCTCGCCGATCCGGCGCCGCCTCACCCGAGCGATCCGCCCCGCACCCTGCGGCATCGCGAGCCTTACGACGCCGAGGTCGAGAGCGTCGACGCCGGCATCGGACGCCTCCTGCAGCGGCTCGCCTCGCTCGGCGTCGCCGGCCGCACCATCGTCGCGGTGGCCGCGAGCCACGGCGCCGGGCTCGGCGAGCACGGCGAAGCGGGGAGCGGCGCCGGCCTGTACGACGCCACGCTGCGCGTGCCGATCCTGCTGCGCGTGCCCGGGCTCACGGTGCGCGACCGCTCCATCCCGGAGCCGGTCCGCTTGTTCGACCTCGCCCCGACGCTGCTCGATCTGCTCAAGCTCGCGGCGCCGCGGCCGATGGAGGGCACGAGCCTCACGGCGCTGCTCGACCCGGAGGGCACCCTGCCGCCGCTGCCGGCGCGATCGGAGGCGGTCCTGGCGTCGAACTGGCTCGGAGCAAAGACTGTCGTCGCGGTGCGCGCCTCCGGCTTCAAGCTCATCCGCGGCAGCACGCTCGAGCTGTACGACCTGCGCCGCGATCCCGGCGAGACCCGCAACCTGGCGCCGGTGCAGAACGAGCGCGTCCTGGAGCTGAAGCGGCTGTGGCCCGAGGGGTTCGACGGGCGGCTCGCCGCTCCGGAAAACGGCTTCGCGTCCCCCGACCCGGCCAGCGACGTCCCGCCGGCCGGCACGGCGCTCCTCGAGGATGCCTTCGCCGCCCTGCGCGAGGGCGAGACGGCGCGCGCCTGGCGGGCCCTCGAAGATTTGCGGGTGATGCTGGCGCGCGGCGCGGATCGGCCGGTGCCGGTGGGTCTGCTCGCGCTCGAGGGCGGGGCGCTGCGGCTGCAGGGTCAGGTGCGCCCGGCGCTGGCGCTGTACGAGACGGCGCTCGGCGCGCTGGGGTCTCCCGACACGCCGGTGATGGTCGCGGACCGCGCGAAGACGAACGAAGCTGCGTCGAGCGGCGGCGCAGGAGCCCACGGCGGGGCGAACGGCGGCGGCGCGAAGAGGCCGGCGCCCGCCTCCGGGTCGCCGGCGCCGGAGGCCGAGCGTGCCGACCCACTGCGCGGGCTCGTCCTGACGGAGATCGGCGCCTGCCGGCGGCTCCTCGGTGATCGTGATGGCGCCGTCGAGGCCTACCGCGAAGCGGCGGCCGCCCGGCCCGACGACGTGGACGACCGCCTGGCGCTGGCGGAGGCGTTGCTCGACGCCGGGCGCACCGGCGAGGCGATCGACGAGCTGCGCGCCTCGCTCAGCCGCGCGCCGGGAGAGGCGGACCTGCTGGCGGGACTCGGGCGGGCGCAGGTGGCGGCGGGGCAGGCGGACGCGGCGCTCCTGTCGCTGCAGGACGCCATCCGCGCGGCGCCGTGGCTGCACCGGCCGTGGCTCGACCTCGGAGGCGCCTACGAGGCGCTCGGCCGCGTGGACGAGGCGCGCCGCGCCTACCAGGACGTGCAGGCGCGGACCGACCCGGACGATCCCCTGCACCAGCTGGCGGCGGAGCGGGAGCGCGCGCTGCGATCTCGTTCCTGAGCCGGGTGAGCGAAGGCTCCCCGGGATTCTTCGCCAGCCCGGCGTCCACCGCGCGCAAGGCCTCCTCGCGCCGCCCGATCGCGTCGAGTGACAGCGCCATTCCCAGCCAGGTGGCCGGCGTCGCGTCGCCGAGGTCGCGGGCGCGCGTGAAGGCGGCGAGCGCCTGTTCCGGCCGGCGCAGCCGCCGGTACACCGATCCGAGCCGCAGGGCGGACAGGGCGGTCGGCTCGAGGTTCATGGAGCGCTCGTACGCCTCCGCGGCCTCGCCCCAGCGTTCCTGGCGGGCGCACGCTGCGCCGAGGTTGGCGGCGTAGCGCGCGTCGTCGGGAGCCAGGTCGACCGCCCGCCGGAAGGCGTCGACGGCGGCCGCACCCTGTCCCGCCTCCGCTTCCAACGTTCCGAGGAGATTCCACGCCGCGTCGCTCTTCGGATCGGCCGCGACCGCGCGCCGCAGCGCCGGCCGCAGCGCCGCGCGTCCGCCGGGGGACTCGAGCGCCAGGAGCCGTTCGGCGACGAAGGCGCGTGACGGGTCGGCGTCGAGCGACCGCCGGAAAGCCGCGAGCGCTTCGTCCCGTTTCCCCTCCGTCTCGAGGAGCAGGCCGCCGATGGCATCGTCGAGCCCGGGCTTGCGCGCCGTGCGCGGCGCGTACTCCGCCGCGACCGTCCGTCCCGATGCGGCGCCCCCCGAGCCGGCCGCGAGCCGCACCAGCCACAGGACGGGCTCGGGATCCAGGTCCGGGTGCGCCGCGAGCAGGGATGTGAGCGCGGCCTGTGCCTCCTGCGGCCGCCCGAGCCCGAGGTACGCCTCCGCCAGCATCTCGTCGGTCTTCGGCAGCGGCTGCCGCGCGTTCGCGAGACGCAGCTCCTCGATCGCCCGCTCGTAATCGCGCCGCTTCAGGAAATAGGTCGCCAGGTTGCGGTGGTAGAAGACCTGTGTGTCTTCGGATGCCGCCGCTCCGCCGGCGCCGGCCGCATCCGCGCCGGGGGGATTCCCGGACCCCCCCGTGCCGCCGGCGGCCGCGTCGCTCTTGCCCTCGTCGCCTCCGATGTAGCCGAGCGAGCGGAGACTCGCGAGCAGCTCGGCCTCCGCCTCGCGCGCCTGGGGGTCTGACTGCGAAGGATCGCGCCGCAGCGGCGCTCCGACCGTCTCGTACGACGGGATGCGCCGCGGCGGGTGCTGCGCCACGAAGGCCGGGTCGAGCGCCTCGGCGATCACGCGCCCGGGCATCTCGTCGGAGGCGGGGAGGCCGACGAGCTCGAGGATCGTGGGGGCGATGTCGAACAGGGTCGGAGGCCCGCTGAGGCGCGCGCCGCGCCGCGCCCCGGGCCCGCTCAGGAGGAAGATCCCGTTCCGGTCGTGCCACTCCACCGGCTGCTCGGTCGTGTACGGCAGCGCGCCCTGCGGGCGGTCGGCGCCCGAGCGGAAGCCATGGTCCGAGACGACGAGCACGGTCGTGCCCGGACCGGCCGCGTCGAGGATCGTGCCGATCCACCGGTCCTGGTAGGCGTAGAAGCCGGTGACCGCATCCTGGAAGCGGGCGAAATCGGCCTCGGGGCAAAGGGCCATGCGCGGCGGCATGCAGTGCTGGAAGCGATGCCCCATCATATCGATCCCCTCGAAGTACACCCCGGTGAGATCGGCGTGTCGCGCCGCGAGATCGGCCGCGACGCGGGCATAGTTGGCGCTGCCGGCCAGGATGGAGATCCCCAGCGCCGCCGGGTCCTGCACGGCCTTCTTTCCGGCCGGCACCGCGTCGTCCGGTCCCTGCATCACCTCGCGCCGCGCCGCGGCGAGCGCCGCGTCATCGAGGTGCAGGACCGACCGGATGTCGCGGTCGGACAGATCGGCGGCGGTCTTCAAGAGCGAGCCGCGCTGCTGGAGGTAATCCGAGGGCCACACGATCCCCGCGGGCCACGGCTTGCCGGCGGCGCGCGGCCGCAGTGTCTCGAACGCCAGCAGGTTGCTGATCTGAAAGCCGCGCACGGGCTCGGCGGGATACGACGCCCACCACGCCACGAACGCACTCGTCATGCCGGCATCGCCGAGGATGTTCCACAGCGCTTTCACCTTGCGGAAACGGCTGGTGATCGGCACGCGCCGCCCGCTCGGCTGCTCGACCGCCTGGAAATCGGCGACGCCGTGCCGGTCGGGCCCGACCCCGGTGACCATCGTCGTCCACAGGAGCGGCGAGATCATCGGGTCGTAGGAGCGCAGCGGCCCGCGAACGCCTGCGTCGATCAGCCGCTTGAGGCGCGGCAGCTTCCCGGCGCGCACCAGCGGGTCGATCAGATCCCAGTCGGCCCCATCCAGCCCGATCAGGAGCACCCGCAGGCCGGTGGCATCGCGCTTCGGCATCGGCCCGGCTGCCACGGCCGCCGTCCCGCCGGTCGTGCCCGCCGCCGCGGCGGCGCCCGCGGTCGTCGCCGTGCCGCCGATCGTTCCGGTGGCCTTTGCGATCGCGATGCCGCGCTCCTGCAGCCGCCCGGTCACGCCGCGAACGAGCGCGTCGGTCAGGGACACGGCCGCCGCGGACGGCGGCGGGGCCGTCTTTCCAGCGGCGGCTTCGGACGCCAGCGCCCGGCCAATCTCGTGCGAGAGCAGGGAGCGCAGCGGAGAGGCCGCGCCGTCGGTCCCGCGTTCTCCGCCCGGACGCGCGGCCGGGAGCTCGAAGGAGAGGCGCGCCGCATCGAGCCTGTAGTCGAAGGAAAGACGCACCGGGAGCGAGGCACCTTCGGGCGTGGTCACGGTGGCCTCGACCCCCTCGAGATGTCCCGAGGCGGGCACGCGCTCGACGGTCGTCAGAGGCGCCCGGAGGTGCCACCCGGGCCCGATCGCCCGCGCGCGCAGCAGGGCGACCTCCCCATCACGAACGTGAACGAGAGAGGCGCTCAGAAGCGCCCCGGCCACGACGAGGACCCCGGCGAGCAGGAGAGGCGCGCGAGGAGAACTCACGTCCGCGAGTATAAGTCACGCCCTCGATGCCGACGGCGGGGCCGGCCACCGGGCAGGGGACACGTGTCCCCGAGGCCCGGCCGTGAGGCGGGATGCCGACGGCGGTGCGAGGAGTTCTAGAAGTCCCAGCGCATCCCGAAGCGGACGCTGCGCGGCGCCTGGTAGGACGCGGCGCTCCCGAAGTCGGGGTCGGTGACGCCGGAGGTCAGCTCCACCGTGTCGATGTAGCTCGTGGTGGCGGCGCTGTCGAAGACGTTGAAGACGTCGAGGAAGACCCGCAGCGTCGACTTCTCGAGCGAGAACGGATAGTCGGCGTGGAGGTCGAGGGTCGTCACCGACGGGGTGCGGCCGAGATTGCCGCGCTTGACCGGCGTGTACGACTGCAGGAAGACCGCGCCGGGGCGCGTCGCGTCCGGGTCGGTCAGCGCCGTCGTCAGGTTCGACGTGGTGCGCAGCTCGAGGCTCCCGAGCCCGTCATCCGCCCAGTAGGCGTAGACCGGATCGATCCCGGGGATCTCTCCCGAGTTGAAGTAGATCGGGTGCGCCAGGAGGGAGGTGCGCGGCGTGCCGCTGTGCCACGACAGGTTGGCTCCGAGCCGCAGCTTGTTGTCGAACTGGTACGACGGGTACACGTGCACCACGTGCGTCACGTCGGCCGGCAGCATCCCGGAGCGGAACTGGCCGTGCATCAGCGGCGTGTCGGGGAAGTCGTACAGCGACGTGATGTTCGGATCGCTCTGGCCGTTGTCGTTGCGGTACAGCCCCTCGTAGTTCCCCGAGAGCTTCGCCAGCCGGTAGTTCGCGAACAGCGACCAGTTGTGCGACATGCGGCGCGTGAACACGGCCTCGAAGGCGCGGTAGTCGCGCTTCGGGGCCGGGACGTCGTACTGGCCGCCCTTCGGCACCGTCTTCGTGCCCGGGTTCGCCAGCTCGTAGGCGCCGAACGGCGCGCCGGAGTATGTCGAGCTGACCGGGTTCGAGGGGCTGCCGCCGAACGGGTCGTACGGATACCCGTAGGCCGTCCCGTAATAGAAGTTCTGGATCTGCTCCGCGGCGTTGACCTGCACGTCCTCGAGGACGCGCCCCTGCTGCCGGAAGATGGCCCGCACCTCGAGGGACGACTGCGGCGCCACCTCGAAGCCGAAGCCGGCCGAGATCTCGTCCTCGTAGGGGAGCTTGGTCCCCGGCACGACCACGGTCTGGTCCACGCCCTGGATCGACACGCCGCTCGACGGAGAGCAGCCGACGGTCCCGCCGAGGCCGTCGTTGCAGCCCACGGTGACGGGGACGGTCGCGACCTGCGTCAGGGCGCGGTCGGTGAAGTCCTGCCGGCTGATCGACACCTCGCTCGAGAAGGCGCGCACCGCGAGGTCGTTCGGCACCCGCTGGAAGTAGCGCGCCAGGTTCAGCCAGGCGCGGCTCTTGTTGTTGCCGAGGACGTCCCAGACGACGCCGAGGCGCGGCGCCCAGTTGCCGTCGAAGGTGTAGTCGGTGTGGCCGAAGGTCGTCGAACCCGGCGTGAAGATGCGGTACTCGACCCCGCCGAAGTTCAGCGTGTCGGTGCCGAACGGCAGGGTGTAGTCCCCGGCGCCGGTGACCGTTTCCGTCGTGTAGCGCAGCCCCGTCTTGAGCGTCACGCGGGGATGGAGGGTCCAGGTGTCCTGCACGAACAGCGAGCTCTCCTGCGCCTGGGTCGCCGGAGGCTCCGGCCCGATGCGGGCGCGTGACACGCGGAAGGCGTTGGCGCTGTCGTAGGCCACCAGCGGGTCGGCGCCGACGCCGTTGCGCACGTCCACCTGCGCCCCGCCGAAGGTCGGCATCAGCAGCAGGTCCTGGTTGCCGTCGCCGTCCGCGTCGATCGGCGCGCCGGTCGAGTCGCTCATCGGCAGCCCGATGTTGATCGACAGGCCCGAGTAGGTCGAGACCTCGCGGTAGTCCATGCGGTCGTGCTGCACGCCGTACCGGAGCTCGTGGGGGCCGACGATCGAGGTCATCTTCAGCGAGAACTGCAGGCTCTCGTCGTCCTGGTCGGAGATGAAGCCGACGCCGCCGCGGCGGGTCGCCACCGGGCTGGCCTGGAGCGCCACCGGTCCGCCGCCGGGATCGTACGAGTTGGCGCCGCGGATGTACTCCTGCACGTTGCGGATGTCGTTGTACTCGATCTCGTTGAGGTTGGAGTCCTCGCGGAACTTCCCGGAGTGCCAGCCGAGCTGGGCCTCCATGAAGAAGCGCGGCGTCAGGACGGCGTTCCACTTGAGCGCGGCGTTGTTCGACCCGTAGTGGATCTCGCTTTCGCCGCCTCCCTGGTCCACGTCGGTGTGCAGCGCGGCGTTGCGTCGCTGCGGCCCCATGGCCCCGTCGCTCGGGTCGCCGAAGAACGACAGCTCGAACTGGTGCTTCTCGTTCGCGAGCCAGGAGATCTTGGCCGCGTAGTTGTTCGACATGCGCTGGCGGTTGAGCGTGCCGCGCGAGGACGGGAACGCGAGCGGATCGGTCACGCCGAAGCCGTTCGCGGTCGTCTCATCGAAGGCGGTGACGCCGGCGCTGGCGGCGGCGTATGCCGGGTTCGCCTGGCCGGTCGCCCGCAGGTCCTGGTTCGAGACCACCGGGTTGTACGCGAAGAAGTAGAAGAGCTTGTCCTTCTTGATCGGACCGCCCACCGAGAAGGCGAAGTCGTTGGTCGTCTCGTCGGTGATGTTGGCGCTGCCGGTGGAGAGCTCGACCGGCGTCGGCGTGGACTGGGTCGCCCCGGGGCTCGAGTAGAAGGCCACGCTGCCCTTGAAGTCGTTGGTCCCGCCCTTGACGATGGTGTTGATGATGCCGCCGAGCGCCTGGCCGTACTCCGCCTCGAACCCGCCGGTCTTCACCTGCACCTCGTCCAGGAACTCGCTCGTGACACCCGTCCCCAGCGAGCCGTAGACGAGGTTGTAGGAGCCGATGCCCCCGTACCCGGTGTTGTTGATGTTGACGCCGTCGATGAGGTACAGGTTCTCGAGGCCCGACGCGCCGCCGATGGAGGCGTTGCCGGCGCCGGTGCCGAGCCCGCTGACCACTCCGGGCGCGGCCATGTAGGTGTCGGTGAAGGCGCGGCCCAGCGGGACCGAGGTCGAGAACGAGTCGTAGTCGATGGTCGTGCCGGTCGAGGTCGATTTCGGATCGATGAGGGGCGTCTTCCCGGTGACGATGACGGTCTCGGTGACGCCGGTCTCGAGCATGAAAGCGAGGGTCGTGCGCTGGTTCAGCCCGACCACCACTTCGCGCTGCTCGATGCTGGCAAACCCCTGCCCGGCCTCGATGCGCACCATGTACGTCCCGGGCCGCAGGAAGGGGAGGAGGAACTGGCCGTCCTCGTCCGTCTCACCTGCGCGCGTGCCGAAATCGCAGGTGGCGATGACGGCGGCCCCGCCCACCGGATGACCGCTCGGGTCCACGACCCGACCCGCGATCGTGCCGGAGGTCAGTTCCTGCGCGAAGAGCGGTCCCGCGAACAGCAGGGCGGCGATCACCGCCACAGCGCAGGCCGTACCCCTGAATCTCATCGGCAATCCCTCCCGCGTCGTTGCCGTTCGTCCGGGCGCGCGACGAACACCCGATCCCCGGCCGGGACCGTGGCGGAGGGAATATAGGTACCGATGACAATGTGGCAAGGCGACCATTAAAAAATCGCATAGCCGCTACGTCCGGCGTGGGATTGTGGCGTTTAAATATCAGTCCATGTGTGACTTGGACTGATTTGCGACGCTCAGGCGCCGAGGATGACCTTCAGCTCGCCGGCGAGGACGGGGTCGATCTGGCTGAGGGAGTCCAGCTCCCGGCGAGCCTCCTCGGTCTTGCCCAGGGCGCGCAGCGCCAGGGCGAGCTGGAAGTGGGTCCGCCCGTGTCCCGGCTCGAGGTCACGGGCGATCTGGAACGCGGCGGCGGCGTCCTGGTAGCGTCCCTCCGTGCCCAGCGCGATTCCAAGGTTGTAACGCGCCAGGTGCGAGGCGGGATCGATCCCTGCCGCCTGGCGGAAATCCTCGACCGCGGAGGCGACCCGGCCCGCTCCGAACTCGAGGACTCCCTTTTCGAGCAGGAGGGACGCCGTGACTCCCGCCTGCCGGGAGGCGGCGTCGAGCAGCGCCAGGGCGCGGTCGAAGCGGGCCGGCCCCGACAGGCGCAGGGCCTGGCTCACCAGACCCGGCACCGTGCCGAGCACCGAGGGGGAGGGGGCGACGGCGATGGCCTCCCGGACGTCCCGGGGCGGTGCTGCGTCGGGCGCGGTCGATGCGGCTGCGGCCGAAGCGGGGCCCGCGGCGGCGCCGGGGACCGGCTGGTTCGGCTGCAGGACCACGGTCGCGAGCGACGGGTCGCCACCTGCCGGAGCCGGAAGGACCGAGCCGATGAGGGATCCGGTCGGATCGAAGAGGAGTCCCGGATCGGCGCCGCGCTCGTCGAGCAGGCGCACGAGCAGCATGCGACGCTCCCCGGGAAGATTGACGACCCGCTCCACCCGACCGCCGATGAGGCGGTTCCGGAATCCGTCGCGCCCACGGGCCAGAAGGACCGCGGATCCCGGGGCCGGGGTCGCTCCCGAAGAGGAAGGCCCCGCGTCGAAACGCCCGGCCGGGGCGGGGGAGAGCGCCTGGACGAGCGCACTGTCCCGTCCGCCGCAGGCGGGAAGCCCGGGAGCCCGCAGGAGCACCTGGTCCCGGTCGCGATCGATGGTCCCGACCGTCGTCACGCCCCACGCAGGCGCGCCGGACCCGGCATCGTCCCGGAAGATCGCGAGCGAGCGCCACTGCACGCCCCCCCGCTCCAGAGGGTGCAGGGGCGCCACGGCGAGTCCCGGTGTCGCCGTGGCGGCCGCGACCGATTCGAACAGCGTCCGATCGCTCTCGTCCCTGGCTACGAGCCGCACCAGGCACGCAGGAGGGACGGAAGCGGCGCTCGCGACAATCGAGGTCGCCGTGGCTTCCGTGCCATTCGAGGCCAGGCTGGAAGAGAAGATCGAAAGGGGCAGAAGGAACGCGATGCCCGGAACGGCCAATCGGCGAAGCCGTCCCGAACTCGCTCCCATTCCCGGTCCCCCTCGCCTAGACATGCCTCTCCCCCGGGCCGACCGGTGCCGTCGCCGGATCCCCGTCCGCGGCGGGCCGATGGGCTGGAAACCTGACGTCCTGTGCGGGTTTCGCGCCGACCATTTACGACGTCGGGCGCGCGCCGTCAAGTCGTTTTGTACCTGACAGTACGGATCCGACTTCGCCGGTCGTGAGACACGGGTGCTAGACTCGCCCGCCCCGAACGACACGATGCAGGGCCCGCCGGGACGCGGGGTACGCGAGGAAACGAAGAAATGCCTCAGCGCCGTGCGGTCGTCACCGGACTCGGAGCCGTCACCCCCTTTGGGGTGGGGGTCGAGGCCTTCCGCCTCGGACTCCTCGAAGGACGCAGCGCGGTGCGGCGTGTCTCCCTTTTCGACCCGGGGGATCTCCCCTGCCAGGTGGCGGCGGAAGTGCCCGGCTTCGAGCCGGACCGTTTCCTCGCGCCGGCCGACCGTCCGCGTGTCGGGCGGATCGTCCCGCTCGCCCTGGCGGCGGCCCGCGAGGCGCTCGATTCCGCCGGGCTCGACGCCGGGCGCGAGCGACCGCACCGCACCGACATCGGTGTCGTGGTGGGCAGCGGCGCCGGCGCCATCGACTACGCCGAGCGCCAGTACGAGGCGTACTACCGGGACGGCATCCATCGCGTCAATCCGTTCGCCATCTCCTCGTCGGTCCTCGGCATGGTGTCGAGCGAGCTGTCGATCGCCTTCGGCTTCACCGGCCTGTCGCACGTGCTGAGCGACGGGTGCACCAGCAGCACCGACGCGCTCGGGTACGCCCAGCGCCTGATCGAGCGGGGGGACCTGCCGATGGTGCTGACCGGCGGCGCGGAGGCCTGCATCACGCGCGGCATGATGGAGGGGTTCTGCCGCATGCGGGCCGCCGCCACGGGATGGAACGATCGCCCGGAGAAGGCGTCGCGTCCTTTCAATCGCGATCGCAGCGGCTTCGTGCTCGGCGAGGGAGCCTGGCTCCTGGTCGTCGAGGAGGCGGAGCACGCCAGGGCGCGCGGCGCCACGATCCTGGCGGAGATCGCCGGCTACGGCTCGACCTGCGACGCCCACCACCGCGTCCACATGCACGGCGAGGGGGAGGAATCGACCCGGGCGATGCGCCTGGCCCTCACGGACTCCGGGGTCGAGCCCGGGGAGGTGGATTACATCAACCTCCACGGCACCTCGACGCCGCAGAACGATCGCGTCGAAACCCGCGCCGTGCGGAACCTGCTGGGGGAGAAGGCCTCGTCCGTCCCGTGTTCGGGGACCAAGTCGCTGGTCGGCCATCCGCAGGGCGCGTGCGGTGCGATGGGCGTGACGGCGACCATCCTCGGCATGCGGGGCGGATTCGTTCCGCCGACCATCAACTACGAGCACCCGGATCCGGACTGCGATCTCGACTACGTCCCCAATCAGGCCCGGCGGCACGATGTCCGGGTCGCCCTGTGCAACTGCATCGGGTTCGGATCGAAGAACGCGGCGCTCGTGGTGCGGCGATGGGACGGATGACGTCGCGCGAAATCCTGGTCGCCGGGGGCGGTCCGGCCGGGGCCGCCACGGCGGCCCACCTGGCGCGTCTCGGGCACGACGTCGTCGTGTGCGAGGCGGCCCTGTTCCCGCGCGAGAAGATCTGCGGCGAGTTCCTGCCTCCCTCCGTCGGACCGTGCCTCGAGAGGCTCGGCGTGCGCGCGGCGGTCGAGGCGCTGCGGCCGCTCCGGCCGGCCGGCATGGCGGTCGTCGCCCGCGGCGGCGCCGTGGTCCATGGCCGCTTCGGCGCGGCGGGTCCCGGCTTCGCGCTGCGCCGCTCGGCGCTCGACGCGGTTCTCCTTTCGGGGGCGCGCCGCTCCGGCGCCGAGGTCCTCGAGGAGACGCGCGTCCTCGAGGTCGTTCCCGGACAGGGTGGAGGCTTCGACGTGGAGATCCGCTCCGAGGGAGAGGCGCCGCGCCGTCTCGCGATCCGCGCGCTCGTGGGCGCCGACGGCCGCAACTCGCTGGTCGCGCGCCGGCTCGGACTTCGGCGCCAGGCGCCGGGACACAGGCGCTTCGCCGTCATGGGACGCTACCGCGGCGCGCGCACGCCCGCCGATCACGGCGAGATGATCCTCACGTCCGACGGCTACTGCGGGATCAACCCTCTCCCGGACGGCGAGGCGAACGTCTGTTTCGTCATCGACCCCCGCCGCGCCGGGCGCCGCGACCTGCCGAGCGCTTCGCACCGCGCGCCTCGGCGCGAGGATCCGCGCCGCAAGGAAGGCGCCTTCCTTCCGGCGCGGGGCGGGCTCGAAGCCTTCGCGCAGCGGCGCATCGAGGCGGAGCCGGCGCTTCGGGAGCGGCTCGGCGGAGCCCGCCTCGACGGGCCACTGCGCGCCATCGGACCGATCGCCACGCGCGCCCGTGGCACCACGGCCGACGGGGCGCTCCTCGTCGGCGACGCCGCGGAGTTCTTCGACCCCTTCACCGGGGAGGGAGTCGGCACGGCGCTCCACGGCGCCGAGCTGGCGGCGGAGACGCTGCACGACGCGCTCGTGCGCGGCGACCTGTCGCGCGCCGCTCTGCGGCCGTACGAGGCGCGGCGGCGGGCGGCGTTCGCGGCGCGCTTCCGGGTCGAGCGGGTGCTGCAGGGGATCCTCGGCCGTCGCGGGCTGACCGACTTCGTGGCGGCGCGGCTCGAGCGCGAGCCGGCCCTGGCCGATCTCCTGGCCCAGGTCACGGCGGGTCTGGCCGCCTCGCGGTCGCTCCTGCGCCCCGATCGCCTGCTGAGATTCCTGTGCGCCTGAGCCGGCCGGGCGCCGGGGCGCGACCGGGCCGGCGCGGAGAGGCGGCATGACCCCCGCCTCTTCGTTGTATCTTCTGTTCGTCGCCGCAGCGGTTGCGGTCGCCTCGCGCGAGCGTTCCGTGGCGCTGCGCAACGAACGCAGGCTCCTGGCGGAAGGGGGGACGGAGGTGGCGCCGGCGGTGTTCTCCTTCATGGTCCCGGTCTACGCGCTGCATTTCCCGGCGGCGGCGTGGGAGCACGTCGCGCTGCACCGCGCCCCGCGCTTCGCCTGGGTCGCCGCGATGCTCCTGGTCTTCGCCGCGTCCAAGTGGCTGAAATGGGCCTCGGTGCGGGCGCTCGGCGAGGCGTGGACGATGCGCGTGGTGGTCCCGGCGCAGCCACGTGTCGCCGCCACCGGGCCCTACCGGTTCCTGCGGCACCCCAACTACGTCGCCGTCGTCGGCGAGCTGCTGTCGCTGCCGCTCGCCGGCGGCGCCTGGATCACCGCCGTCGTCTTCGGCGCCGCCTTCGGGGCCGTCCTGTTCGCGCGTGTCCGCACCGAAGAGGCGGCGCTCCTGGCGCGTCCGGAGTACGCGGCCGCGATGGCCGACCGGCCGCGCTTCCTTCCGGGGCGCCCACCCTCGTGACACGCACCATCCTTTCGTTGCGCCGCGCCTGCCGGGCGGTGCCGGGGCTTCTCGCCGTGCTCCCGGTCCTCTTGATCGCCGGCGAGCCCGCGGCTCCTGCCCGCGGAGCGGCCGCGCCGCAGACGCACGCGGCGGCTTCGGGACCGGCGACGGCGCAGCCGGGGGCGCGGACCTTCGCCTTCGACGCGACCGGGTCGAAGCTCGGGTTCACCGTGACCCGTCCCGGAGAGGTGGTGGAAGGGACGGCGACCCAGTTCGAAGGCACGGTGCGGCTCGACCCGGAGCACCCGAACGAAGGGGGGGGCGTCACCCTGAAAGTCGACGCGGCCACCATGGTCACGGGAAACCGGCTGCGGGACCGCACCATGCGCAACTCGCACCTCGAGACCGAGACATACCCGGAGATCCGCTTCGAGTCGGTGAAGGCGACGACGGCGAAGGCGGAGCCTTTGAAGCCGGGAGAGACCCGGGGTTTCGAGGTGGAGGGGAAGCTGAGCCTGCACGGGGTGGAGCGGACCCTCAAGATTCCGGTGATGGTCGGGTATGATGGCGCCCTCCTGACGGCCGATGGGACCGCGGCGTTCACGCTGACGGAGTTCTCCATTCCGATCCCGAAGTTCCTCTGGTTCGTCCTGGACGACAAGGTGACGGTGAACTTCCACGCGGTAGCCAGGCCCGGGCCCCCCGGGACGGCGCGGCCGTCCGGCCGATGACGACACACGTGCGCGACAAGCACTGGGCGGACGAGACCGCGGCGCAGATCGCGGCGGTCGGGAGCCGCCACGAGATCTCGACCGGCATCTCCCCTTCGGGGGAGATCCACATCGGCAACCTGCGCGAGGTGATCACCGCCGACATCGTGGCGCGGGCGCTGCGGGAGAAGGGCGCCGAGGTGGTGCTCGATTACGTCGCCGACAACTTCGACCCGCTGCGCAAGGTCTACCCGTTCCTCGATCGCAAGCTCTACGAGCCGCTCATCGGGGCGCCGCTGTCGGAAATCCCCTGCCCGTGCGGCAGGCACCCGTCGTATGCGGCGCATTACCTCGAGCCGTTCCTCGAGTCGCTGAAGCGCCTGCGCATCGACGTGAAGGTGATCTATGCCGACCAGATGTACAAGTCGGGGATGCTGGTGCCGCAGATCCTCCAGGCCCTCCAGGGTCGGAACGACATCGCCCGCATCCTGCACGAGTGCACCGGCCGCGAGATGGAGGACGACTGGTCGCCCTTCAATCCCATCTGCGCGCAGTGCAAGAGGCTGACCGAGACGAAGGTGAAGGGTTTCTCCGCCAGGGACGAGACGGTCGATTACACCTGCCGCTGCGGCGGGAACGGCACCGTGTCGATGCGCGGCGGCGGCAAGCTCACCTGGCGTGTGGACTGGCCGGCGCGCTGGGCCCGCATTCCCGTGACCGTCGAGCCGTTCGGCAAGGACCACGCGACCCGTGGCGGCTCGTACGACAGCGGCGCGCGCATCTGCCGCGAGGTGTTCAAGGCCGAGCCGCCGTTCCCCGTGACCTACGAGTGGATCGCCTTCACCGGACAGGGGGACATGTCGAAGAGCAAGGGCAACGTCCTGTCGGTGCACCGGATGCTCGAGGTGGTGCCGCCGGAGGTGCTGCGCTATCTCGTCGTCAAGACGCGGCCGATGCGCTCGATCAACTTCGACCCGGGGCTGCCGCTGCTGGCGCTGGTGGACGAGTTCGACGACGCCGCCTCGACCTCCCGCGACACCCGCGCCATGGCGCTTTCGGGCGCCGACCAGTTCAAGCCGATCGGCGTGCCGTTCCGCCACCTGGTCAACGTCGTGCAGATGGCCGACTTCGATCTGGACCAGGTCGTCGTCATCCTGCGGCGCAACGGCTACCCGGTGGAGGACGAGGCGGCGGTGAAGGAGCGGGCCGGCTACGCCATGCGCTGGCTGCGGGAGTTCGCGCCGGAGGACGTGAAGTTCTCGGTGCAGCGCACGCTTCCCGCGTCGGCCGGGAATCTCGGCGCGCCCGAGCGCGAGTTCCTGCGACGTCTCGCCGACCGCCTGCGCCCGGAGCAGACCGGCGAGGAGATCCACGCCCTCGTGTACGAGGTGGCCAAGGAGGCGGGCATGGAGAAGACGACCGCCGCCTTCCAGGCGATCTACCGCGTCTTCCTCGATCGCTCCCGCGGACCGCGCGCCGGGTGGTTCCTCGCCTTCCTGGATCGCGCCTTCGTCCTGGCGCGGCTGCGTGAAGCGGCCGCGGCCCCGGTCGCCTCCGGCGCCGCGCAGGAGGCGCAGGGATGAGCCGGAGGGGCGTGCTGTTCGGGTGCGCGGTCCTCCTCGCGGGGGCCGCCTTCGTTGCGGCGCGGCCGTCGCGCGCCGCCGCCGCGGCCGGCGTGGCGCCGGGCCCCGGCGCCCCCGCGTCGCCGCGCGAGCGTTATCAGAAGCGCTTCACCGGCAAGCCGGCCCCCGATTTCTCGCTCTACGACCTCGTCGGCAACACCGTGACCCTGTCGGGCGAGCGCGGCCACGTCGTCCTCTTGAACTTCTGGTACTCCGCCTGCGTCCCGTGCCGGCGCGAGACCCCCGACCTGGCGACGCTGCACAAGACCTATTCGCCGAACGGCTTCAAGGTGCTCGGCGTCAACCTCGACGACCTGCTGATCCCCGACACGGGAGGAGCGTCCCTCAAGGTCTTCCTGCAGGAGTTCAAGCCGCCGTACCCGATCCTCCTCGGCAGCAACGACGTGATGGAGGCGTACGGCGGCGTGCCGGTGCAGCCGATCAGCTTCCTCATCGATCGCAAGGGGACGGTGTCGAAGGTCTTCTGGGGGGCCTACCCGGGCGCCGTGTTCGAGAAAGAGATCCGGGCTCAGCTCGAAGGATCGACGGCGCCGCGGTAGACGGCCCGGCTCCACGCATCCCGCAGCGCCGCCGAGAGAGTCGCGGACGCGACGGGGGCGATGATGGTCTCGCCGCCGTGGCCGCCGCGGTCCTGTCCCGGCGGGATCGGCGCCGCGAGCAGCGCCGCCCCGACCCCGGTCGCGTCGCGTGTCTCGGTCACCGCCAGCGATCGGCCGAGGAGATCGGCCTGCGCCTGCAGCAGGTAGCGGCAGCGCGTCAGCCCGCCCGACACCCGCACGGGAGCCCCGCCACCGCCGCGGCCCGTGTCGGGCGCCGCCTGCTTCGCGGCCAGCGCGATCTCGGCGCAGCGCTGCGCGATCGACTCGACCGCCGCGCGCATCCTTCCGGCGAGCCCCGCGCCGGCGAGCGAGCCGATGAAGCGCGGCTTCGCCCGCTCGTCCCAGTGCGGCGCGGCCAGCCCCGAGATCGCCGGCAGGAAGTGCAGCGTCCGCTCGGCCTCCGGATCCCAGGGGCCGCAGAGGCGATCGAGATCGGCGGTGTGCACCTCGCGGTGCATGCGGGCGGCGACCCAGTCGAGGGCGATTGCCGCGGCGTTGACCGGTCCCTCGAGCGCGAAGGTCGCGGCCATGCCGCCGCCGCTCCCGCCGGCGGGGGACAGCGTCCAGCGCGACGACACCAGCGTCGTCAGGAGTCCCGGGCGGCGGATCGGCCCCGTGCCGATGCAGCGCAGGACGAACGCCCCGGATCCGTAGTTGATCGCCATGTCCCCGCGGCGCCGGCAGCGCAGGCCGACAAGGGCGGCCTGCTGATCTCCCGTCACCGCCAGCAGGGCCAGGCGGCGCCCATTGGTCGTGAACTCGATCGGCGACGACAGGCAGGTGGGCGTCAGCGCGGGCAGCGCCGGGGCGTCGAGCAGCGGCTCCAGTCCGTAGAGCTCGAACAGGCGCGGCTCCCAGGACAGCGTCGACACGTCCATGAGGGACGTCCGCTGGGCGTTGGCGTGGTCGACGGCGTAGACCGCGCCGTGCGTCAGCCGCCACACCACGTACGTCGTCAGTGTCCCCCAGAGGGCCGCGCCCGAAGCGACGCGTCGCCTCAGGCCGGGCACCCGCCGCAGCACCCAGGCGATCTTCGGAGCGGCGTAGTGGGCGCTGGGACGCAGACCCGTGAGCAGGCCGATGTCGAGTCCGTGGCTGGCGCCGCGCCCGCGCGCGGCGCGATTGATGGCCGCGGCGCGCAGGTCCTGCCACGAGATCGCCGGCGTCAGCGGACGGCCGGTCGCCCGGTCCCAGAACAGGAACGTCGATCGCTGCGCCGCGAACCCCAAGGGGATCGCGCCGCGGGCGGGCAGGGACGGAGCGAGCTCTTCGAGCGCGCCCAGCGTGGCGGCGAAGAGGCGCGCGGCGTCGTGCTCGACGCGCTGGCGATCGCGCCGCGTCGGAAAGGTGCGGCGGGCGGAACGACGGGCCCGGCCGCGGCCGTCCACCAGGATCGCCTTGGAGCTCGACGAGCCGATGTCGAGACCGACGCGCATCGCCTAGAATGCGGCGGCCGGCGCGCCGCCGGCCTGGTTTCCGGAGGCCGGCCCGGCACGCCATGACCTCTCGCGACGCATCGCGGCCCCTCGTCCCATCATCGCGCCCGGCAGTATGTCACGGTCGGCAACGGCGTTGGCCGCGCGCCGGACATCCGGGCGGACGAAACCGGTGACGCGGCGCCGGCGCGACACGCTCCTCCTCGCGGCGGTCGGCGGAGTGCTCCTCTTCGCCGGTCTCGGGCGCGCCGATCTCTTCAACCCGGACGAGCCGCGCGAATCCGAAATGGCGCGCGAGATGCTCGTGAGCGGCGATCACGTGGTGCCGCGCCTCGACGGCGAGCCGTTCCTCGAGAAGCCCCCTCTCTTCTACTGGCTGGTGATGACGGCCTACCGGGTGGCCGGCGGCCCGTCGGAAGCGGCGGCGCGGGTCGTGCCGGCGATCGCCGGCTTCCTGTGCCTGTTCGTCACGTTCGCTTTGGCCCGCCGCCTCTTCGGAGACGGGACCGCTCTGCTCGCCGCGCTGATCCTGCTGACCGGGTTCGAATCGTTCTGGCTGGCGCGGCGCACGCTCATCGACATGCCGATGACGCTCGCCATCCTCGTGGCCTGCGATGCGCTGCACCGGGTGGTGACCGCCGAGCGGCGGACACCGGCGGGATGGCTCGCGGCCGCCGTGGCGGCGCTGGCGGCGGCGCTCCTTTTCAAGGGAGTCGTCGGGGCGGCGATTCCCGGGCTGGCCGTCGCCGGCTGGCTCCTGTGGCGGCTCGATCTCCGTCCGATCTGGAAGCGCGGCCTGCTCGCGGCCGGGCTGCTGTCGATCGTCCCGGTCGGCCTGTGGGTGCGGGCGCTGCACGCGCGGCTGGGGGATCCGGCCGTCCACGAGTTCGTCTTCGTCAACAACGTGCAGCGCTTCACCGGCGGTGCGGCGAAGGGCCACGACAATCCCTTCTGGTACTACCTGCCGGCCATCGTCATCGATTTCTTCCCATGGTCGATCCTGCTGCCGTTCGCGATCGGTGCGGCGGTGTGCGTGGCGCTGCGGGCTGCTCCGTGGAGGCCGGCGGCGAACGAAGAAGAGGAGCGGGAGCGGGCCGGCCTCCGCGATCTGCTCGTCTGGTTCCTGCTGCCGCTCTTCGTGCTGTCGATCGCCTCCACCAAGCGGGGCCTCTACCTGCTGCCGATCTATCCGGCGGCGGCGGTGCTCGTCGCGTGGTGGCTGACGCGCGGCCGGCCGGGGCGCCTCGGGCGTTCGGCCGGGATCCTCGCGGTTTCGCTCCCGGGTCTCACGGCGACGGCGGCTCTCGCTGTCTCGGGGCATCGGGGCCTGGCCGCTGCCCTGGCGCTCGCCACCGCCGGGGCGGTCGCGCTCGCCGTGCGGTTCGCCCGCCGGGACGAGCCGTCACGGCTCGGAATCGCGATCGTCTCGATGGCGGCCGCATGGTGTCTGCTGGCGGCGGCGGTCATCGCGCCCTCGATCGTCAACGGAGGCACGAGCGTTCGCGCGGCGGGGGAGAGCCTGCGACGCCGCGCCGACGCGGGGGACCGCCTGGCATTCTACGAATTCCGCGAAGGGAACCTCGGCGGCTTCTGCTTCTACGCCGGACGCACCTGGCCGAACCTGAAAGGCCCCGGGGCGCTGGCGCGGCATCTCGAGGGGGAGGGAGGCGCGTCGCTCGCGCTCGTCAAGGCGGAGGACCTCGAGAGGACGGCGGCGAGCCTGCCTTTCCCCATCGAGGAGGTCGAGCGCTGGCGGTATCGCAGCCGGCCGGGACAGGACACGAGCAGCGACTACGTCCTCATCCGGCGCTCAGCCGTCGCGGCTCCGGCGGCCGGCGGTTGAAGCGGCGCTTTCGGGTCCGGCATAATGGCCGGCGGGGGGCCTGATTTGAGTCCGCCGTCGATCTCGGCCGTCGTCCCGATCCACAACGAAGAGGGGAACATCCCCGAGCTGCACCGCCGGCTCGACGCGGCGATGCGCGCCCTCGGACGGACGTACGAGATCGTCTACATCGACGACGGCAGCTCCGACAAGAGCCTCCCGCTCCTGCTGGATCTCCGGGCGGCGCAGCCCGATCAGATCGTCGTCCTCGAGCTGTACCGCAACTACGGGCAGTTCCGGGCGCTGGTCGGCGGCTTCGAGCGGGTGCGCGGGGAGATCGTCGTCACGCTCGACGCCGACCTGCAGAACCCGCCGGAGGAGATTCCCAAGCTGGTGCGCCTGCTCGAGGAAGGCGGCTACGACGTCGTCAACGGCTGGCGGCGCAACCGGCAGGACTCGGCGTTCCGCCGCATCGCGTCGCGCGCCGCCAACCGCATCGCCGCGGCGTTGACCGGCGTGCGGATGCGCGATTACGGCTGCATGCTGCGCGCCTACCGGCGCGACGTCATCCGGCAGATCGTCGCGTGCCACGAGCAGTCGCCGTACATCCCGACGCTGGCCAACGCGCTCGCCCGCCGCGCCACCGAGATCGAAGTCGCGCACGCGCCGCGGCACAGCGGGCGGTCGAACTACTCGCTGTGGAAGCTCATCCACCTCCAGTACGACATGGTGACCTCGTTCTCGGTGCTGCCGCTCCGGTGGCTGAGCGTGCTCGGAGCGGCGATCGCCGTGTTGAGCCTGCTCGCCGGCGCCGGGATGGTCGTGGCGTCGCTCTACGGCGTCGGCGCCGGGCTGGGACTGGTGCCGGCGCTGGTGATCGTCCTGTTCCTGCTGCTCGGGGTGATCTTCCTGACGCTCGGCTTCGTCGGCGAGTACGTCGGCCGCATCTACAACGAGGTCCGGCAGCGCCCGCGCTTCGTGGTGCGGACGGTGCACTCGGGACGCAAGCCCCTCGCCGGTCCCCGCGAGGACGTCGAAGAGGAGCGTCCCCGCCGCATCGTCGATCTGCGCGACGACGTCTGACCTTCGCGATCCCGGGCGTCGCGGCGGATCAGTCGGCCGGGTAGCCGAACCGGGAGGCGAGCAGCGCCAGGTCGTCTCCGTCCACCAGGCCGTCGCCGTCGATGTCGGCGGCGATCGTATAGCCGCGGTCGCCGCGGGTGCGGCCGAAGGCGGCGGCGAAGAGCGCCACGTCGTAGCCGTCCACGCGGCCGCTGCGATCCAGGTCGATCCGCTGCCGGTCGAGGCGGATCTCCAGCACCTCCGGAAGCGCGGCGCGCGATCCATCCGGGTTCACGATCGTGAGGCCGTGCGTGCCGACGCCTCCCGGGTCGGCCCGCAGGGTCACGACGAGGCGATCGCCCGCCCCATCCGGATCGATGGGCGTCACCGTCACGCTGTCGGCGGAAATCCCCGCATCCGTCTCGACGGCGGCGCCGGGAGCGAGGTCGTCTCCTTCGAGGGTCAGCGTGACCGCCTCGCCCTGCGCGATCTGCGGCCGCGTCGCCGGCGGCAGAAGCGAGGGCTGCGCGGTGAAGGTGATTCCCTGGGTGAAGAACGACTCGCCGATGGCGGCGACCCCGGGGATCGCCGAGCGCGGATCGCTCCAGAGAAAGAGAGCCTGCACGCTTCCCGGAAGGGCATCCGGGTCGGGGCCGGGGAAGGTCGCCGGGGCGAAGACCTTCGGCGTGCGCTGGCTGAACTCGGCGGTGCAGACCGGAGCGCCGGAGGACGCCGTTTTCAGCCGTCCCCGACGGTCGATCACCTGTCCGTAGAGATCCATCAGCTCCGTGAGCGACCCTCGGTCCACCGCCGCCAGCGCGAGCGCCCCTGCCTCGAGGAGGGTGGCGCCGGGATGGGTCGAGAATCCATTGAGGCGCTCGAGCGCCGTGACCTGCGCGGGCCACGGGAATGTTCCATCCAGGCGCATGCGCCGGACGTCCATCCTCTCGCCCCATCCCACGGACGACGTCCGCTCGGTCCAGACGATGTAGAAGGAGCCCTCGCCGGCGTCCACGGCGAGGACGTCGTCGGTCCTCCAGCCGAGGCGGGTGGTCCCGACGAGACGCCCTGCAGCCCCCCAGGGGAGAGCGCCCCCGGGTGTCAGGCGGATCGCCAGGACCGAGACTCCCTTTCCGAGGACGACGATGACGTCGTTGCCCGCCGGAACCAGCCGTGCCTGAGGGAAAGCGGCGCGCTCGTCGAGGATCGGAATCTCGGACGGAGCGATGGTGGTCGAACCGTCCGCCGCCACGTGCTGCACGAAGGTGCGAGTCCCGAATGGCGGGCTGCGGAGTTCCTCCCAGGCGACCCACGCGCCGCCGCTCCCGTCCGGGGCCACCGACAGGCTCTCCGGGTTGTTGTGCGGTTCGAGCGACAGCCGGCGCGGGGCGTCCCAGAGCGACGACCCATCGGACCCGACGCGGCGCACGACCACGTGGCCGTCGGCATCGAGAGGAGGAACGGCGTCCACCCAGGCGATGAACCAGCCGCCCGCGCCATCGGGTGCGCCGGCGACGCCGAGGGCGAGCGTGCCGGGAAGCGACGGGAAGCCGAGCCCCTGCCCGAGGAGCCCGGATCCGTTCCGGTCGAAGCGCCCGACGAAAGGCCGCCCCGCCAGCAGGTCGAACGGCCCTTCGAAGGCGATGAGCGCGAAGCGACCGCCCCCTTCGTCGAACACCTGGTGCGGCTCCTGGCGCCCCGATCCGCCCACGAGCAGCAGGCCGCACGGATCCGGAACGCCGTTGCCATTGTCGAGCGGAACAGGCTCGAGCGCGGGGCCGATCCGCATCAGCCCCGTGTCCATGGCTCCGTCCGGCGAGTTGACCGCGTCGGCCCAGGGATCCGCGGTGACGGCGACGTAGCCTCCCGCGCCGTCGGGGAGCACGCCGGCAAGACTGCGGTTCCCAGGTCGTCCGGTGCAGATCAGCCGTCCGTCCGGCTCCAGGATTGGGCGGGCCGCGGCATAGGCCGTCCCGTCCGTGGCGGCGAGGGCGACCATCGCCGCGAGAAAAGGTGCGGCCGTCCCGCGGGAGGTGCGGGACGGCCGCGGCGCCCCGGGTGGGCGCCGTGGGTGCGGCGGGTCGGGTGGGGAGGTCCTCAAGCGCTGGCTCTGGTGGTCGGCCCGGATCAGGGATCTTCTCCGGAGTTCTGACCGGAGAAGGCTTCGTGGAGCCCGAAGAACAGGCCGCCGCCGTAAGGCCCGTAGAAGTATTCGATCATGAAATCGGACGCACGTCCCGTGAGCGTGAAGAGGCTCGCACTATAGCCGGACTCGAAGAGATCGCGCCCCACCTGCTGCGTCGAGATGCCGCCGACGAGATAGAGGAAATGCCGGTGCGTCTCGATGGCCGTGGTCGCGCCCGACTGCGCGATCGCCGCGGCCCCGTGATCGAAGCCGCCGCCGAGATCGCGCACGCCGAACACGCCCGGCACGCCCCCCGCCTCGTCGCGCAGCTCGTAGAAGCGTTCGAGCTCCGGCCCGCCCGCGGCATCGCGCCGGTCCAGCACCGTCGTGCCGTACGCATCCCCGGCGCGCGTGCCGAAGGTGGCGGGGTCGAGCCCGCGGTCCGCGAGCGCCTGGTCGAGGTGGGCGCGATCGCCGAGCGACGCGCCGCGCTCGAGCGGTCCGTTCCGGGCGATCGCCGCCGCGTACGAGTGCTGCAGGTGGGAGTTGAGCAGGAAGGTGGTCCCGGCGCCCGCGATGGCGTACGAGGCGCGCGCAGACAGACCGAGATCCTCGAGCACGCCGGCGTAGCCGTCGACGATCCCCTGCCCGAGCGGCGTGTGCATCAGGATGCTGGTGGCGGCCGCCGCGTACAGGGCCGGCGTCGAGGCGCGCAAGGCCGCCACGCCCGCCGCGCCGCCCGGGCCGAGCATTCCGGTCAGCACGATCGAGGCGGCGGTCAGGGCGACCGAGGTGGCGGCGTCGGCGCGGGTGTCGCGATCGAGGATCGCGTACACGCCGAGGATGCCGAGCAGCAGGAACGGGTTGTGCCCGTCGGGATCGACGAGGTTCACCGGGTTGTCGCGCGCATAGGCGTAGCGATTCAGCGCCTGGGGATCGAGTGGCGCCGCGACCAGCGGGTCGGGCTCGAGGAACCGCCCAGTGACCGGATCGAAGTGACGCCAGCCCATGACGAGCAGGCCGCTCGCCGACTGCCGGTGCACCCCGGCATAGCGCAGCGAGGAGATCGGATCGGAGAGCTCTGCCCCCTGCCCGTCGCCGTACGGCCGGTACGCCGCCCGCGCGATCACCTGCCCGGACGCGCTCGCCACGACACGGGCGCTGCCGAGCGCGTCGCTCATCGGGTGGTAGACGGTGCCGTCCGGTCCGATGACGAGGGCCCGCAGCGTGCCGAGGAACAGGTTCGTCGTGATCCGCCCGTCGCGCACCTCGACGCCGGGGAAGGGGAACAGGACCGTCGTTCTCTGTCCCGCCTGGTCGGTCGTCTCGCGCACCAGCTGGCCGGAGGCGTCGTAGTCGCTGGTCACGACGAGCGAGCGCGCCGGCTCCTCCAGGCGCACGAGCCGCCCGGCGGCGTCGTAGGTGAGGTGACGGTCGGCTCCCGTCCGGGCGCGTTCGGTGAGGTTGCCGGCGGCGTCGTAGTCGAACGCGTCGCCCGCGGAGGTCCAGACGATCTGCTGCGGCTGCGCCGGGTTCCCCGCCGACAGGGTCACCCCTTCCTTGGAGCGGATGGTGCCGCCGTCGTCATAGTCGTACTGCAGCGTCCCGAACGGACCGGACGCCTGTCTCAGCCGGTGGCGCCCGTCGTAGGAGTACTGCTCCGAGACCACGGCGTTCGCCACGGTCCGGTTGTCGATGGCGGTGATGAGCCCGTCGGGGTCATAGCCGTAGGCGAGATCCAGGAGCGTTTCTCCGGTCCCGGCCGTGCCGTGGATCGACAGGAGCCGTCCGGTCGCCGGGTCCGTCTCGCGCGTCAGCCGGTTGCCGCCGAGATAGACGAGGTCGTTGACCGAGCCGCGCACGTCGGTGCCGACGCTCGAGATCCACGGTGAGACCGCGGCGAGCCGGCCGCCGGCGTCGTAGCGGAACCCGAACGTCACGGCCCCGGGCAGCGTGCGGTCGGTGATGCGGCCCATGGCGTCCCACGCGGTCGTGGTGGTGAAGGTCGAGCCGAAGAGCGTGCGGGTCGCCCCGGTGACGCGGCCGAGCGCGTCGTAGGAGAAGCGTTCGGTCCCGGTCGGGTCGCTGACCGACGTCAGCCGGCCGATCATCCCCGCCGCGGCGCCCCCCTCGTCGTAGCGCCACGCGAAGGCGCGGCCGTCGGCGAGAGCCTTCCCCGTCATGCGGCCGAGGGGGTCCCAGGTCAGCCGCGTGACGCGCCCCTGCGGGTCGGTCTCCTCCACCAGGCGCGAGCCGAGGTCGTACGTCGAGCGCCAGGAGCCGATGTGCGGATCGTCGAGCGACGTGCGCCGGCCCAGCAGGTCGTACTGCACTCGCGTCATCGCCCCCATCGGATCGGTGATCTCGAGCAGACGCCCGGCGACGTCGTAGCGGTAGCGGGCCGGCGGACGCGGCGCGGCGGCCCCTCCGACGCCTTCGAACTCCCGCACCATCACCGCGCGCCCCTCCGCGTCGAGGGTCGTCTCGATCCGGTGGCCGAGCGGGTCGATGCGGGCCGCGACGACCGACCCGGGCTCGTCCGTCGTCACCTGTCCCGCCGCGTCGGTGGCGCGCAGCAGGCGTCCGGCGGCGTCGTACTCGAAGAGCACGGCCGCCGCCGCCGGGGCCGGCGGGACGAACGCGGCGCCGGCGGCCGCGAGGAAAGGCTCGGCGCGCCGCGCCACCCGCCCCGCCGCATCCCAGGTCACGGCGCCGGTGACGAGTCTTCCGGCCGGGTGCTCCGCGGCGACTTCGAGGAGGCGTCCGAGACCGTCGTAGTAGGCGACCGATTCGAGACAGCCGGCGGTGCCGGCCCGCTCGCCCTGACCGCTGGTCTCGCGCGCGAAGCGGTGCACCCGTGACGGCACGGCGCCGATCTCGTGGCGGTACGAGACGGTGGGCCGCTCGCGCGTGTCTCCGGGCCCCCACTCCGCCAGCCGGCGGCCGAAGCCGTCATATTCGATGACGATCGACCGGCCGTTGGCATCGAGGCTCTCGGTCATGAGGCCGGTGCGCGGATCGAACCGTCGCGTGGCGCTGCGTCCGAGCGGATCGGTCTCGCTCTCGGGAAACGTGAAGGTCGCGTCCGCCACGCCGTGCTCGAACCGCCGGGTGAAGCCGAGCGGGTCGGTCTCGCTGGCGAGGTTGCCGTAGGCGTCGTAGGTCCGGAGCGTCACCGGGTTTTCGGAATCGCCCGGTCCGTGCGCCCCGGGCGCGACCGAGGTGCCGCCGCGCCGCTCGAACCGCGTCGGCAGCCCGCGCGCGCCGGCCGTGCCGAGGGGCGCGCCGTCGTAGGCGGTCCACGACTCCGCCGCAACGTTCCCGGAGGCGTCGAGCGTGGTCTCGTGCCACGGCTGCTCGAGGCGCCACGGCGAGGCCGAGGCGGCGCCGGCGACCGCCGCCCCGAGCGCGCTCGCGTACTCGGTGCGCACGATGCGGTCGTCGGCCGGGTCGGCGGTGTCCCCCTCGCGCCGTTCGTCGCTGCGCACCAGCGGCCGCTCCGGCCCGGCCGTCTCGTCGAACTGGTAGGTCCACGACACGGCGACCCGCCGCGTCCAGGCGGTGCTCTCCGCGTCGCTCGTGCTCCAGTCGAAGAATCGCGTCTCCTCCCGCACGATCGGATGGCGCAACGGGGGCAACAGGTCCGATGGATCGAAGGTGCGGATCGTCCGTGACAGGATCGCGCCGTCGGAGACCCGCCGCTCCAGGCGCTCCGCCATCACGCCGCGCAGCGGCGCCTGCACAAGGTTCGGCTGCTGCACGAAGATCGACTCGGTGCGGAGCGCTCCGCCCGGGTGCGTGGCGATCACCTGGCGGAAGCCCCGCAGCTCGCGCCGCGCGTGGTGGTAGAAGCCTCCCGAATACTCGAACCGGGTCGAAAGCGTCTGGCCCAGGCCGTCGGAGAGCCGCACCTCGGACACGACCGGGAACGGAAACGGCAGCTCGGCGGAGGTGCCGCCTTCGATCGCGCCGGTGTGCGGCGCCGGGGCGTAGCTCAGCTCGATGCGGCCGCCCAGGCCGTTGCTGCACGAAGCGACCAGCGCACGGCCGCGCCATGCGGTGTTGGGCCGCCAGGCCGGCGTCCCGAGGTTGGGCACCAGCAGCAGATCGACGCCGCCGTCGCCGTCGAGATCGGACAGCCGCACGCCCGTGTCGCGGCTGGGACCGTTCAGGGCGCGGTCCACGAAGATCCACGGCAGCTCGGAAAGGACGCGCCAGCGCCACTCGCCGGTCGGCGCCGGCGAGAAGAGGAACCGCTCGACCGGCCCGCCGTTCCAGCGGCGGCCGATGACGATGTCGCTCTTGCCGTCGCCGTCCACGTCGGCCACCCGCAGGCCGCGATCGAGGACGCCGCCCTCGCCGGCGCTGGTGATCTGCACGAAGTGCTCCGCCTGCGCGCCGAGGAAGCCCCACGAGGTGGTCTTCGCCCAGGTGGGATGGACGCCGTCGGGGGGCCCGGTGTGCAGGTACGTCGCCGTGCTGACCATGCCGTCCACCGCGGCCGCCCGGAACAAATCGGGGAAGCCGTCGCCGTTCAGCTCCATGAGCCGCAGCCCCGTGTCGAGGCAGTGCCCGTGCGGAATGTGCCGCACGAACGGCTCGTCCGGCAGAATGAAGCGCGCGTCGAGCGCGAACCCGGTGCGCACGTTGCGGTAGACCCGCCGCTCGGAGACCGCGCCCCACTCGGCGCGCGCGACCAGGAGATCGGTGCGGCCGTCGGCGTCGAGATCGGCCAGCCGGACACCCCGATCGTCGGCGAGATCGCGCGTCGCTTCGGACTGCAGATCCACGAAGGGCTCGTCCGGCAGAAGGTACGACGCCGCCACGTCGCCGGTGAAACCGGATCCGGTGTTGAGGAAGAGCTCCTTGCGCACGCCCGCGCCGAACCAGATCACCGAGCGCAGGATGTCGATGCGCCCATCGTCGTTGACGTCCACGAACCGCACGCCGTTCTCGACCCGGTCGCGCGTGTCCCGCTTGATGACGAACCAGGGGATGCGGCTGACGTCGCCCGGCTGCGCGAGCTGCAGGAGCGCCGCCGACCAGGCGGCGCTGTACTGGAACGACTGGCCGGTGTTGAGCCAGACGGCGGCGGTGGTCGAGGGGACGAAGCCGGAAAGGCGCCCCTCGAAGAGGGCCAGGTCGGGAAGGCCGTCGCGGTTCAGATCGACGAGCCGCGCCCCCGAGTCTTCGTCCGCGTCCGACTTGACATAGAGGAAGGGAGCCGGGGGAACCAGGCCGGCGCTGCCGGCCGACGGCCACGCCGGCTGCCCGGTGGTGTTGTAGACGTAGTCGATCGGCGGCAGCAGCGCTCCGGAGCCGTCGGCGCGATCGATGCGCACGAGCAGCGACGGCACCGGCGGCAGCGAGGTCGGAGGCGCGGCCACGTCGTCGGTGGCGACGACGCCGGGTTCGTCGCTCACCGTCGTGACCGAGACCGGTGCCGGGGCTGCGCCTGGTGTGGGGCTCGTCTTCCCGAGCTTGGTGAGGCTCGGACTGGACGAGGCCACGGGCGACTCCGATTCCGCCGGGGCGATGCGCGGCGCCGACGGTGGCTGCGCCGGGCCCGGGTTCGTCGTCGGGCCGGGAAGGGAGTTGACCGGGCCCGGCGGCGCCACATCGAAGCGGCACGTCCCGAGCGGCGCGGTGAGGCTTCCGATCGAAGCGTAGGTGAAGGTGAAACGCCGCGCCGGCAGCGTGCCGGCGTAGGTGCGGACCTCGTGGAGTCGATGGGTCAGCACTTCACCGGATGCCGATGGAGTGCGATCCCCGCGCTCCTCCCAGCACAGTTCCACGACATTGGTCGCGGGCAGGCCGGTCGCCGGGTGCGAGGCGTACTCGACGCGGACGGGGTAGAGCTCGCGGCCGGCCACCGCCCAGGCGATCTCCATCACGTTGCCGCTCGTGTCCTCGACGCGGTCGAGGCCCCACTTGAAGTCGGCGACCTGCGAGGTCGAGGTCGAACCCGTCGCGGCGGATGCGGCGGCCGATCCGAAGCGGAAGCGCCGGCCGTCGCGATCGCGCGCGACGAACTGGGCCGAGGCGAGTCCCCAGGGGCCGGGACGGACCCGCTCCACCAGCCAGCCGCTCGCGAGCACGGTGCGGAAGCGGGTCGAGGCGGCGTCGATCGGGACGAGGTCCCACGACGCGCCGCCGATGTTCAGGACGAAGGTGTCGGTGTCGTCGAAGCGCGGCGGACCGAGCCGCGTCGATCGCTCGATCGATCCGACGGCGAGATCGAAGCCGAG